>FR892189.1:0-1085 GCA_000433115.1 Ruminococcus sp. CAG:382
ATTATTCTTTCTGAATTAATTATACCGTTTTTCGACCGTTTTTCAAGGACGAAAAGTGTAAACAAAAACACACAGAATTCAGAAATGAATACTGCGTGTTTTTGTTTGCACTCTCAATCGGCAGATTTAGATGGATTCTCAAAATATCCTTATGAGAATTTGCCAAATGCAAGTGCTCTTATGGAGCTGATGATGAGACTCGAACTCATGACCTCATCCTTACCAAGGATGTGCGCTACCACCTGTGCCACATCAGCATAGTATCCTCTCGGACAGCTCTGTTATGATACCACATTCGGAGGCATTTTGCAAGCCTTTTTTTGAAAAAAATCGACATTTGTGATTATGCACAATTCAACACTGCTGTTTTGGATTTCAAATATTGATTTATCACATCGATGCGCGCTTGTCGGAAAAGGACTTTGGGCAGTGGTAACAATAACTCGGCGGCGAACGGCGTTTTTTTGAAATTATCCGCCTTACCTATTGACAAAAGGGAAAGTCTATTGTATAATAACTTTATCTTAGATTTACATTTCAAGGAGCAGAGTAACAATGAAACTCAAGAATGCGCCGTTAATCGGAAGGATCATGATGATCGTCGGCTCACTTTCGATAATTCTTCAGGTAATCGCGAATAAAACGGTTGACCTCATTTCCAAAAAAGAATCATCATTGACTAATACCGAAAAGGTATTGATAAAGTTCAGAGGTCTTCTTCTCGGCTCCGAAACGAAAATCGAGTTGCCCAGCTTCGGTTCCTTCATCGGCTTTGTCTGGCTCGGACTTCTCGGCATCGTCCTTTTCTCTGTCGGTTTCCGCATTATGCGTGAGGAAAGAGTTGAAGCGTGGGTAATGCTTCTCGTTGTCGGCGGTTCGACTTTCGCACTTTCCTTCCTCTGCCTGCTTTTCACCGATGCGAGCAGTGTATTTTCTCTCACAAGTTCGACCACAAGAGCGATTCGTATTTTCCAGCATTTTTGGCACTTCTTCCTCAGCATTCCGCTCTTGATTGCTTCGTACTTTGCACATAAATTCTTCCGCAAAAAGCACGCTGTTGAATTCGGCGAAGCATAATCATAGTA
>FR892189.1:1164-14092 GCA_000433115.1 Ruminococcus sp. CAG:382
TTTGCAGATATGAACGCAAAAAGCCCGATTCACGCGAACGGAACGTGAATCGGGCTTTTGAGTCTTTGTATGCGGAAATTACTGAACTCTGACTTTCTTCAGCCTTACAAAACGGGGAAGTCCGTCTTCTTTGACGAGCTTTGTTTCGCCTTGGATGAGGGGAAGTGCATATTCGGTGAATTTCTCGTTGAGACCGTCTTTTGTTTCATTGAGCCACTCAAGAGGAACCTTTTTCTCTGTGTTGGCAACAATGCTGAGGTCGAAGAGCTTGATGTTACAGACGTATTTACCGTCAACATAACTTCTTTCGAAGCCGACCATCTTGTCGGTGATACCCTGGGTAGCGAAATCAACGGCAGCTTTGCCTGCTGCGAAAGATTCGTCAATATCGGTCTGGGATGCACAGTGAGCGGCACAGCGCTGGAGAAGGCTGAGCTCAATACCTCTGACCTTTGCGCCGGTCTTCTTCTTGATTTCGTTTGCGAGATAGGAAGCAAGACCGCCGAGCTGCGCATGACCGAAGCCGTCTTTGGCGTTGGAAAGGTCATTGCCGTATTCGGAAATATACTTGCCGTCCTTGTCGCGTATGCCTTCGGAAACGCATACGATGCACTTTCCGTTGGTGTCATATATTTTCTGGACCTTTTCCATGAATGAATTCATATCGAAAGGTACTTCGGGAAGATAGATGAGGTCAGGTCCGCAGCCCTTGACAGAGGCGAGAGCGGCGGAAGCTGTGAGCCAGCCGGCATTTCTGCCCATAATTTCGATAACGGTGATCATTCCGGTGTCGTAAACGCGTGCGTCATGGTAGATTTCCATGACGGAGGTTGCGATGTACTTTGCCGCGGAAGCGTAGCCGGGGCAGTGGTCGGTACCGGCGAGGTCATTATCGATTGTCTTGGGAATGCCCATTACACGGCATTCATAGCCGTTCTTGAGCATGAATTTGGAGATCTTGTTGCAGGTGTCCATTGAATCGTTACCGCCGTTATAGAAGAAATAACGGACATCGTATTTCTTGAAGATTTCAAGAATACGCTTGTAGTCGGTATCGTCAACATCGGGATCCTTGAGCTTGTAACGGCAGGAGCCGAGAGCGGACGAGGGAGTATACTTCATATACGCCAGCTCATCGGGATCTTCCTTTCCCATGTCGATGAGGTGATCGTCAAGCACGCCCTTTATGCCGTTGCACGCACCGTATACATTGGTGATGCATTCATTCTCAAGAGCGGTCTTGATAGCACCGTACGCGCTTGCGTTGATAACCGAGGTCGGTCCGCCGGACTGACCGATTATGCAAGCACCTTTGAGTTCTTTCATAGAGAATCTGTTCCTTTCATGTTTTGACAGTATGGCGTGTTTAACGCCGATGCCGTCTCTGGGTGATCGGAGAGGAGAGCCGAACTTCTGCCGACAGATACGGTAGGCGTTCGGCTTTCCTCTCAAAATATAATATAACACGTTTCGACGTAAAAATCAATCCCCAAATCGTTTTGGCTAAAAAAATTAAGTCGGAAATTTCCACTGCGCGGGTATCGAAATGGCAAAAAACATTGACAAGTGTAATTTGACGTGGTATAATGCTTACAAATAAATATCCGAAAGAGGATTAAGCTATGAACAAGAAACGTTTTTCCGCTCTCGCTCTCGCGCTTTTGATGGCGGCTGTCGCATTCGCTTCCTGCAACAATGACGCCAATGAAAGCTCCGCACCCTCCTCAAACTCCGACGCAGTCGTCTCTACTTCGGATGATTCCGGCAGCGAACCCGAAGTTTCGGTCGGTCCGCTCGACCATCTTGTCGACCGCTATACAGATAAGGAAGTCACATTCCTTGTCAACACACAAACCGATGTTTCAAACGGATACCGTTCGATCGAAATCTGTCCCAATGATGAGGATCAGAAATACACTTATATGAACGATGCCGTTGAACGCCGCAACAGAATGATTGAAGAACAGCTCGGCATCAAGATCAGCGAAATCCGCACGACGACGATGACCAGCGATATTACAAACGCCATTAACACGGGTTCACAGGAGTTCCAGGTCGTTTGCCCCTGGATGACCGATGCGGGTCCGCTCGTTGCTTCCGGATGCTTCTATGACCTTCGTGATTATGATGATGTGATCCGTTTTGACCAACCTTACTGGGATAACAACGCAAACGAAAGCCTTTCTATCAACAAAAAGCTTTATTTCACTACCGGTGATTTCTCCCTCCTTTCGATGGATGTAACTCACTGCATGATATTCAACCGTGACGTTGTCGCGGAAAACGGTCTTGAGAATCCCTATGACCTCGTTGCAGATGGCAAGTGGACTCTTGACAAAATGATGGAGCTTTCCCGTGCGGTAACTTCCGATTCTGATGGTGAACCCGGTTACTCCTATAAGGATAACATTGGTCTCCATGTCAACGCCAATTACAGCAACAGCTTCTTCATCGGTTCCGGCGAAAACTTCATACGCAAGGATTCCAACGATATCCCTTATCTCGCGATTTATAATGAACGTGCTACCGAGGTCGTCAGCAAGATCACCTCTGTCTTCAGCTCGGAGGCGTCTCTTTATATTGAGGGCTACAACTCACAGGCTCAGCAGGATGGTTTCAACAACTGCTATGCCGCTGCAAGAGATGCGCTTGCAAACAAACGCGCTCTCTTTGTCACGATCTCGCTTTCCGATATAATCAGCCTTTCCAATGCATATGACTGCAATTTCGGTCTGCTTGTAACACCGAAATTCAACGAAGAACAGGATACATATCATTCTTATATATCCGTAATCTACGCAACCTGTGTTGCCATTCCGCTTTCAAACGAAGATCCCGAAACCGCCGCTCTTGCAATTGAAGCTCTCAATGCCGCTTCAACCGAAACGACGAAAAAGGACTACTACGAGCGTGTTCTCAAGGCACAGAAGCTGAAGGATGAAGAAGGGGAGCAGATGCTTGACTTCATTTTCAACAATCGTGTCTATGATCTCGGTGCCATCTATAACTGGGGCGGTATCCGTGATTTCCTCAACACTATCTGCGTTGACGGAACTGATATGTTCGCTTCCAAGTACGAAGCCAATAAGGATTCCATCGAAGCTGCAATCAACAACACTCTTGATTTCGCTTCCTGATTTGTTGCTTACAAACACTTTTTATAAATGAAAGGAAATTCAAAATGCCACTCGTAACATCAACAGAAATGTTCAAAAAAGCCTATGACGGCGGTTATGCCATCGGCGCTTTCAATGTCAACAACATGGAAATCGTCCAGGGTATCACCGAAGCCTGCAAGGAGGAGAAAGCTCCTGTTATTCTTCAGGTTTCCAAGGGCGCGCGTGCATACGCAAATCACACCTATCTTGTGAAGCTCGTTGAAGCTGCGGTTATCGAATGCCCCGAGATCCCGATCGTTCTTCACCTTGACCACGGTCCCGACTTTGAGACCTGCAAGTCCTGCATCGACGGCGGCTTTACTTCCGTTATGATCGACGGTTCCTCAAAGTCATTCAAGGATAACATTGAACTGACCAAAAAGGTCGTTGAATATGCTCACGCTCACGGCGTTGTCGTCGAGGGCGAACTCGGTACTCTCGCAGGTATCGAGGACGAAGTTAAGGTTGCCGAAGGCGAATCCTCTTACACCCGTCCCGAGGAGGTTGAGGAATTCGTTTCTAAGACCGGCGTTGACTCCCTTGCGATCGCAATCGGCACCAGCCACGGCGCATACAAGTTCAAGCCCGGCACAAAGCCTCAGCTCCGCTTTGACATCCTCGAAGAGGTTTCCAGAAGACTTCCCGGATTCCCGATAGTTCTCCACGGTTCTTCATCTGTTCCTCAGAATTATGTTGAGATGATCAACAAATACGGCGGAAATATGCCCGGTGCTATCGGCGTTCCCGAAGAACAGCTCCGCGAAGCAGCAAGACTCTCCGTCTGCAAGATCAACATCGACTCCGACCTCCGTCTTGCAATGACCGGTACCATCCGTCAGTTCTTCGCTGAACATCCCGATAAGTTCGACCCCAGAGAATATCTCAAACCCGCAAGAGCAAACATCAAAGAGCTTGTCAGACATAAGCTCGTTGACGTTCTCGGCTGCAACGGCAAGGCGTAATTTGAATTAAAAAAAGCTCAGGTCTTTAGCGATCTGAGCTTTTTCATATAATTTTATTGACATTTTGATTTGTTTCTGTTAAAATATCCGCATGAATATCACAAACTTAAAAGAGGAATCGCTATGAACAAAAAGATCATTATCGCCGGTCTGCTTGCGGCATCAGTACTTATGACAGCGGCGTGCACAAATGACAACAGTGACACGTCTTCTCCCACACAGCAATCTGACACCACGAGCTTGACCGAACCTGTTTCCAAAGAGGCATCCGAAGAGGTTTCTGTGGATGAATCGAAAGAAGAAAGCAAGGAGGAAAGTAAAATGCCTGTTGATAAACTCGAAAAAGCACCGCTTCCCGAAAACGCGACACTTGTCACCAATCTTGATTACACAAATACAGGAAAAATGGGTGACAATGACGGTCCTGCCGTATGTGTTTATGCACCTGAGGGTTATAACAAAGCGACACTCGATATACGTATGTCCGAAATTCGCATAAACACGAAGCGCAAGAGCGACGGCAAGCATCTTAACGGTTACATTTTTATCGGTATAGATGTCCTGTCAGAAGCGGGCGGTTACTGGATAAACTGCTTTGATGCCGGTCTCTGCTATGACGGCACGGACGGAAAGTGGCGTCTGTTTCATAATATCTATGAAAATACCGATCCCGACGAGGCAAGATGGTATACATCTCAGAAGCAGCTGAATGATACACATGATTATCGCATTGAGCTTGACAGCTCTTTTGAGGACGGTAAGTGTACTATAAACATTTATGACCTGACGGACGACGCAAAGCTGTTTGATACAAAGACTTTTACGGTCAAAGGCTTGAAATGCGATGGCACCAATACGGCATACTATCAGGATTACGCACTCGATTACCCGAACAATGTCATTGTTGAACCTGACGGAAAGGTCGGTTCTACTTATGACAAGGCCGACTGGGTCAAGTCGACGATTCACTCTACCGATGAGAACGTTTTCATGCAGAATATAAATATCGATGATGCAAAACTGTATAAAAACGGAGATGCAAAACAGTGGGACGACGGCTTCATTTCGCTTTGGCCCGATGCCTCGGTGAGCGGTGTTGATTATGCCTGCACCACTGTTGTAAAAGGCAAGGATTTTTATAGTTACCGCATTGATCTTGACATGAATCGTGACTGAAAAATGTCCGGAAAATGACGGTGTACATATTTTACAACACAATATCTTGTGGCTCGAACGCCGAAACGCAACTGATATAAACAAAATAAAGCCGCAGAAAAACACTCATGGTTTTTCTGCGGCTGTTTTTTGCGCAAAAATTCTAAGAATCGCGCGAACATAGGTTCGCTGACATAATGCGTGAATGCCGGATCCCCAAAAGCATTGAAAACACAGGGCTTTTGGGGATTTTTATGCCGATTTTCCGTTTGACATAATTGAAATCCGACCTGTAAAAAATCAATTTGGCTCTTGCAAAATCAGAATTTTCGCGCTATAATAAAGCCGTAGTGGTGGAAAGTGCATCGAAATGGAGCGTTTGAACACCAAAATGGAGCGATTAATGCGCTTCGAACAGAAAGTGGAGCGTCAGAAAGGAGGCCGGACACCATGTTCGTGGGTGAATATAACCATACAATGGATGCGAAAGGCAGAATATTCATGCCTGCGAAGATGCGTGACGGTCTCTCCGAACAGTTTTATATCGCGCGCGGGATAGATAAATGCATATGCATTTATCCCGAATCCGAATGGCAGAAGATAAGCGAAAAGTTCAGCTCATATTCACAGACAGATACCCGACATGCAAGGCGCTCTGTATTTTCATCTGCCGACTGCGGAACACTGGATTCCCAGGGCAGGCTGATGCTCGCTCCGAAATATCAGCAGTATGCCGGACTCGGCAAGGATGTTGTTGTCGTAGGCAACAATACCTGCATTGAAATATGGAGCACGGAGGGCTGGGCTGAAGAGCAGAAGTATTTCGACAACGAACTTGTTGAAAAAGAACTGATCGGACTGGGCTTCTGATATGGAATTCAGGCATTATCCGGTTATGCTCGGCGAGGTCATCGAGGGGCTTGACATAAAGCCGGACGGCGTTTATGTTGACTGCACCCTTGGCGGAGCGGGGCATACGAAAGAAATTCTCAAACATTTGAGCGGCAACGGACGCGTTATCGGTATAGACCGTGACGGCGACGCGATTGCGAACGCCGAAAAAACGGTAAATGACGAAAGGTTGCTGCTTTACCGTGATAACTTCTCAAATATAGCTGATGCCGTGAGTCATTACGGCTTCGAAAAAATCGACGGGGTGCTTATCGATCTCGGTGTGTCTTCCTACCAGTTAGATAATGCGGAACGCGGTTTTTCCTACATCAATGATGCGCCGCTTGACATGCGTATGAACCGCGCTGACAGGTTGAATGCGTACGATGTTGTGAACAGCTATACAAAGGAAGCGCTCGAAAAGATTTTCTTCGAATTCGGCGAGGAAAAATTTTCGGGAAGGATAGCCGACAGGATTGTCGAAAAGAGGAAGACTGCGCCGATAGAAAGCACGGCGCAGCTCGCCGCAATTATCGCTTCAGCGATACCGAAATCGGTGAAATTTGACGGTCATCCCGCCAAAAGATGCTTTCAGGCAATACGAATTGAAGTTAACGGAGAATTGGACGTCATTGAACCAACTCTCCGGACCGGATGCGACCTCCTGAAAAGCGGTGGTCGCATGACGGTACTCACATTCCACTCGCTGGAGGACAGAATTGTGAAAAATGTCTTTCGTGAGCTGGAAAACCCCTGCAAATGCCCGAAGGATCTTCCGTGTGTATGCGGTAAGATGCCTGTGGCTAGGGTACTGACCCGCAAGCCGTCGGTCCCTTCAGAGCAAGAACTCGCTGAGAACAGCCGATCAAAATCCGCAAAGCTCAGAATCATAGAAAAATTATAGAAAGTTAAAACGGAGGTTGCAAAATGGAAATGAATGTACGCAAAAGTTCTGATATAATCAATATCGGTAAAGTTCAGAAACGCACCTCCGATGTCAGACGCTCATCTGCCGGAAAACCGGCCGCAAGAGGGCACAGCGGCAGACGCCTCAAGGCAAGGAAAATCATCAATTACCGCAAGAAAGACAAAGCGCCGTTCCCGATGGCGTTCGTTCTCGGCATCGTGACGCTTACGGTCCTTCTCCTGCTTCTCATGATGAATTATGCTGAGGTCGACAGATATAACGGTAGCATTGCCGATCTCAAAAGTCAGCTCACCGATCTGCAGAAGGAAGCCGATAAGTTGGAGCAGAGGCTTGACAGAAAAGATGATCTTGTCTATGTCGAAGAATATGCATCCGAAAAATTGGGCATGGTCAAATCGACCGATCTTCAGCGCATAAGCGTCACTCTTATTGACAAAGACAATGCCGATGTTTATAAATATGACGACGGTGACGAGGGAGGACTCGGCGTTCTGCTTTCCGGTTTCGGAAGAATAATCCGCAATTTCTTTAACTGACATTTGATATTATAGCATTGTTTATGGCTTTTGTAAATATAATTGATTTATAAAAGCCATTTCTTTTGCGGAGCATAGGGCTTTCGGAAATTGCGTGTCGTGAGGAACAGCAGTGAAAAACAAACAAACAACAACCTCAAAATCTATAATCGCAAGAAGCCGTGTTGCACTCGCGTTACTTATAGCCTGCCTTGTCGGTCTGATAGCGCGGCTTGTCAACCTGCAGCTCAAGGATTCGGAAGATCTTAAGGGCAGAGCGGTCAATCAGTATACATATGAAATAACATTGGAAGCCGATCGCGGAAATATCTATGACCGCAACATGAAGCAGCTTGCCCGCAGCTCCACCGTACAGACGATTTTCATCTCACCCCGCGACATAGAGAGCGATGCACAGGCAGAGCTTATTGCGACAAATCTTTCGGAAATTCTCGGTGTTGATAAAGAAGCGATAATCGAAAAAACGAAAAAAACGAAATCAGCATATCAGATAATCAAAAAAAAGGTCGAGGAAAAGGAAGAGCTTGCGGTCAGAGACTTTGTTGAGCGCAACAATCTCCACAGACAGGTGTGCTTCGAGGAAGGTACTAAGCGTTATTACCCGTACAGTATGCTTGCCTCTCAGGTTATCGGATTCACCGGCACCGACAATACCGGTCTGACGGGCATTGAACTGACATACAATTCGATTCTTGCCGGCGTAAACGGCAGAGCGGTGAAGGGCAGAGACGGCAACGGCAATGAGCTTCCGTTCAACTACGAAACATATATCGATAAAATCGACGGTCAGGATATTGTATTGACTATCGACAGAAACATCCAGTCCATTATGGAAAAGTATATCAAGCAGGGCTACGACGAGAATAAGCCTACATACGGTATACGGGCAATAATGATGGATGTCGATACGGGCGAAATTCTCGGCATGGTTTCATACGAGGGCTTCGATCTGAACAACCGCAATACGCTTGTCGGCAGCTATCTTGAACGCTATGAAGCGTTTGAGGGTACCGATGAAGAGAAGCAGAAGTATGAATACGAGCTTCTTCAGGAAATGTGGAAAAACAAAACGGTGACTGAGCTTTACGACCCGGGTTCCACTTTCAAAATAATAACCACTGCTATGGGACTTGAAGAAAATATCTTCACTCCCGATACACATTACACCTGCTCCGGCTCCATCCTTGTTGCCGGAACGCCTATCAAATGCCACTCCGGCAAAGTACACGGATCGCAGACCATTGCCGAAGCGCTCGTAAACTCATGCAACCCCGCATTTGTTCAGATGGGTCTTGATATCGGACATACGATTTTTGAAAAATATTTCTATGAATTCGGATATACCGAAAAAACCGGATCAGACATAATCGGAGAAGCAAACAGCCTTTATTACAAAGATCTTTCAAATCCCGCCGACCTTGCACGAAACGCATTCGGTCAGTCTATGTCGGTGACCGCCATTCAGCATATCCGCGCCGTAACCGCAATCGCAAACGGGGGCTATCTTGTCACTCCGCATCTTCTCAAGGCGACTATCGACAGCGACGGAAATATGAATACTTCCACGGCTTATGATAATAAAAAACAGGTTATAAGCGAGTCTACCGCAAATACGATTCTGAAAATGCTTGTCAACTCCACAAAAAATGCGGCTGTTTCGGGCTATAACGTGTCTTCGAAGACCGGTACAAGTCAGAAGCTGTCCCGTAAGGATGCAGAAGAGGACAAGGAATACTATATTTCGTCATGCGTGTCATTTGCGCCTGCAGAGGACCCGCAGGTCGCGATCCTCGTGATCGTCGATGAACCTACCGGTCAGTATTATTACGGCAGTCAGGTCGCAGCACCGATTATCGGAAACATACTTTCCGAGGTGCTTCCGTATCTTGATATTGCAATGAACGACGAAAACGTCGTGAAGAGTTTCACTGTACCGGATTACCGCGGAACCCCGGTCGATCAGGCGTCATACGCTATAAAAAATCTAAAATCCAACACAATACGCTGCATTGTAAGAGGCAACGGCGATACCGTTATTGATCAGATGCCGCGTGTGGGTACAACCGTTCAGGACGGCGGTGTCATTATACTTTATACAGAAGAAAATGCAAGCAAGTCCACGGTCGAAATGCGAAACTTCAACGGTATGTCCGCGAAGGAAGCACTTGCCTGGTGCGAACGCAACAACATAAATCTTGTGATGGAAGGAATATTCAATAAGGAATTCGAAAACTGCCGTGCGGTCAGCCAGTCCGTTGAAGCAGGAAAAAAGGCAGAGCAAGGCTCTGCCGTCACCGTTTCCTTTATTTACAAGGAAGAAATACAATGATTACGTTCAGACTCAGTGAGGCTGCCGCCGCTGTCGGCGGTAAGCTTCATGCAGAAAGCGAAGATCTTATATTGAAAAGGCTGTTCCTTGACAGCCGTGAATCGCATGGCGAAACAGGCTTGTTCTTTGCGTTGCGCGGTGAAAAGCGTGATGCCCACGATTTTGTCGAAGCGGTTGTCGCCTCCGGGAACGCCGCTTTTGTGGACCGCGAAGGTGCATTTGTCAAAAATACCGTGCTCGTACCGGACGTAAAAGCAGCTATATATGCTCTTGCCGATTGGTACAGACGTGAAAAATGTCCTGACGTCAAGACCATATGCATCACCGGAAGCGTCGGAAAGACAACGACAAAGGACATGACCGGCTTGGTTTTCGCTGCGTCATCTGATGCATACGTTACAAAGGGAAACAAAAACAGCCTGATTGGTGTGCCGCTTTCCGTTATGTCGATCGAAAACGATGCGGAGTATGCCGTTCTGGAGCTTGGAATGAGCGAACGAGGCGAAATAGAAAGACTCTCCATGTTGGCACGACCCTATCTTTCTGTCATTACGACCATTGGCTCATCGCATCTTGAGGCGCTCGGAAGCGTTGAAAACATAAAAAACGAAAAATTCGATATACTTAAAGGAGAGCGTCCCGGCGGCAGAATCATTCTGAATGCCGACAATGTGCTCGAATATGCCGAAGGAAAAAAGTTGGGTGATCGTGCGGTTTTCTGCTCTGCGGAGCGAAATGATTGCGAATTCTGCGCCTGTGATGTTTCCGAAAACGCGTGCGGTATTGACTTTGTGATTGAACATCACGGAAAAAGGACGCCGATTCATCTCGGAATCGCGGGAAGACACAACGTTATGGATGCGATGCTTGCATTTGCTGCCGGAACAGAATGCGGTTTTGACGCCGAAAAATGCGCCGAAGCGCTTTCGCACTTCACACCGGACGGCAACAGACAGCATAGCTACAAAAAAGACGGTATAACTGTAATAGCAGATTGTTATAATGCTTCTCCCGAATCAATGAAAGCGGCTCTTTCGGTGCTTTCGTCGGCTGAGGGACGAAAAATTGCAGTGCTCGGCGATATGCTTGAGCTTGGAAGTGACTCCGAGGATCTTCACCGCAAGGTCGCGCTTGAGGCGGGAAGAACGGCTGATGTATTGATTTTTGTCGGCGATATGGCTGAGCTATCCGCTTCGTCGTGCGGCAGAGAATGTTCGGTCTTTTCCGCAGATGAAAAGGCAGATGCTGCCGGATACCTCGGTTCTATACTGAAAAGCGGTGATACGGTGCTCTTCAAGGCGTCAAACCGTCTGCATTTTGAAGATATAATTAAGGAAGCAGGATTATGAATCAATATGTCGTGGCGGCGCTTGCCGCTGTAATGTCACTCGTTGCAGGTGTTATACTTTATAAAGTTTTCATTCCTGTTTTGCGCAAGGTAAAGCTCGGTGCTGTGATTCTTGAGGTCGGGCCCAATTGGCATAAGAGTAAGGCGGGAACTCCGATAATGGGCGGAGTCATATTCATAATATCGACCGCCGCGGCGTTCTTCACCGCGTATTTTGTCCTCATGGACGGCGCATTCACCCCGAGGGTCATCATTAATTCATGCATGCTTCTTGCAAATGCCGCAATCGGATTTATCGATGACTACGTAAAGCTGTTCAAAAAACGCAACAAGGGACTTTCGGCAGGGCAGAAGCTCATATTACAGGTTCTTGCCGCATCCGGTTATGTTGCGGCTCTTGCACGCTTTGAGGGAGTGGATACTTCACTGACATTCCCGGGCTTTGACATTGACCTCGGTATATTTTATTATCCTATCGCCATTGTGGTGATTACATACATGATAAACTGCGCGAATCTTTCCGACGGCATCGACGGTCTTTGCGGGAGCATTGCTCTCATCATTTCGGTGTTTGTTATAGCCGTAACCGGATTTTCAACGTCCCTTGGGTTGTTTGAATGTGCGCTTGTCGGAGGGCTTGTTGCGTTTCTTATCTTCAATTTTCATCCCGCAAAAATATTCATGGGCGACTGCGGCTCGCTGTTCCTCGGAACGGCGCTCGTTGTCGCGGTATCCGATCTTGATATGAATTGGCTTATTCTCACTGCGGGGCTTATTTATCTCATTGAAGGACTGTCCGTCATCATACAGGTAGTTTCCTTCAAACTCACCGGAAAACGTGTTTTCAGGATGGCACCGATACATCACCATTTTGAAAAATGCGGATGGAGCGAGGTTAAAATCGTCGGCGTATTTTCGCTTATAACAGCGCTTTCATGCGCACTTTCGTATTGGCTCTATTACGCACAGCTTTGAGCCGAAGCGATATCTGAAAGGAAAAACAATGAACAAGCCGCAAGCAGTTGCAGAAAGGAAAAACGTCCTGCCGGATAATGCGGGACCGAAAAAAGAAAAGAATATCTTTATTCGTTTTATCGGTGAATGCGATCGCCCGTTTTTGATACTGGTGATACTGCTGACTGCGATCGGCTCTGTCATGATGTTTTCTGCAAGCTATGCTTTTGCGGAAACCAATTTCAGAGACAGCCTGTATTTTGCAAGGAATCAGATGATATGGATATTAATCGGCTTTGTTGTGCTTTGCGCCGCGACCCTTTTCGTGCGTCCGTTTTTTCTGCGCCGCACCGCAACAATACTGTATGCTGTCATTGTCGCATTGAATGTTCTCGTGTTCTTTCTGGGTATCGCCACTCACGGCGCGGTACGTCAGATACAGATATGGAGGATCAACTTCCAGCCGTCTGAGCTGCTTAAAACGATGAATGTGATAATGTGCGCCCGGATTGTTGCAGACAGACCATCGGAAATGAATACATTCCGCTACGGAGTTATTCCGTTTGCAATTCTTGCCGTGGTATCTGCCGGCCTTTGTCTGTCACAGAGTCACCTCTCCGCGACAATAATAAACCTGCTGATAATTTTCTTTATGATGCTGCTCGGA
>FR892189.1:14163-19909 GCA_000433115.1 Ruminococcus sp. CAG:382
GGGCTTTTGGGCATCCACAAATGTTGATAAGCTGCTCAATATGACGCTTATCAAGGAAAAGCTGAGTCACGTGTATCTTCGACTGCTCATATGGAAGGATCCGTTCAAATATATGAAAAATGCCGAGCTTAATGACCCCGGCTGGCAGCCATCGCAATCGCTTTATGCTGTTTCCTCGGGCGGACTCTGGGGGCTCGGACTCGGTAAAAGCATCGAAAAGCACGGCTACCTTCCCGAACCGCAGAACGACTATATTTTTGCAATCGTATGTGAGGAACTTGGCTTTGCGGGTGCGGCATTTATAATCTGTCTGTTTGCACTGCTCATAATACGCGGCTTCCAAATCGCATCAAAATGTCGTGACAGATTCAGCATGCTGCTTGTTATGGGTCTTGTCGTAAAAATGGCGCTTCAGGTCATCCTGAATATTGCCGTTGTCACCAACACCATACCGAGTACCGGTATTTCGCTTCCGTTTTTCAGCTACGGCGGTACGGCACTCATCATATTGCTTGGTGAAATGGGTATAATTCTTTCGGTGTCCAGATTCTCCTATCTTGATAAAGACTGATATGAGGTGTTTTCAATGAGAGTATTAATGTGCGGCGGCGGTACGGGCGGTCATATCAACCCCGCTCTTGCCATTGCCAATGAAATAAAACGTAGGGAACCGGATTCGGTGATAGAATTTGTAGGTACAACACACGGTCTTGAGGGAAAGCTTGTCCCGGAGGCAGGATATAAGCTCCATACCGTAAAGGTGCAGGGCTTCAGACGCAAGCTCACGCTCAAGAATGTGAAGGCACTTGTTTATGCTGCCACATCCGTTTTTGAGGCACGGCGGATTATAAAAAAATTCAACCCCGATGTGGTTATCGGTACCGGAGGATATGCGAGCTGGCCGACCGTAAAAGCGGCAACAGAGCTGCATATTCCGACACTAATTCAGGAGCAGAACGCTTTTCCGGGTGTAACAACGAAAAAGCTGTCGAAATACGTTGACAAAGTATGCATTTCATTCGAAGGCAGTGAACAGTATTTTGATCAGGCGGTTCGGGGAAAACTGGTTCTGACGGGAAACCCCGTGAAACCGAACTGCTTTGAAAAAGCTGAAGCACGACGCAAACTCGGTATAAAGGACGATGAAATATACATCCTTTCGAGTGGCGGAAGCCTTGGAGCGGATAAGGTCAATACCTTTGTGCTTGACGCCATGAATATCTACCGTGACAAAAAGGGTATACGTCAGACACATGCGGTGGGTCATATCGGTTGGGAAAAATTCTCTGCGGTGATCAAAGAAAAAAAGCTTGACGAATGCCCGCAGTTCGAAATACTTGAGTATATTTATGATATGCAGCTGAGACAGGCTGCGGCGGATGTCGTTATATCGCGAGCCGGAGCGATAACGACCGCAGAGCTTGCGCTCATAGGCAGGGCAACGATATTTATCCCGTCGCCCAACGTCGCCGAGGATCATCAGTACAAAAATGCAATGGTATTGAAAAACGCCGATGCGGCAGATGTGATCAAGGAAAGCGTGCTTGACGGACGTATACTTGCGAAAACCGTCATGGATCTTTCCGCTGACGGCGAAAAGCGCCGGCGAATGGAAAACAATATGCGTGCATTCGGTAAGCCGAATGCGACGAAGAAAATCGTTGACCTTATATTTGAGTTGACGGCATCGGGAAAATGATGCTTGAAAAATGGACGAGAAACAGAAATTCAGACCTAAAAACGCAAAATTCGAATCACTCGAACAACAGCAGCAGAAGAAACGGGTAAAGCACATTGTTTTCTATGTCGTACTGCTGGTGTCTTTTAGCACTGTGTTTTTTCTGCTGTGGTTTCTTGTGTTCTTTAAGGTCAAGAATGTTGAAATAACGGGAAATGTCAGATATAGTGTCGGAGAAATCCGATCAGCAGCCGGCATTGCCGAGGGCGACAATCTGTACTCTGTCGGTGAAGCTGAGCTGAACCGAAGATTGACCGAAAAACTGCCGTATGTAAGCGCGGTGACACTTGAACGCGAGCTGCCCTCAACGCTTCGTATAACCGTCAGCGAAACGGAAGCCGTCATGTATTCCGAGCTGTACGGAGGCAAATATCTGATTTCAAAGGATCTTGTTGTGCTTGAGCGCTCCGACAACGCCGATACCGCAAATATGGTTGAGGTGTCTGCAGGAGATGTGCGGAAATGCTATTCCGGAGAAAGCCTGACATATGCCGATGTGCGTATGGCTGACGTTGTGCGTACACTGTATGCAACGCTTGACGAATACGGACTTATCTCGGGTGTCGATTCGTTTTCGATAAAAAACAGATTCGATATATCTATACGCTATCGGGACAAGCTTGATGTTTACTTCGGAAGCATTGATAATATTGATATAAAGGTGCGGTTCTTTGTTGGTATTCTGGAGCATCTTTATGAAGATGACAAAGGAAAACTTGATATTTCAAATATAAAAGAAGCCAGCTTTTCGAGGTATAACGACTGAAAACGAAAAAAAGTTGTTTCTGCGGCGAAAAAAGTGAAAAAAGCCCTTGCAAAAACACTGTGTTTTGTTATATACTATAAGTATATAAGACAGTGTTTGTAAAACTGATGATTTGCTTTGCTATATGACCGACCGAAAGGGGAAAAACTATGACAGATATAAAAGAGCTTGAAAAGCTTGATGCCGGAGTCAATATAAAGGTTATCGGCGTAGGCGGCGGCGGTAACAATGCCGTTGACAGAATGATTGCGGACAAGCTGCGCGGAATAGATTTCATTAACGTCAACACGGACAGCCAATCGCTTGTCAATTCTCACGCCAAGACAAATATTTTGATCGGCGAAAAAGTGACGCGCAGAATGGGCGCGGGCGGCAATCCGGAGCTTGGTAAGCGCAGTGCCGACGAATCGGTCGATGCAATAACAAAAGCAGTGAAGGGCGCAAACATGGTGTTTGTCACCGCAGGTATGGGCGGCGGAACAGGTACGGGCGCCGCACCCACGATTGCCAGGATCGCAAAGGAGCAGGGAGTGCTTACAATTGCGATTGTTACAAGACCGTTCAACTTTGAAGGCAGGCAACGTGCAAGACAAGCCGATGAAGGCATACGGGAGCTTGCAAAGTATGTTGACTCGCTCATCGTCATTCCGAACGAGCGACTGAAGCTTCTCACAGACAAAAAGATAACTCTGATCAATGCTTTCCAGGAAGCCGATGATATACTCAGAAAGGGTGTTCGTTCCATCTCTGAGCTTATCACGGATTATGGCTATATCAACCTCGACTTTGCCGATATCTGCACGGTAATGACCAACGCCGGATATGCGCATATGGGCGTCGGCTCCGCAAAGGGAAAGGACAAGGCTGAACAGGCTGCAAAACTCGCGATGTCGAGCCCGCTTCTCGAAACAAATATAAAGGGCGCCAAGGGCATCATCGTTAATATAACTTCCTCCCCCGATATAGGTCTTGACGAGATTGATCAGGCGGCTTCCATGATAACAAATGAAGCGGATTCGGATGCAAACGTCATATTCGGAGCGGTATTTGACAATACTCTTAACGACGAAATGAAGATAACGCTCATTGCAACCGGCTTTGAACGCGATGCGATCCATACGGATACACGCACGGAAGCTTCTGTGGTGAGGGAAGACAGAACCGCAACAACCGAAGCACCCAAAGGTGCGGAAAGCACAGCCGAAAGCTCAACGGAAGATGATATCGCGAAGATCATCAGCATGCTCAACAGAAACCGTAACACCTGAGCCGGATTCGAAATAATGGAGGATAAATAAATGGCAAACGATTTCAATACCGAAAACTTAGTCAATATAAAAGTAGTTGGCGTCGGCGGTGGCGGCGGAAACGCAGTGAACCGCATGATCGAGCTTGACAGCGACGGAAAGGGCGTTGAATATATCAACGTTAACACCGACGCGCATATTCTTGTAAAATCTGCCGCTCCCAATAAAATCAGCATAGGCGACAAGATAACCAAGGGTCGCGGAGCCGGCGCAGACCCCAGCCTCGGTGAAAAGGCAGCCGAGGAATCCGCAGACGCGATCACCGAAGCGCTGACCGGTGCAAACATGGTTTTCATAACTGCAGGCATGGGCGGCGGAACAGGCACAGGCGCTGCTCCCGTTGTTGCACGTATCGCAAAGTCGATGGGTATACTTACTGTTGCCGTCGTGACAAAGCCTTTCGCTTTTGAGGGACCGAAGAGAATGAGACAGGCTGAAGAGGGCATCAGAAAGCTGTCCGAATATGTTGATTCACTTGTGGTGATCCCCAATGAGCGTCTCAAGCTTCTTACAGATAAAAAAATAACCTTCCTGAACGCATTCCACGAAGCGGACGACATTCTCTGCAAGGGCGTTCAGTCCATATGCGATCTTATTACCCAAAGCGGTTACATCAACCTTGACTTCGCAGACGTTTCAACGGTAATGACAAATGCGGGACTTGCTCACATGGGCGTTGGCTCCGCGAAGGGCAGAGAGAAGGCAGAAATGGCTGCAAAGATCGCCATGTCCAGCCCGTTGCTTGAAACCAGCATCGGCGGTGCAAAGGGTATTATCATCAATATACTCTCCTCTCCCGATATCGGGCTTGATGAGATTGACACAGCTGTTTCCCGCATTACGGAAGAAGCTCATCCCGATGCAAATGTTATTTTCGGTGTTGCATTTGACAAGAATATGGAAGATGAAATTCGCGTCACTCTTATCGCGACAGGCTTTGAAGGCAGCGAAGTTGCGGCAGCTCCGTCGGCAAAGGCGTCTGACGATGAGCCGGGAAAAGATGAACCGTCAAGAAGCACTTCATCATCTTCATCGGATGATTTCAACGAAAACGATATCAACAGTATTATAGATATCCTCAACAGGGGCAGAAACGGCTGATAAACCGACAGCAAATAATTTGAAAAGCATCTCATTCCCGAATCGGAAGTGAGATGCTTTTTAGTTATCCGAAGTATTTGAAAGCGGCAAGTGTGTCGAGCTTCTGATCGACCTCGACGCTGTCCGCGCCGTTTGCCTGGATGTAAATTTTGATCTTAGGCTCTGTTCCGGAAGGACGGATTATGACATTTGAACCGTCGGAAAGCTCAAAGAAGAGCATATCCGATTTCGGCAATCCTGTCGAAGTCACGGCACCGGTTTTGATGTCCCGCACGGTACCGGCTGCGTAATCGCGTATGCGGACAACATCGGTTCCGCAGATTGTTTTGAACGGTGAAGCACGGAGAGCAGCCATCTTTGCGGACATTTCCTGCATCGGAAGTGCGCCTTCGATTTTGATATTCAGAATGGTTTCCTTAGCCCAGCCGTATTTGTCGTAAATATCGTAAAGCGCTTCGTAAAGCGATTTACCGAAACTCTTGTAGTGGGACGCGGCTTCGGCGATGAGGAGCGCGGCGGCAACGCCGTCCTTGTCACGTACATAACCACCCGAAAGGAAGCCTTGGCTCTCTTCATAGCCGAAGATGAAAGTGTGACTGCCATCGACGGCGTATTCTTTTATCTTTTCGCCGATATACTTGAATCCGGTAAGGACACAAACCGGCTCAACTCCGTTGTCGCGGCATATTGTATCGAAAAGCGGCGAGGAAACGACCGAACGTATGGCACAGGCATTTTCGGGTAGCCTGCCGATTGAACGGCGGGCAGCGATTATATAGGAAACGAGCAAAGCTCCTATCTGGTTGCCTGAAAGGGCTATGAATTCACCGGAGG
>FR892189.1:19915-27002 GCA_000433115.1 Ruminococcus sp. CAG:382
ATGTATTCCCCGGAGGGCTTCTTTACGGCAACGCCGGGGCGAGCGCCGTCCGGGTCTGTGGCGACAACAACGTCGGTGGGCATATTGTGCTGTTCGATATAGTCAAGCGCCATTTTGAAGCAAGGTTTGTTTTCGGGATTGGGTGAAGCGACGGTCGGGAAATTGCCGTCCGGAACTGCCTGCTCCGGTATGACGGTGAGATTTGAAATGCCGGCACGGCGCATTGCCTCCGGAACGAGACGGTAGCCTGTGCCGTGAAGAGGTGTGTAGACAAGATTGAGACTGTTGCCGAATTCTTTGAGCGCGTCCCGGTCGATTACACAGCCAAGCACTGCGTCGATATATTTTTCATCGATCTCGCTTCCGATCACATGAATATGCTTGTCGCTGAGGTCTGCCATCGGAACCGAAAACATATCGCATCCGGCGATCTTTTCGCAGACAACAGCAGCGTGTTCGGGCGGGAGCTGCGCGCCGTCCGACCAATATACCTTGTATCCGTTGTATTCTTTAGGGTTATGTGATGCAGTGATGTTGATTCCCGAGATGCACCCCAGTTCAAGTATTGCAAACGAAAGCTCGGGAGTCGGACGCAGGGAATCGAAAAGATATACGGTGATTCCGTTTGCCGCAAGGACTCTTGCCGATATTTCGGCGAACAACCGCGAGTTGTTTCGGCTGTCATGTGCAATGGCAACACCTTTATCTGCGGCATTCTCCTGCCTGATGAGTTCGGCAAGTCCCTGTGTCGCCTGTGCAACGGTATATATATTCATGCGGGAAATTCCGGCGCCCATAATGCTGCGCAGTCCTGCTGTGCCGAATGACATCGGCGCGGTGAATCGTGCAACGATTTCGTTTTCATTACCGTCTATTGACTCGAGTTCACTGCGCAGGGAAGGGTCGGTGACTTTTTCTTTCCATATATTATATATATCAAACGCGTTCATACAGTAAACGCGGCTATTTTGCCGCAAGCTCCTTTTGAAGTGACTTTGCGAACTGGTCGGGACAGCTTGTCTGCTTCATACCGCATCTCAGCCCTTCAATTTTTTTGATGATGTCCTCCGCCTTCATACCCTCGCAGAGCGCGGCAACACCCTTCAGGTTGCCGTTGCAACCGCCGTTGAAGCGAATGTTGGTGACGACATGGTTTTCGTCAATGTCGAATGTGACGTTGCGGGAACACGTTCCGCTGAAATTATAGGTCTTTTCCATGATTAATTTCCTTTTAATATATAGTAATGCTTTATTATAACACGTTTTTCACACTTTTTGAAGTACTTTTTCGAAATTTTTCGCGAAAATACAGTGTTCATAAAATGTTTACAAGTGAGTTGCGCACTTTTTTGCGGGTTTATATTGCATTTTTACGGTGCGTATGATATACTAAACGACGCTTGGTGTGCGATGAAACCGGAGATTGCTGCGTAAGCGCAGGTAACTTCGGCGGAGTATGTCCGACAATCGGACGGCGGTGAAGCATTTTTTACGGGTAAAGTTTGAAACGCCCGAAAGGATGTACAACCGTGCAACCGTAAAGCATCAAAACTTTATAGGAGGCAATACAACAAGTATGGCATCAAAAGAAAAGCTCAGAATCAGACTCAAGTCCTATGACCATCTCCTGATCGATCAGGCTGCTGAAAAGATCGTCGAAACCGCAAAGCGCAACGGCGCTTCCGTTTCCGGTCCCATTCCGCTTCCCACCGATAAAGAGATCGTCACCATCCTCCGCGCTGTTCATAAGTATAAGGACAGCCGCGAACAGTTCGAGTACAGAACACATAAGCGTCTTATCGACATCATAAAGCCCTCGCAGAAGGCTGTCGAGGCTCTCATGAGCATCGAGCTTCCCGCAGGAGTGGATATCGAAATCAAACTGTAAAACACGCCAAACCAATTTAAGGGTCACGTTAACCCGACGGGGCTAACCAATAACCCGAGGAGGATTTATTAAATGAAAAAAGGTATCATCGGCAGAAAAATCGGCATGACTCAGATTTTTGACGAAAAAGGCAATGTCATCCCGGTTACGGTCATTAATGCCGGACCCTGCACGGTCGTTCAGAAGAAGACTGCTGCAAAAGACGGCTATGAAGCTGTTCAGCTCGGTTTCTCCGACATAGCTGAAAGAAAGCTTAACAAACCCCGGAAGGGTCATTTCGCAAAGGCGAATGTTTCCTTCAAAAAGTATCTCAAGGAATTCAGACTTGACGATGCTGCTTCCATGAACGTCGGCGACGTTGTCACTGCAGACACATTCACCGTCGGCGAAAAGGTTGACGTCACCGGAACCTCGAAGGGTCACGGCTTCACCGGCGTCATCAAAAGATGGAATCATCACAGACTCAAGATGACACACGGCGTTGGCCCTGTACATCGCGAAGTCGGCTCTATGGGCGCGAACAGTGATCCCTCCAGAGTTATGAAAAACAAGAAGATGGCTGGTCAGTACGGTAATGAGCGGGTCACGACCCTGAATCTTGAAGTCGTCAAGATTGACGCTGACAAGAACCTCATTGCAGTAAAGGGCGCAGTCCCCGGTGCACGCGGCGGAATCGTTTTCGTCCGTAACACCGTGAAATAATGGAAGGGAGGAAATGAATAATGGCTAACGTAAATATTTACAACATGAACGGCGACGTTGTCGGCAGCATGGAACTGAACGACAAGATCTTCGGTGCAGAAGTTAACAAGTCCGTCCTCCATTCCGTAGTCAGAGCGTACCTTCTCAATCAGAGACAGGGCACTCAGTCCACTCTCACAAGGACCGAGGTTTCCGGCGGCGGCAGAAAGCCCTGGAGACAGAAGGGCACCGGCAGAGCGAGACAGGGCTCCACGCGTTCTCCTCAGTGGACACACGGCGGCGTTGCTCTCGGCCCGAAGCCCAGATCATATCGCGTTTCTATCAACAAGAAGGTTAAGAGAGTTGCAATGCTCTCCGCACTGTCTTCAAAGGTTCAGGCTGGTGAACTGATTGTCGTTGACAATATCGCACTTGCTGAATACAAGACAAAGTCGGTCGTTGCAATGCTCAAAGCCCTCGGCGCTGAAAAGAAAGCGTACATCGTTACCGAAGAGATCAACCCCGTTTTCGTCAAGTCCGCGGCAAACATCCCCGCTGTAAAGACCACCCCTGTCAATGCTATCAATGTCTATGACATTCTCAACAGCAATAAGATGGTCGTCAGCAAACAGGCGGTTATGAAAATCGAGGAGGTATACGCAGAATGAAAACAGCTTACGATATTATCCTCAAACCGGTTATCACAGAAGCTTCAATAGCGGATATCCAGGATAAGAAATATACTTTCAGAGTTGCGTCCGACGCAAACAAGACCGAAATCGCCAAGGCAGTCGAAGAGATCTTCGGTGTCAAGGTCGAAAAGGTCAACACCATCAGCATGAAGGCAAAGACTAAGCGCGTCAGATACGTTGAAGGCAAGACCAGCGCTTGGAAAAAGGCAATTGTCAAACTGACTGCCGATTCCAAGACTATCGAGTTCTTCGACAGCCTTATGTAATCGAAAGGAGATAAATCATGGCAACAAAGAATTATAAACCTACGACTCCGTCAAGAAGAAACATGGTTACTCCTTCTTTCGAGGAAATCACCAAAAAGACTCCCGAAAAAAGCCTTGTTACCGTCCTTAAAAAGCACGCCGGCAGAAACAACACCGGTCGTATTACCGTGAGACATCACGGCGGCGGAAACAGACAGAAGTACAGAATCATCGACTTCAAGCGCGCAGGTGAATCCACCAATACCGTTCTCGGCATTGAGTACGATCCTAACCGTACCGCTTATATTGCTCTCCTCGCTGATGAGGCTGGCAAAAAGAGCTACATCGTTGCTCCTTCCGGACTCAAGGCCGGTGATGTAATATACACAGGTGAAAATGCGGATATTAAGGTCGGCAACGTCCTTCCTATTTCCCACATTCCCGATGGTACTTACA
The DNA here is from genome assembly GCA_000433115.1 of Ruminococcus sp. CAG:382. Classification (GTDB taxonomy): domain Bacteria; phylum Bacillota; class Clostridia; order Oscillospirales; family CAG-382; genus UBA1206. The sequence goes on from FR892189.1 coordinate 23,878, forward strand.
TCCATAATATTGAGCTTTATCCCGGCAGAGGCGCTCAGATGGTTCGTTCCGCAGGTGCTTCCGCTCAGCTTATGAGTAAGGAAAACGGAATGGCACTCATCAGACTTCCTTCAGGCGAAATGAGAAAGCTTCGTCTCGATTGCAAGGCAACGATCGGTCAGGTCGGCAACCTTGAGCACGAGAATATCAAGCTTGGCAAGGCAGGTAAGACCCGCCACCTCGGCATCAGACCTACTGTCCGTGGTTCTGTCATGAACCCCTGCGACCACCCTCACGGCGGTGGTGAAGGTAAGTCTCCCGTCGGTCACCCCGGTCCTTTGACACCTTGGGGCAAGCCCGCTCTTGGCTACAAGACACGTAAGAAGAAATCTCGCACCGACAAGTTCATTGTCAAGCGCAGAAACGCAAGATAGTCGGTAAGGAGGACAAATCATGAGCAGAAGTATTAAAAAAGGCCCTTTCGTGGAAAAGAAACTCTACGAACGCATTTGCGATATGAATAAGAAGGGCGAAAAGAGAGTCATCAAGACCTGGTCACGCTCTTCCACCATATTCCCCGAATTCGTCGGTCACACCATTGCAGTTCATGACGGCAGAAAACATATCCCGGTTTATGTCGTTGAGGACATGGTCGGACATAAGCTCGGCGAATTCGCACCCACAAGACTGTTCAAGGGTCATTCCGGATCCAAGACTGCAAATTCTAACTGATTGAAGGAGGAAAACGAAAGTGGAAAATGAAAATAAAGTCGCAAAGGCTTATCTCAGACAGCTTCGTGTTTCTCCCCGTAAGGTAAAGATCGTTCTCGACCTTATCAGAAACAAGAATGTGGCAGAAGCCGCCGCGATCCTTCAGACGACAAATAAGATTGCCTGCGAAAGCGTATCGAAGCTGCTTGCTTCCGCTGTAGCAAACGCTGAGTTCAATCATCACATGGATGTCGAAAAGCTGTACGTTTCCGAGTGCTTTGTCACTCCCGGTATGCTTAAGAACATGAAACGCATCAGACCCCGTGCAAAGGGCAGTGCCGCTCGTGTCATCAAACGTACTTCTCACATCACGATTGCGCTTAAAGAAAGAGCTTAAGGAGGTTAATCATGGGTCAGAAAGTCAATCCGCACGGTCTGCGCGTAGGCGTTATAAAAGACTGGGACAGCCGCTGGTACGTCAAAGACGAACAGTTCGGTGATACCATTGTCGCAGACCACAAACTGAGACTGTTCCTCAAAGAGCAGCTCAAAAAAGCCGGTGTGCCGAAGATCGAGATCGAACGCGACAGCGCAAGACTCCGTGTCATCATTCACTGTGCAAAGCCCGGTATTGTAATCGGCAGACAGGGCTCTGAGATCGAAAAGCTCAAAGCCAATATCGAAAAGTTCACCGGTATGCCTTGCAGCGTAAGCGTTGTAGAGGTCAAGCAGCCTGAGCTCAATGCTCAGCTCGTTTCCGAAAATATTGCTGAACAGCTTGAAAACAGAATTTCCTTCCGCCGTGCCATGAAGCAGGCTATCAAAAATGCCATCAGACTCAACGCAAAGGGAATCAAAGTCAAGTGCAGCGGTCGTCTCGGCGGTGCAGAAATCGCAAGAAACGAACATTATCACGAGGGTACAATTCCGCTTCAGACTCTCAGAGCCGATATCGACTACGGCTTCGCTGAGGCAAACACAACCTACGGCAAGATCGGCGTCAAGGTATGGATATACAAGGGCGAGGTCCTTCCCGAGGTCAAGAAGCGTCCCGCTGCTGATGGAGGTAGATAACCATGTTAATGCCTAAGAGAACTAAATACAGACGTGTTCAGAGAGGCCGCATGAAGGGCAAGGCGATGCGTGGCAACACCATCTCCAACGGTTCTTTCGGTCTTGTTGCAACCGAGCCGGCTTGGATCACCAGCAATCAGATCGAGGCAGCCCGTGTCGCTATGACTCGTTATATTAAGAGAGGCGGTCAGGTCTGGATCAAGATCTTCCCCGACAAGCCTGTCACAGAAAAGCCTGCTGAGACCCGAATGGGTTCCGGTAAAGGTAGTCCCGAGTATTGGGTAGCTGTTGTTAAACCCGGCAGAGTTCTGTTCGAAATGGACGGTATTCCCGAGGCTGACGCTCGTGAGGCTATGCGTCTGGCAAGCCACAAACTTCCCATCAAAACAAAGTTTGCCTGCAAAGCAGATCTTGAAACCAAGGAGGTTGCCAAATGAATATCAAAGAAATCAAAGCAATGTCGGCTTCCGAGCTTTCCAAGACCTTGAAGGAGAAGAAAGAAGAACTTTTCAACCTTCGCTTTCAGCACTCCATAAACCAGCTCGATAATCCCATGAAGATCGTCGAAACCAAAAAAACCATTGCCCGCATTCTCACCGTCCTTCGTGAAAAAGAACTCGAAGGCAATGCTCAGGCATAATGAAAGGAGCACGCTAAAATGACAGTTGAAAGAGCTCTCAGAAAGACCAGAGTCGGTCTGGTAGTCAGCGATAAGATGGACAAAACCATCGTTGTCGCGGTTCAGGACAGCGTTAAGCATCCTCTCTATGGCAAAATCGTCAAGCGTACCGTGAAGTTCAAGGCTCACGATGAGAAGAACGAATGCGGCATCGGCGATAAGGTCGAGATCATGGAAACACGTCCTTTGTCCAAGGATAAGAACTGGCGTCTTTTAAGAATAATAGAAAAGGCTAAATAAGCCGTAGGAGGAATCGGAATGATACAGCAACAGACATTTTTGAAGGCTGCCGATAATACCGGCGCCAAAGAGCTGATGTGCATCCGCGTTCTCGGCGGCACAGGCAGAAGATATGCTCGCATCGGCGACGTCATTGTTTGCTCTGTTAAGAAAGCTGCTCCCGGCGGAGTAGTCAAGAAGGGCGACGTCGTCAAAGCGGTCGTTGTCAGAACAGTAAAGGGTCAGCACAGAGCTGACGGCACTTTCGTCAAGTTCGACGATAACGCCGCTGTTCTAATCAAAGAAGATAAGAACCCCCAGGGAACCCGTATTTTCGGACCGGTCGCTCGCGAGCTTCGTGAGAGAGACTATATGAAGATACTTTCTCTGGCACCTGAAGTTGTTTGACGGGAGGAGAACCGATAATGAGTAAAATGCTTATCAAAAAGGGCGACACCGTAAT
>FR892189.1:27016-43183 GCA_000433115.1 Ruminococcus sp. CAG:382
ACACCGTAATCGTTAAGCGCGGTTCGTCCGCAAACGGCAAGGAGCCTGTAATCGGTAAGGTCCTCGAGGTTGCACCCAAGGAAGGCAAGGTCATTGTCGAAGGCGCGCATTTTGTGAAAAAGCACGTCAAAGCAAGACGCCAGGGCGAAAACAGCCAGATCGTCACCACCGAAGGTCCTATGTATGCATGCAAGGTCATGCTTTATTGCCCCAAGTGCCAGAAGGGCGTGAGAGTTCGCCGCCAGGTTACAGCCGAAGGTGAAAAGATCCGCGTTTGCTGCCACTGTGGCGAAACACTGTAAGGGAGGGAGTTTGAAGAATGTCAACACTTGCAACTCTTTATAAAAATGAAATTGCTCCTGAACTTATGAAAAAGTTCAACTATTCAAGCCCCATGCAGATTCCGAAGCTCGACAAAGTTGTTATCAACGTCGGTTGCGGTGAAGCAAAGGATAATCCCAAGGTGCTTGATAACATACTCGCCGACCTTGAGCTGATCACAGGTCAGCACGGCGTCACCACGACTGCAAAGAAGTCGGTTTCCAACTTCAAACTTCGTGAAGGCAGCAAAATCGGCGTTAAGGTAACTCTCAGAGGCGAGAGAATGTATGAATTTGTCGGCAAATTCTTCAACCTCGCTCTTCCCAGAGTGCGTGACTTCAAGGGTATCAGCCCCAACAGCTTCGACGGCAGAGGTAACTACTCCGTCGGTCTGAAGGAACAGCTCATATTCCCTGAAATCGAATACGATAAGGTAGATAAGATCAGAGGTATGAACATCTGCTTCATCACTACCGCAAATACCGACGAAGAAGCAAGAGAGCTGCTCAGGCTTCTCGGCGCACCGTTTTCTAAGTAATCAGGAGGAGAATCAATATGGCAAAGTTATCAATGAAATTAAAACAGCAAAGACAGCCTAAGTTCTCTACCAGAGCTTATAACAGATGCAAGATCTGCGGCAGACCTCACGGTTATCTCCGCAAATATGGTATCTGCCGTATATGCTTCAGAAATCTTTCTTATGCAGGTCAGATTCCCGGCGTAAAGAAAGCAAGCTGGTAAAGGAGGTACAGTATAATGCAGATGACAGACGTTGTTGCGGATATGCTTACCAGAATCAGAAATGCCAATTCCGCAAAGCACGAAAAAGTTGATATCCCCGCATCCAACCTTAAGAAGGCTATCGCTGAGATACTTCTTAATGAAGGTTATATCACTTCCTACGAAGTGAAGGATACCGAAAACAAGCAAGGCGTTATTACTGTAACCCTCAAATACGGCGAAGGTAAAACAAGAGTTATCCAGGGTCTCAGACGTGTGTCCAAGCCCGGTCTCAGAATCTACGCAGCTTGCGATGAGCTTCCCAGAGTCAGAAACGGACTCGGCATAGCCATCATTTCCACCTCCAAGGGCATCATGACCGATAAGGTCGCCCGTAAGCAGAATCTCGGCGGCGAAGTTCTCGCCTTCGTATGGTAAGGGGGTCACGAAATGTCAAGAATAGGTAGAATGCACATTAACGTCCCCGCAGGCGTTACAGTCAATGTCGCTGAGGGCAACTTCGTGACCGTAAAGGGACCGAAAGGTACTCTCACCAAGCAGCTAAATCATGAAATGACCATTACTCAGGAAGGCGCTGTTATCACCGTAACCCGTCCTTCTGACGATAAGGAACACAGAGCACTTCACGGTCTCACCAGAGCGCTCCTTCATAACATGGTTGAAGGCGTTGCAAACGGTTATTCCAAGCAGCTCGATATCAACGGTGTCGGTTACAGAGCACAGGTTCAGGGCAAACAGCTCGTTATGAATCTTGGCTATTCCCACAACGTTGTGTTCGACGAGCCTGAAGGAATCAAGTTCGAAACCCCGAACACCAACACCATAGTCATCTCCGGTCCTGATAAACAGCAGGTCGGTCAGATTGCCGCAAACATCAGATCCAAGCGTCCGCCTGAGCCTTATCTCGGAAAAGGTATCAAGTATTCCGATGAGACCATCAGACGCAAGGCTGGTAAAGCCGGCAAGTCCAAATAATCGAAAGGAGTGGTTTGAATTATGGTTACAAGACAGGATAGCAATCAGAAGCGCCTTCTCAGACATAAGAGAGTCAGAGCAAAGATCAGCGGCACCGCTGAACGCCCGAGACTCTGCGTTTATCGCTCCAACGATAACATCTACGCTCAGATCATCGATGACACCAAGGGTATCACCCTTGTGTCTGCCTCCAGCACCGAAAAAGATTTCGGCATGACGGGCGGCAACAAAGAGGCTGCTAAAAAGGTCGGCGAAACCGTCGCCAAGAGAGCCATCGAAAAAGGCATCACCGACGTTGTTTTCGACAGAGGCGGCTACCTTTATCACGGACGTGTGATGGAGCTTGCCAACAGCGCTCGTGAAGCCGGTCTGAAGTTTTAGGAGGCAGTCATGATAAAGAAAGATTATTCACAGATTCAGTTTGTTGACAAAATCGTTGACACGAAGCGTGTTTCCAAAACCGTAAAGGGCGGTCGTATCGCAAGATTCTCCGCGCTGGTCGTTGTCGGCGACGGTGAAGGTCATGTCGGTTACGGTACAGGTAAGGCTGCCGAAATTCAGGAAGCAATGAGAAAGGCTCTTGATGCTGCAAAGAGAAACGTCATTGAAGTTTCCCTTAACGGTACGACCATTCCTCACGAAATTATCGGCGAATACGGCTCCGGAAAGGTTCTTCTCAAGCCCGCTGCTCCCGGTACCGGCGTCATCGCCGGCGGTACAATGCGTGCTGTCTTTGATGCTGTCGGCATTAAGGACGTCCGCGCAAAATCACTGCGCTCCAACACCCCCATTAACGTTGTAAAGGCTACTTTTGAAGCTCTTTCTTCTCTCCGTACTGTTGAACAGATCGCACAGATGCGCGGCATCCCTGCAGATCAGGTTAAATAAGGAGGGTACGATAATGGCACAAGTTAAAATTACCCTGGTTAAAAGTCTCATAGGCCGTCAGGAAAAGCAAATTCTTACAGCTCATTCTCTGGGACTGAAGAAAATCGGTGACCATAAGGTTGCCGAGAAGGACCATCTCCTTGATGGTAAGATAAAAGTCATCGGTCACCTCATCAGTGTTGATGAGGTCAAATGACGGAAAAATAGTTAGGAGGATAAGTTATGAAGCTTCATGAGCTTTCCCCGGCTGAAGGCAGCACCCGCCCGAATTTCAGAAAGGGCAGAGGCGCCGGCAGCGGTAACGGAAAAACCGGCGGACGCGGACATAAGGGTCAGAACGCACGCTCCGGCGGCGGTGTAAGACCCGGTTTTGAAGGCGGCCAGCTTCCGATATACAGAAAACTTCCGAAGAGGGGTTTCCACAACCATTTCGCGAAGCATTATGCAATCGTCAACCTTTCAACTCTCAATGAATTTGAGACCGGTGAAGTCGTCGATATGAACGCACTGCTCCAGGCAGGCTACATCCGTAAAGAGCTTGATGGTCTCAAGATTCTCGGCGGCGGCGAACTCGCCAAGAAATTGACTGTCAAAGCAAACGTATTTTCCGCTTCTGCAAAGGAAAAGATCGAATCACTTGGCGGTACAGCTGAGGTGGTATGATGTTTGAAACACTGAAGAACGCATGGAAAGTCGCCGACATCAGAAAGAAACTCCTCTTTACTTTGATGATCATTGTCCTGTACAGACTCGGCTCTGCCATTCCTGTACCGTTCGTTGATGGCGCAGAACTTTCGAAGTATTTCGAGAACGCAAGCGTTGCAGGCTCACTGCTCGGTTATTTTAACCTGCTTTCCGGCGACGCTTTCTCCAAAGCGACTTTGTTTGCTCTCAACATATCACCGTATATTACAGCATCCATCGTTATTCAGCTTCTTACCGTCGCAATCCCCGCACTTGAAAAAATGGCAAAGAGCGGTCCTGAAGGTCAGCAAAAGCTGAATAAAATCACCCGCATTGTTACAATTGCACTTTCTCTTGTTATGGCATACGGTTATTACGTTGCCATCAAGGATTACCTCACCAGCACAGGCTTCTTCCCCTGCCTCGTCATCGTCGCCTGCTTCACTGCCGGCGCAAGCCTTACAATGTGGCTCGGCGAACGTATTGACGAAAACGGCATCGGCAACGGCATCTCGATGGTACTCTTTGCGGGTATCGTCGCAAGAGGTCCGCAGCTCGCCGGCGTCGCATGGGAATATATCGCGAGCGCGTTTAACGGCGAACCGCTTAACCTTCTTTGGGTTATCCTCGCTCTTGCGTTCATGGTCGCAGTCGTCATTTTCGTCATTCATATTACTGACGCAGAAAGACGTCTCCCCGTTCAGTATGCCAAGAGACAGGTCGGCAGACGTGTTTACGGCGGCAATAACACCTTCCTTCCCCTGAAGCTGAACATGAACGGCGTTATGCCTATCATCTTCGCACAGGCGATCGTGTCCATACCCTCCACCCTTGCGATTATTATTCCGAGCTGGAATGACGGCGTCACAAGATGGTTCTCGCCGAACTCGCCCTTCCCGATCTACGCTATCGTATACTTCATTATGATCATTCTTTTCGCTTACTTCTACGTTTCGATTTCCTTCAATCCGATGGAAGTTGCTTCGAATCTTCAGAAGAACGGCGGTACGATTCTTGGTCATCGTCCCGGTAAGGCTACCGCAGACTACATTTCCAAGATTCTTAACAGAGTGACTCTCATGGGCGCTATTTTCCTCAGCATCATTGCAATTTTCCCGATGATTATTTCAATGATCCGCCTGTGGACCGGCGCCGCTGCAAGCTATATCTTCTCGCAGCTCGCATTCGGTGGCACTTCACTGCTCATCGTTATCGGCGTTGCTCTTGAGACCACCCGCGATCTTGAAGCTCAGATTACAATGCGCAATTACAAGGGCTTCCTTGATTAAGACAGATTTAACTTACGTCAGACACCGCTTCATGCGGTGTCCGGCGTAATTAAAATGTATTCAGGTGAATTTTATGAATATTATTTTCTTTGGCCCTCCCGGAGCCGGCAAAGGTACGCAGGCTGAAATAGTAAGTAAAACTCTGAATATCCCCACGATCTCCACCGGCGCAATGATCCGCGACGCAATTGCGAATCAGACAAAGATGGGTCTTGAGGCAAAGAGCTATACAGAAAGCGGCGCACTCGTACCCGATTCCACCGTGGTTGGCATTGTCAAGGAGCGCCTTGCACAGCCTGACTGTGCAAACGGTTTCATCCTTGACGGATTCCCCCGTACCATTCCTCAGGCAGAGGCTCTCGACGCTATGGGCGTTAAGATCGATGCCGTTCTTTCCATCGAAGTTCCCGATGAAAAAATTGTTGAGAGAATGGCAGGCAGACGTCTTTGCAAGGCATGCGGCGCGTCTTATCACATCGTTTATAATCCTTCCAAGGATAACAAGACCTGCGATAAGTGCGGTGCAGAACTTATGATACGTAAGGACGATGACCCTGCAGTTGTCATGAACAGACTGACAACATATCACAAAGAGACTGAGCCTCTCAAGGACTATTACAACAAAAAGGGCGTTGTACGCACTGTTGTAGGTCAGGAGAAAGTTGAAGATACCACAAAGCTCACTCTTGCAGCTCTGGGTATCAAATAATCAGATTCTGTAATGATTATCATAAAAACTGATACAGAAATTCAGAAAATGCGTGATGCCGGACGGATAACGGCACTTGCAAGACAGCTTGCCGGTGAACATGTTCGCGAAGGTGTCACAACTAAGTTCATTGACCGTAAGGTCAAGGAATTCATTGTCTCCCACGGCGCAAAGCCTTCCTTCCTCGGTCTTTACGGTTTTCCCGCTTCCGCCTGCATAAGTGTCAATGAAGAGGTGATACACGGTATTCCCTCCGATGAGCGAGTGCTTAAATACGGCGATATAGTGAGTGTGGATGTCGGCGCATTTTATAAGGGCTATCACGGTGACTGCGCCGCAACATTTGTTGTCGGTGATACCGATGATGAGTCGAAACGCCTGATTGAAGTAACAAGACAGAGCTTCTTTGAAGGTATAAAATTTGCCGTGGACGGCAACCGTGTCGGTGACATATCCGCCGCCGTACAGGCGTATGTTGAAAAGAACGGCTTTTCGGTTGTGCGGGATTTTGTCGGACACGGTGTAGGTAAGGACCTTCATGAGAATCCCGACGTTCCCAACTATGGAAAACCGGGTCGCGGTCCGAGACTGCAAACCGGCATGACCATAGCGGTAGAGCCGATGGTGAATGCGGGTACATGGCGCGTCAAAACCCTGTCAAACGACTGGACTGTCGTAACGATTGACGGGAAGCGCTCGGCCCACTATGAGAATACGATCGCCATTACAGAAAACGGCGTCGAAATCCTCACTTCACCGGATTGAATAATGGAGGAAATCCATACCAGATGGACGATTGTAAAGGTTTTGTTGTGCTTTCACTGTCAGGCAGAGATAAGAATAACACCTTCGTCGCAGTTGCAACCGACGACGGGTATGCTTACTGTGCCGACGGACGGATTCATCCTGTCGCTTCACCGAAAAAGAAGAAACTGAAGCATATCAGAATACTCGGCAAGTCATCCGTTACGGATATTTCCGCCGTTACTAACAAGCAACTGCGTGCCGCACTGCGCGAATTTGAAGCGGAAAATGCGAAGCACGCCCCTGAAAAGGAGGAGTAATTCTGGCTAAGGAAGACGTAATTGAGTGCGAAGGCATCGTTACAGAGGTACTGCCAAATACCGTTTTCAAGGTAAAGCTGAATAACGGTCACATCATAACCGCCCATATTTCCGGCAAGATTCGTATGCATTATATACGCATACTCCCCGGAGACAGAGTAACGGTCGAAGTTTCGGTCTACGATCTCACTCAGGGCAGGATCACGTTCAGATCAAAATAACCGATATTTATTGGAGGTATCAAGATGAAAGTTAAGCCTTCTGTTAAAAAGATCTGCGAAAAATGCAAGATCATCAAAAGAAAAGGCAAGATCATGGTCATATGCGAAAACCCCAAGCATAAGCAGAAACAAGGATAGGAAAGAGGTGTAATCATGGCTCGTATTTCCGGTGTTGACATTCCTAACGCAAAACGAGTTGAAATCGGTCTTTGCTATATTTATGGTATAGGCAGAAGCCGTTCCAATGAGATTCTTAAAAAAACCGGTATAAACCCCGATACTCGCTGCAAGGATCTTACCGAGGACGAAGTCGCAAAGCTTCGTGAAGTTATCGAAAACGATTACCTCGTTGAAGGTGACCTCAGAAGAGAAGTGGCTCTCAACATCAAGCGTATGGTAGAAATCGACTGCTATCGCGGTCGCAGACACAAGAACGGTCTGCCCGTAAGAGGTCAGAGAACAAAGACCAACGCGAGAACCAGAAAAGGTCCCGTTAAGACAATCGCAAACAAGAAGAAGTAAAGGAGGAGTTATTAAATGGCACAGGCACAGAAAAAGACCGCTGTCAGAAAGCGTCGCGAACGCAAAAATATCGAACACGGTTCTGCACATATCTGCTCGAGCTTCAACAATACAATCGTTACTATCGCCGATCTCAACGGCAACACGATTTCATGGGCATCAGCCGGCGAACTCGGCTACAGAGGCTCCAGAAAGTCCACTCCGTTTGCAGCTCAGATGGCTGCTGAAACTGCAGCAAAGGCAGCAATGGAGCATGGTCTCAAGACTGTTGAAGTTTTCGTAAAAGGTCCCGGTCAGGGCAGAGAAGCGGCTATCAGAGCACTGCAGGTAACTGGACTTCAGGTTAACTCCATTAAGGACGTTACACCTATTCCTCATAACGGCTGCAGACCGCCCAAGAGAAGACGTGTTTAATCACAATACGGAGGAATTATAATGGCTAAATATACTGGACCTGCTTGCAGACTTTGCCGCAGAGAAGGCACAAAGCTTATGCTGAAAGGCGATAAGTGTGTTTCCAACAAGTGTCCTCTGCTCAGACGCGAAAAAGCGCCCGGTCAGCATGGTATGGCAAACGGCAGAAAGAGAACAAAAGAATACGGTCTTCAGCTCAGAGAAAAGCAGAAGGCTAAGAGATACTATGGTATTTTAGAGAAGCAGTTTAAGAACTACTTCATCAAGGCAGACAAAAAAGAAGGTCAGGCCGGTGAAAACCTGCTCACCCTCATCGAGCGCCGTCTTGATAACGTAGTTTACAGAATGGGCATGGCAGAGAGCCGTCGTGAAGCACGTCAGCTTGTCCTCCACGGTCATTTCACTGTCAACGGCAAGAGGGTTGATATCCCTTCCTATATCGTCAATCTCAATGACGTTGTAGCAGTCAAGGAATCAAGCCGCAAGTCGGAAAAGATTAAATCGCTTGTCGAAAATATCAGCGGCAGGGTTATCCCCGGCTGGCTCAGTGTCGATAAGGAAAACGCAGTTGCCACTGTTGCGGCTCTGCCTAAGAGAGAGGATATTGACTTCCCGTTCGAGGAGCATCTGATCGTCGAGTTGTACTCTAAATAATCATTGACCGTAATAAGGAGGTTGTCGCAATGATAGAAATCGAAAGACCGAATATTACCACCGCCGAACTCAGTGAGGACGGCAAGCACGGCACTTTTGTCATCGAACCCCTTGAACGCGGCTATGGCATTACTTTGGGTAACTCGCTCAGACGTGTGCTGCTCAGTTCTCTGCCCGGCGTCGCCGTAACAAACATAAAAATCGACGGCGTACTCCACGAGATGCAGACAGTCAAGGGTGTCAAGGAAGACGTTACGGAAATCGTTCTCAACGTCAAACAGATAGTTGCAAGACTTTTCTCACAGACACCTAAAACCGTTATCATCAAAGAAATGGGCTGTACTGAAGTCACCGCCGGCTGCATAAAAGCCGACAGCGACATTGAGATACTCAATCCTGACCTTCATATCTGCACACTGGAAGACGGCGCTTCGTTCTATATGGAGCTTACCTTCGATCACGGCAGAGGATATGTTTCTTCCGAAAGAAACAAGCAGGCTGGAACACCTATCATCGGTGTAATTTACACGGATTCGATTTTCACCCCCGTAATCAACTGCAACTTTGATGTCCAGAAGACCAGGGTCGGCAATATAGTTGACTACGATAAACTGGTATTGCAGCTCACCACCAACGGTACAATCAACGCAAAAGAGGCTGTTTCGCTTGCAGCAAAGATTCTCAGTGAGCATCTTAATCTGTTCGTGCAGCTTTCCGATGAAGCGATAAACACCGAGGTCATGGTGGAAAGAGAAGAGACCGTCAAGGAACGCGTACTTGAAATGACTATCGAAGAGCTTGATATGTCGGTTCGTTCTTTCAACTGTCTCAAGCGTGCCGGTATCGATACCGTTGAAGATCTCACAAACCGCACCGAGGAAGATATGATCAAGGTGAGAAACCTTGGAAAGAAGTCCCTCGAAGAAGTCATTCAGAAGCTTCAGTCACTCGGACTGTCGCTGAAGAAAACCGACGAATGAATTGATTGATATAAAACAAAGAAGGAGGCAACCTAAATGCCCGGAACCAGAAAATTGGGCAGGACTACTGACCACAGAATGTCTATGCTGAAAGGTATGACGACTTTTCTGCTTGAAAACGGTAAGATCGAAACGACCGTAACCCGTGCCAAGGAAGTCAGTGCCCTCGCCGATAAGATGATTACATTAGGCAAGGAAAACACCCTCACCTCCAAGAGACGTGCATTCGCATTCCTCAAGAAGGAAGAGGTCGTTTATAAGCTCTTTAATAAAATCGCACCCTTTTATGCCGACAGAAACGGTGGCTATACCCGTGTTCTCAAAACCGGTCCCCGCCGTGGTGACGGTGCCGAAATGGCTATCGTAACCTTCGTTGATGCTGATAAGCTCTATAAGAAGGAAGAACCCGCAAAGGATTCCAAGAAGGCTAAAAAGGCTGACGAAGCAAAGGCTGAGGCAAAAGCGTAAGCAACATTTGCACGCCTTTCGGTTTGTTGTATATGCGGGGCGCATTTGCGCCCCGCTTTGCTTATTATGGGGACAATATAGTCTCACTGCAAATATATGAGGTAAATCTATGAGCTGTCTTGTGGGAACACTTGTATTGAATGGCGGAGAAAAGGTCGTCATAACTTTTGACGACGGCAGAAAGCTCAAAGGGATATATATCGAAACCTATGGATACAATCATATCTTCAGGCTGTCCAACGGTAACGATATGAAACTCTCCAACCACTTCATGCATCTCAAAGGTATCAGAGTAGATGCGGATAAGGGAAGCGAGTAAATCGTAACGGTCTTCGCGGATGAAACCGCGCCCGTGTTGAAAATTTCATAGGCGTCTTTGCATACTTTTTACCTGGTTTTACGTCAAAATCACTTGACAAAAACGATATGATTGAATATAATAACTGAGGTTGCATATCAAAGATCCTTTCGGAAGTCAGGAGCATATTAAATGGAAAACGCGCACATAATCGAAATAGAACATCTGAAGAAATCCTTCGGCGATGTAAAAGCTGTAAACGATTTGTCGTTCAATGTCCGCCAGGGGGAGCTTTTTGCCTTTCTCGGCGTAAACGGAGCAGGGAAATCCACCACGATTTCAATAATTTGCGGTCAGCTCGATAAAGATGCCGGCAACGTCACCGTGTGCGGCGAAAGTATTGAACACGGTCTTGATAAAATCGCGCGCCGCCTCGGCGTTGTGTTCCAGAATTCCGTGCTTGATCAGGCTCTTTCAGTACGTGATAATCTCAGAAGTCGCGCTGCGCTTTACGGTATAAACGGAGCCGATTTCAAAAAACGTCTTGCAGAACTTGCAGAGCTTCTCGACTTCGGCGATTTGCTCGGCAGAACAGTCGGAAAACTGTCCGGAGGTCAGCGCCGAAGAATAGACATCGCACGTGCGCTTGTCCATAAGCCCGAAATACTTATTCTCGACGAACCGACTACGGGACTCGACCCTCAGACGAGAAAACTCCTGTGGGAAGTGGTATCAGACCTGCGTAAAAAGGAAAACATGACTGTTTTCCTGACGACTCACTACATGGAAGAAGCTGCCGATGCCGATTATGTCATTATTCTTGACAGCGGGAAAATTGCCGCAGAAGGCACCCCGCTTGCGCTCAAAAACCGGTACACGGGCGATTTCATAACAATTTACGGTCTTACAGACGCGCAGATCAATGAGCTTGATATGCCGCATGAGTCTTTGCGCGATGCAATACGTGTTGCCGTGCCGGATACCGCTGCTGCGACCGCATTGATAATAAAGCATCCGGATCTTTTCAGAGATTATGAAATCACAAAAGGAAAAATGGACGATGTTTTCCTTGCCGTGACCGGTCATATGCTCAATGTGTAAGAGAGGTGTTCGATAATGACAGGACTTTGGAATCTCATAAAACGTAACTGTAAACTGTTTTTCAAGGACAAGGGGATGTTTTTCTCGTCGCTCATAACGCCGGTTATACTCCTTGTGCTTTACGCAACCTTTCTTGCTTCCGTTTACCGTGACAGCTTTGCTTCCGCAATGCCGGAAGGCTTTTCAATAGACGCATCGCTGATCGATGCCACCGTTGCGGCGCAGCTTATTTCGTCGCTTCTCGCGGTGTCGTGCGTGACTGTGGCTTTTTGTTCGAACCTGCTTATCGTTCAGGACAAGATAACCGGTGCGAGACGCGATATAACCGTGTCGCCCGTGAAGCGTTCAACACTTGCCGTTTCATATTTCTGCGCTTCGGCAGCCACCACGCTGATAATCAGCTTTGCAGCCCTTGCCGTTTGCCTTGTTTATCTCGCCAATGCGGGGTGGTATATGAGCTGTGCCGATGTGCTTTGCTTTGCGCTTGATGTTGTGCTGGTGACTCTTTTCGGCGTCGCATTGTCGTCCTGCGTGAATTTCCCGCTCACAACGCAGGGACAGATGTCTGCGGTCGGAACGATCGTCAGCGCGGGCTACGGCTTCCTGTGCGGCGCATATATGCCGATATCCAACTTTTCGGAAGGGCTTCAGAAGGTCATGTCGTTCCTGCCGGGTACATACGGCACCAGCCTGATACGTAATCACGCCCTTGCGGGAGTTTATCGTGAAATGTCTCGCGTCGGCTTTCCGGATGAGGTGGTCGAGATGATAAAGGATTCGATCGACTGCAACCTCTATTTCTTCGGCACAAAGGTCGAGATAGGCACGATGTATATCATCATGGCAGCCACCGTTGCCGTTCTTGTCGCCGTGTATGTGACGCTCAATATCTGCTTCAAAAAGAGATAGCTCTTTACCCACAATTAATAATATCGGAATTATACCGGAATAATTCCGGACAAAATCGATCGGAGGTCGCACGTAAATGGCGGCCGCCGATCAATTTTATTGCTTATTCTGTCACGATAATTGCATGTTTTCCGTATTCAAGGGTTGCATAATTGAAAAAACTATGATATACTGAAATTATAAAGAGGCGAAAATGCCTGAAATCAGCCGAAAACGACTGCCTGCAAACAAGTCCGCCCGAACGGTCTTCATAGCTTACGGGGCGGAGCATCAATGCGCAGTGCCATGAATAATTCCGGAGGTGCTTTTATGAAAAAGGTCTTGGTTTTACTCGCGTTGTTCCTGTTTTTGTTCACCATTGCATTTGTTGAGATTTTCTGCATTGACGAATATGTCAAGCCGGATAAAGAACCGCTTTCTTCGGAGCAGCAGGAAATTGCCGACAGATATTATGAGATGATGCTCCGCGAATATCCTTCGTTCAAGGCGATCCCGCGTGAAATGCTGTCCGAAGCGGTCTATCAGGGGGTTGACGGGTATATGTCGGTCAAATATACATTCTGTCTCGGCGGAATTCCGACAGATTGCTATGCCGATTTTTCAAAAGGACCGGACGATTCCGAAGGAAAATGGTATAAGAGCGAAAATATTTTCATGAAGTATTATTCAACCGGGCTTACGGAAAAGCAGATGACGGAGATGCGCGCCGAAATCGAAAATCAGATATTGCAGCTGGTTGATGAATACAAGCTCAAAAGAGAAGGAATGGAAGAAGAGACGGTGCTCTACTGGCGCATTGAAAAAGGCAGAATGCATCTCGCCGGTGAATATCTCGCGCCTGTGATCCCGGAAACGGTCAGATGGTTCCCGTGCGGCGATCATGCACATATTTTCGGATACGCGGCTCTTGAATGAGTTCGGGAGGACGCAAAGGACAAAAGACAGCAAGCAAAGTCGGGAAATATCCGCCGAAGCGGTGTATAATAGCGGTACAGCAAAACAAAGGAGCGAAACAGCATGGAATGGATGGCTGTTATAGGCGATTCGATTCAGTATAGGCGATTCGATTCAGTATATCGAGGAACATATCACGGATGACATAACCACGGACAACATCGCAAAAGCTGTCAATGTGTTTCCGACTGCAGTTGGGCGGTTTCCTCTGTAAAGGTGCGTTGCCGCAGGCACTTCAGAAGGTCAACGAAATGATTTACACCGAATGGCTGACTGCAACAAAGGATTATGAATTCGCTGCCGGTTACTGCGTTGAATACTACGGCGATCCGATGAATTATGAAAACGGAACAGCCGACGAAAACTATTACTGCGAGATCTGGATTCCGGTAAAAAAGAAATGACGGTATAACCGATAAAAATCGCATATGGAGCGGAATTATGATATTCACACAGCATTACAATTCACCTGTCGGCGGTCTTCTGCTTGCGGCGGATAACAGCGGTCTTATCGGGCTTTGGCTTGACGGCGAAAAATATTTTGCCGACAGCCTTCCCGAAAGTCATGACGAGAGGGAAACAACGATACTGTGTGATGCAAAACGCTGGCTCGATGTGTATTTTTCGGGCAGAGAACCCGATTTTATGCCGCCGCTCCATCCGTCGGGAAGCGATTTCAGAAAAGCCGTATGGAAGCTGCTGCTCGAAATACCGTACGGCAAAACAGTGACCTACGGTGAGCTTGCGAAAAAGCTGGCTGTGCAGATGGGGATACCTCGCATGTCGGCTCAGGCTGTGGGTGGTGCGGTCGGTCATAATGAAATTTCCATCATCATACCGTGCCATCGTGTTGTCGGGACAAACGGCAGTCTTACAGGGTATGCCGGCGGCATTGAAAAGAAAATCAAGCTGCTGGAGCTTGAAAAGGTTGATATGAGCTGCTTTTTTGTCCCCGCAAAGGGTACTGCGCTCTGAAAAACAGCGAAAACAGGACTGACGTCTGTGAGAACCCACAGTGTCAGCCCTGTTTTCAATTTATCAAGGGGATAAAACCGATATGCGTGGTTACTTTGCTTCTCTTTCGAGCAGCTTGCCGATTCCGATTACGGCAAGCGGAATAATGACCGCCTGGATAGCGAGACCGATGAAGCCGGTCCGGATCTGCGCCCATATCATCGATACGATGAAAGGTGTGCCGGAGCCGAAGAGTGCAACGGAAGCGATGAAGAATGCCCTGCCGCAAAGCTCTGCGGCGATAACGGCGGGGAACGCTACCCATGAGCGTCTTTCGATCTGCTTTGAGAACATTCCGGAAATCAGTGCGAACACTGCAAGTTCCGCCATCATGAAGGGCAGTCTTGCGGCGGCAGGCATTGCGTTGCCTGCGGCGGAGGTGATGAGAAAGCTTATGAGCGGAGAGAGCATGCCTGCCGCAACGCCCCAACGCCAGCCGAGGATACAACCGCCGAGCAGTACGGGGAGATACATCGGGAGAAGCATTATTCCTGCCTGTGCGCCGACGGCAAGGTGCGCGAGCTGCGGAAGAGCGACGGCGAGGACAACGATGCTGAGTGATACAAGGCTTTTGACCGTGATTTTTGTGCGGAGTGAAGCCTGTCTTTTTGTGAGTGCGGTTTCGATCATGATTTTAACTCCTTTATTGGTTGAAATATTGCGATTTTTTTCGTGCGTTCCTGTTAATCCACGTCGAACGGACAGCGGGAAGTGCAGTGACCGCATGATATACAGTTGTACGCTCTGACTGTCAGCTTGCTGTAATGGTCATGAGCCATTTTGTCGCCGCGTTCGAGGTCATATGCCGGATTTATCGAAAACATCATCATGTCGATAAGTCCGGTGTCAATAAGTCTGTTTGCAACAGACGGCGTGTGCGACGAGAAACCGATATGGCGGATAATACCTTTGCGCCACCGGCACACAGGTCGAAGAGGTTGATTTCGTTTGCGACTGCTTCACGTATCACCGCTTCGATTTCGTCGGGCGTGGTGTTCTGTATTCCACCCATGCCGAGACCAAGCTTGCCGATAAGCTCGTTGCCTTTCGGAAGCTTGCGGTATTCAATCATTGCTGCTTTTCGAATTCCTTTACGACGGTTTTCAACAGCTCACGTATCCTGAGATGCTGCGGACAGGCTTTTTCGCATTTTCCGCAACCGATGCAGTCGGAAGCCTTTCCGCCGTTTGCGGTATGGACTGCGTAGTAGTGGCTTGCGTTCCAGTCGTGATGGAATTGCTGTGCATTCATGCATGAGAAAAGATTCGGAATGTTTATATGCTTGGGACATCCGTCAATGCAGTACCGACACGCAGTGCAGGGTATCAGATGCATGGAACGGATTACGGAGCAAACACGGTTCACGGCTTCTTTTTCCGTTTCGTCAAGCGGCTTGAAATCCTTCATATATGAAAGATTGTCGTTCAGCTGTTCCATATTACTCATTCCGGAAAGCACCATGAATATCCCTTCAAATCCCGCTGCGAAGCGTATGGCATAGCTTGCGGGACTTCCGCCGTGCAGGTCTGTCAGGATCTTCTGAGCGTCGGCAGGAAGGTTGACAAGCGTACCGCCTTTTACGGGCTCCATTACTATAACGGGCTTTCCGTGCTTGCGGCAGACCTCGTAACATTTGCGCGACTGTACGGCGGGATCGTCAAAGTCGAGGTAGTTGAGCTGGATCTGTACGGCTTCGACCTGAGGATATGTTGTGAGTATCTCGTCAAGCACTTCGGCTTTATCGTGGAACGAAAGACCGACGTGCTTCACCTTTCCTTCGTCGCGGAGAGCAAATGCCGTTTCATATGCGTGACATTTTTTGTATTTTTCGAAAATGTCCTTTGTCTGTGAATGGAGAAGATACAGGTCAAAATATTCCACACCGCAGGCGGCAAGCTGTTTTTCAAAAAGCGGACGTATTTCCTCTTCGCTGTTGAAGAGGGAAGTGGACAGCTTGTCAA
>FR892189.1:43256-50566 GCA_000433115.1 Ruminococcus sp. CAG:382
AGAGCGGTTTCGCTCTGACCGTCGATATAAACGCGTGCTGTGTCAAAATAGTTGAAGCCTTCTGCCATGAAGCGGTCGACCATACGTGTGAATTCGGCATAATCAACCTTGTCGCCGTCCATAGGCAGACGCATGCAGCCGAATCCGAAATTTTTTTTCATGTTTTCGAAGCCGTTTGGAGGATTGCAGTTCATTTCAACGCCTTTCCGGCTTCAAATGCCTTACCCGAAATGTTGCCGAGGGCTACATAAGTATTGTTGAACGGGTCAAAGGTGATAGGCTGTGCCTTTGCTACATCAACGTTTCCGTCCGAGTCGAGAACGCTTTCGTCAATGCTGACATTGACGATCTCACCGACGAGACGGCAGGTTTCCTTGTCATAGCTTTTCAGGCGACATTCCATTGCTATGGGTAATTCTTTTATGAGCGGCGCATTGACATATTCGGACTTTATTGCGTGAAAGCCTGCTTTTTCGAATTTATCGGGTACCGAATTTGCCGAAACGATACCGACGTAGTCGCAGGCGACGAGATTCTTCACGTCCGCCATACTTATGGTAAATGCCTTGCTTTCGAGTATATTCTTTGTCGTCTTGTGGCCGGCACTTATGCACAGAGAAATCTCTTTGTCGTCACTGATGCCGCCCCATGCGGCGTTCATGGCGTCAGGCGTGCCGTCTGCTGCGTATGCCGCAAGGATATATACCGGTTGCGGATAGGTGAGCGGTTTTGCTCCGAAACTTTTTCTCATAATCAGTTTTGACCTCCATTGTTTTTTGTGAGTTAATCATCCCCAGGTGAGCTTTCCCGTTTCAATTCTTCCTTTGTGCTTTTGCGATAATTTGCTTTATATCCTCAAGATCTGATGCAAAACTGATGCCCTCGAGCCTTTTCGGTGAGGACAGACCGAAGCGCACCATTGTTTCAAGCAATAAGCGCAGACTGTCGTAATATCCGTCAAGATTGTACAGTATGCATGGCGCGTCGATATGCTTCAGCGAAACCTTGCTCATCACCTCAGTGATTTCTTCGAGTGTTCCCGTCCCTCCGGGAAAGGCGATGAACGCATCACCCAACTCAATCATTTTTGCTTTGCGTTCGCTCATATCTTTTGTGACAATAAGACGCGTAATTGCGTCGTATTGATATCCCGCATCGATGAAAAACTGAGGTTCAACGCCGATGACCTCACCTCCGACGCTCAGTACACTTTCGGCGAGCTCGCCCATAAGTCCCGATTTTGAGCCGCCGTATATAAGTGAATTGCCGCTTTCTCCTATCCATCTTCCAATCTCTCTGACGGCTTTTTTCAGTGACGGATCGTTGCCGTCGTTTGCACCCAGATATACTGTTATGTTCATGTTTTCTTCCCCGTGATTGTGACTTGATATAGTATATCACCTTTTTTCGGTGTATGAAAGAAAGTTTTTGTGAATTTTCGGTATTACGGCGCGCTCACAATCGGTTTGAGAATGACGAAAAAACGAACTGCTCGATTTAAGCAGTTCGTTTTTGTTTGGAGTGGTGACCCGTACGGGATTCGGACCCATGTTACCGCCGTGAAAGGGCGGTGTCTTAACCACTTGACCAACGGGCCATGATGAGCGACGGCGGAAATGGTAGCGGAAGTGGGATTTGAACCTACGACCTGTCGGGTATGAACCGAATGCTCTGGCCAGCTGAGCTATTCCGCCATATCCTCGCCGCGCGTCTTGTGTATTATAGCATGGTCATGTCTTTTTGTCAATACTTTTTTTCGATTTTTTCGAAAAAATATTGAGGAAATTTTCACGCTGAATAATGCATATAAAACGCCGCGTTTCACAGTGCATGATCGAGAGAGTCAATTGAGACGCCGAACCGCCATTGCCTCTCTGAAATCATCGGCACACAATGCCTCGAAGCCCCAATGCCTGACCTGAGCGGCGACTGACTCCGAGATACCCCGGTCATCCTCCACTATCATGATACGATACATAATGCACACCTATAAACCGAAAAACCGGTGCCGGATCATTTTCCGGCATCGGTCGTCGTGGTTGATTATATGATTCTGACTCTTATGATGCCGGCGATCTTGCTGACGTCTTCAATCACCGATTCGGGAATGTCGCTGTCGGTATCAAAAATTGAAGCAGCATAATTTCCTTTGGAACGGTTTATCATCGATTCGATATTGATGTTGTCGTCGCCGAGTACCGTTGAAATCTGTGCGAGCATTGCGGGAATGTTCTCGTGCAGTGCGAGCAGACGGTTTTTTGCGTTTCTGGGCTGAGCGATCGACGGGTAGTTGACGCTGAAACGTATGTTTCCGTTTTCAATGAAGTCCATAAGCTCGTCGGCAGCAATAACTGCGCAGTTGTCTTCGGACTCGGGAGTGGAAGCACCGAGGTGAGGGATGAGCACTGCTCCTTTTACACCGATAAGCTCATCGCATGGGAAATCGGTGACATAAGAGGCAACTTTGCCGCTTTCAAGAGCCGCAATTATATCTGCGGTGTTGACTATGTCGCCTCTTGAAAGGTTGACTATGCGTACGCCGTCTTTCATCTTTGCGATGACATCGGCATTTATGAAGCCCTTGGTTTCGGGCGTTGCCGGAATATGAATGGTGATATAGTCGGCGACGGCATAAATCTCATCGTATGTGTTTGCCTTCTGAACGGCTCTGGAGATGCTCCATGCGGCGTTTACAGTGATATAAGGGTCACAGCCGATTACATTCATACCGAGTGAGGACGCCGCATTTGCGACCATACCGCCGATCGCTCCGAGTCCTATTACGCCGAGAGTTTTGCCCATGATCTCGGGACCGACGAATTGTGACTTGCCTTTTTCGACAAGCTTGGGAACATCGGGCTGACCCTTGAGAGTGTCGATCCACTTTATACCGCCTGCGATATCGCGTGAAGCAAGCAGAAGCGCCGCAAGAGCAAGTTCCTTGACACCGTTTGCGTTTGCGCCGGGTGTGTTGAAAACCACAATGCCTTTTTCGGAGCACTTGTCGACGGGTATGTTGTTGACGCCGGCACCTGCTCTTGCGATGGCAAGCAGACCTTCGGGGAATTCAATATCATGAAGTGCGGCGGAACGCACCATTATACCTTCGTAATCCGTGCAGTCCTCGGAAAGGGCAAATTTTGATGTGTCAAAGCGTTTTGTTCCTACTTCGCTGATTTTATTGAACAGTTTAATGTTTTTCATTCTTTTCAAATTCCTCCATGAATCTGACGAGCTTCTCAACGCCTTCAACGGGCATTGCGTTGTATATCGAAGCTCTCATGCCGCCGACCGAACGGTGACCTTTGATGCTGACGAAGCCCGCCTTTGCCGCTTCGGAGCAGAATTTTTTGTCGATCTCCTCATTGCCGGTGACAAAGCACACGTTCATGATAGAACGATATTCCTTCTGTGCCGTGGGCTTAAAGAGTTCGGATCTGTCAAGGTAATCATAAAGCAGCCCTGCCTTGTATTCGTTTATCTTCTGCATTTCGGTGAGACCGCCCATGTCGAGCAGCCATTTGTAAACGAGGTTCGCGATATAAATGCAGTAGCAGGGAGGTGTGTTGTACATAGAGCCGTTATCGGCCTGAACCTGCCAGTTGAGCATTACAGGAGTTGTGGGACGCGCATTGCCGAGAAGATCTTCGCGGACAATTACAACAGTGAGTCCTGCGGGAGCCATGTTCTTCTGAGCTCCGGCATAGAGCACACCGAACTTTGTGACATCGATCGGCTTGCTCAGTATGCAGGATGAAACATCTGCCACGAGGGGAATATCTCCGGTGTCGGGAATATAGTTGTACGTTGTGCCGTATATGGTGTTGTTGAAGCAGATATGAACGTAGTCGGCGTCGGGCGAGAACTTATCAACATAAGGAATGTAAGTGAAATTCTTGTCTTTTGATGAGGCAAGTATTTTCACTTCACCGTATTTCGCCGCTTCATCGGCGGCTTTTTTGGAAAACGATCCGCTGACGATATAATCGGCTTTTCCGTTTTTCATCAGGTTGAGCGGAACTGCCGCAAACTGTGTTGTAGCGCCGCCCTGCAAAAACAGGATCTTATAGTTATCGGGAATGTTCATCAGCTTTCTGAGGTTCTGCTCGGCTTCCTTTATGACAGCATCATAAACAGATGATCGATGACTCATCTCCATGACGGACATGCCGGAATTGTTGTAGTCGGTCATCTCTGAAGCCGCTTTTTCGAGTACGGGAAGCGGGAGCATTGAGGGACCTGCGGAGAAGTTATAGATTCTGCTCATAATGTTTTGTTTCCTTTCGCAAATTATTGCTAACATGATACTCTTTTTTTTACTTTTCGTCAAGCGCGAAATCGCTGAAAAAATCAAATCTATTAATGTAGTTTTGTTAATTTTGCGTTACAATAGTCCTTGACACTCATAAATAAAGTGTTATAATATATTATACACCGGATTGTACATATTACATCGGAGGGATTGAAATGGCAAAACGAAGACTCGGCTTCGGAATTATCGGCTGCGGAATGATAGCGGAATATCATGTCTCGGCGCTTGAAGATCTGCATGATAAAGCAAAAATAATAGGTGTGGCTGATCCGGTGCGCGATTCTGCCGAGCGTCTTGCCGGCAGACACGGGCTGAAGGTCTTTGACAGCACAGAAGCACTTCTAAACTCAAAGGATGTCGATGTCGTGTGTATCTGCACTCCGAGCGGATACCATGCCGAAAATATAATTGCGGCGTCGAACGCGGGGAAGAATGTCGTTGTCGAAAAGCCGATGGCAATAACAAAAGAACAGCTTGACGCCATTAATGAATGCTGCAGGAAAAACGGTACCGTGCTTTCCGTCATTTCACAGATACGTTTTGCACGCGACATACGCCGCGCAAAGTTTGCAATAAGTGAAGGCGAACTGGGACGGATAGTCACCGCCGATATGTATATGAAATACAACCGTTCGCAGGAGTATTATGACAGCGGCGCGTGGCGCGGGACCTGGAAGCTGGACGGCGGCGGAGCGCTTATGAATCAGGGGATTCACGGTGTCGATTTGCTGCAATATCTCGCGGGAGACGTTGTCAGTGTCTTTGGTGTCGCAAAAACACTTTCAAGGCATATTGAGGTTGAAGATACACTTTCCGCCGTGATTGAGTTTCAGAGCGGTGCGATAGGCGTTATTCAGGCGACAACATCCGTTTATCCCGGATATCCGAGACGTCTCGAAATCAACGGAGACAACGGTACGATTGTTGTTGAGGAAACAGCCATAACAAAAATGGACATTGCGGGAAGCAAGACGGAGGATATCACGATACGTCCCTCGTTTGCGACATCCGCATCGTCCGCAAATGCCATTAACGCCGATTATCATACCGCACAGCTCAACGATGTCATTGATGCGATAAAGGAGCATCGCGCTCCCGCAGTAGACATAGTCGAGGGCAGGAAGGCGGTTGACATAATACTTGCGATATATCGCTCCGCCCGCGAAGGCAGAAAGGTATATATAGAGGAGCTTAACCCGAAGCCCAACAAGCTCTTTTGCTGATTTTACGGGCTGGCAGAAAGGATTTTATAAATGGAAGAAATGCTTTTGTACGTTATCGTACTCGAACGTGCCGATTTGCACGAAAAACTGCTTGCGGAGCTCAGCAATGCGGGCATCACAAATTCCACATCGATCAATTCAGTTAGCATGGAGTCAACCCTTGCCTCGCGCGAGGACAGTCACATTATCGCCGCGCTCCGCGCATTTATGACAGCTGACCGCGTCGAAAGCAAGACAGTTTTCGGCGTATGCGAAAAGGACAAGCTCAAAACCGTGCATAACGCACTGACAAAGGTTGCGGGTAATCTGAATGAAAAAGGCGCGGCTTCAATTGTTGCCGTACCCGTTGCGTTTGCCGACGGTTTCTACCGTACATCAAAGTTGAGTAAGTAAAAAATAAGGAATATAAAAAATATGAATCTGCTGTTTTATCTTGCGATAATGCTTTTCGCAGGACTTTTGTTCGGTCGCCTTCTCAAACTGGTAAAGCTCCCGAACGTTACCGGCTACCTCATTGCCGGTTTGGTGCTCGGACCGTTTGTAACAAAGATACTTTCAGCCGAACAGGTTGAATCGCTTTCGGTCATTTCAAATATGGCGCTGTCGTTTATCGCTTTCACTGTCGGTCTTTCATTCAAGCGCTCTTATTTCAAGCGCGTTGGTATGACACCTGTCGTCATAGCTTTGCTTGAAGCACTTGTAGCGGTGTTCCTCGTTCAGGGTGCGCTCATTGCAGCGGGCTTTGATGTTGCGTTTTCCATTGTTCTCGGCGCGATTGCAGCAGCCACGGCTCCTGCTGCGACCATTATGGTTATCAAGCAGTACGGTGCAAAGGGTCCTGTCACCGATACGCTTATGGCTGTTGTGGCAATCGACGATGCCGTGGCACTTGTCGCATTCGGCTTTGCGGTCTCGATCGCCGGTGTTATCAGCGGTAACGGAGGAGGGAATATATTCCTTTCAATCCTGCAACCGCTCTGGCAGGTATTTCTCTCACTTCTCATAGGCGCCGTCATGGGCGTCCTGTTCAAGATCCCGCTCAGGTTCTTCAAAAAGAGCGGGAACCGACTTATCATAATTATCGGTTTTGTGTTTATGACAAGCGCGCTGGCAACTCTTTGCGGAGTTTCGGAGCTTCTTGCCTGCATGGCGCTTGGTTCCGTATTCTGCAATATTTCCACCGAAAGCGACAGCATCAACGACCTCTGCGATTTCTTTACGCCACCGTTATTTGAGCTGTTCTTTGTCGTATCGGGTGCGGGGCTTGATGTTTCCGTGCTGCCGCAGATCGGCGTTATGGGTGCGATTTACGTAGTTGTCAGGTGCGTGGGTAAATATCTCGGCGCGTTTATAGGTGCAAAGATTATGAAAGCGCCCGATGCCGTTGCAAAGTACATAGGTCCGACGCTGATTCCGCAGGCGGGTGTTGCAATCGGTCTTACGATAGTCGCGCAGTCGGTTGTGCCGCATTACGCTGCGCAGGTAAGAGCCGTTATACTCTGCGGCACGCTTATCTATGAGCTTGTCGGCCCCGCAATTACAAAGATAACTCTTAAAAAAGCGGGCGAAATCCAGTCTGCATAAGCGATTTACCCCGAATGCGCTGTTTTTTCGGGCATTTTGGGGACGCGGAGAACGATTTCAATACTGTCTCCGCAGTCGCGTTGCTCGCGCTCTACGTGAACTCCGAAATCTCCGACGATGCGTATGGCGTTGTCAATTGAATTGAAAAACAGTCCCATGTCCGTCATTTTGCCGTGGCGTTTTGCGGGCTG
>FR892189.1:50601-56956 GCA_000433115.1 Ruminococcus sp. CAG:382
GTTTTCTGTGCTCATTGCCGGCGGTTCAAGAATCATCGCGACGGCACGCTCCGCGTCTGAGGCAGACATATCGTATTCAATAAATTTATCGAGCAGCTTGGATCGCTTTTTGCGGTCTTCGACACGGATCAATGCTCGCGCGTGACGTTCAGTGAGTCCTGCGGTGAGTATTTTTTCGCGTTCATCCGGGGTAAGCCGCAGTAATCTCAGTTTGTTTGCAATGGACGGCTGGCTTATCGAGAACTTTTTTGCAAGCTCGGTCTGAGAAAGACCTGTCATCATCAGCATGTCGTTCAGTGCCGTTGCGATATCGAAAAATGTCAGATCCTCACGAAAGACGTTTTCCGTGAAGGCTATGCATGAGAGGTCGCTTGTCCGGCAATCGTTTATTATGCACGGGACCTCGCTCAGTCCGGCGTCGATTGCAGCTCTCCAACGGCGTTCTCCGGCGATTATACAGTATTTTTTTGCCGGGATTATCTGACCGTTCACGATTGCCGGAATTTTGCCTTTCGGCGCAATGCAGAGCGGCTGTAAAATGCCGTATTGCTTTATGCTGTCTGTCAGCGCGGCAAGTGAATCGCCGTCGAATGAGGCACGTGACTGCATCGGATTCGGACGTAATTCGCTGACGGGGATGAAAACAACCTTGTTCTTTTTGCTGAGAATCATAAAAACACTTCCTTTTTGCATAAAAAAGACAATCTGCGTTTGATCTAATAATAACACAGATTGTCTGTTATTTTATGTTGAAGCAGTGTTGATGAAAAACAGTCTTTTCTGCCGTACCGATGTAATTTCACCGCGTTTTTCGGCAATTGCAATCGCAAAAAAACCGCCGCTGTCATATAATCTGAAAAGCTCTTCGCATTGCGGTCGGATCCGCAGTTTGCGTATATCGACGGCACAGCCGTTTCGTATGAGGCGTGCGGAAAAGTCATTGATTCTGAACGCGGGAAAAAAATCAATGGCAGCATCGATCGGAGTAACAAGTGATGCGATATCTGAGCGCTCCATTTCACGCAGCTGTTCGAGTGTGACGGAAGCATTTATGTCGAATCTGCCGACGCTTGCGCGTTCAAGTTCGCCCATGCAGGCGCCACAGCCGAGTTTTTTGCCAATATCGGCACAGAGAGTGCGTATATATGTGCCGCGCGAACATCTGACATCAAGCAGGAACTCTCCGCTGTCATTTTCCGTTACGCTTGCTTCATAAACCGTGACCTTGCGCGGTTCCCGTTCCACGTTTACACCGTCGCGCGCGAGGTTGACGAGCTTGATACCGTCCACCTTGAGAGCCGAGTACATCGGCGGTACCTGCATATATTCGCCCACAAATGAGGCTACTGCATTCACAACCTCTTCAAAAGAAGGGAGCGCGCCGTTATGCTCATGCAACACATTACCGGTAATATCCTCTGTATCGGTCTCCTTGCCGAGAATAAGGACCGCACGGTAATGCTTATCGTGTTCGACAAGGTATTCGCTGATTTTGACTGCCTCGCCGAGCATTATCGGAAGTACGCCCGTCGCCTGCGGGTCAAGAGTTCCGCAGTGACCGGCTTTTTCGACGCCGCAGATGCGCTTTGCTACTCTGACTGCGGTCTGGGAGGTTATGCCTTTCGGCTTGTACAGGTTGAGTACACCGTTAATACTTGTTGAATTCATTTGCAAGTTCATCCAGCAACTTTGCTTTTGCGTCCTCAATGCTTGTGCGGAAACGGCAGCCTGCCGCGTGAACATGTCCGCCGCCGCCGAAAGACGAGGCAAGCGCTGCGACATCATAGTAATCGTTCGAACGTAGGGAAACCTTGATCTCGTCGTCTTTGCGACGTATGACCATTGAAACTTCAACGCCGGCGATCTGACGCGGTATCTGATTTATGCAGTCAACGTCGCTGTCGGCGGCGACTCCATCCGGCATTTTGTCAAGCGATACGACGCACACTTTGCCACCGTAATAAAATTCGAGTGAATTATATGCGAACTGTTCGAGAGCAATCTGACTTTTGCTCTTGTTTTCAAAGAGCAGACGGTTTATCTTTGCGAAGTCAATGCCGGTTTTCAAAAGCTTTGCCGCTATGATGTGCGTTTCAGGGCGCGTCGACGAGTACCTGAAGCATCCGCTGTCCGATGATATAGCGGCGTAGAGCTGATAGGCAATTCCATTGCTTAGCGAAATACCCATGGTGTCGCCAAGCTGTGCTATAATCTCGCCGGTTGCGGGATAGCTGTCGAAAATCAGGCGCTGTTTGCAGGGGATCGTGTTGATTTTATGGTGGTCGATCGAGAGGTCAAACACCAGTGATTCAAGAACATCCGTCTGCATTCCCCTGAGCATCGGAACGGATGCGATATCCACGCTTACAAGCGTATGCTCACCGTCGGGAAGGATGTTCGTCACGGAAAGCCCGCTTTCCGTGCTGAGGAAATTCAGTCTTTCCGGAATGGGTTCCGGGTTGAAAACTGTTGCCTTTTTACCGAGCTGTGCAAGCATAAGCGCAAGTGCGAAGGCGGAACCGAGGGTATCCCCGTCCGCACTTGCGTGAGTGAAAAGTACATAGTTGTCGTGGCTTTTGAGGTATTCGGCGGCTTCGGAGAAAGTTATGTCCATGTTAGGTAATCAGTCCTTGATATCTTTGAGAATCTTATTAATTCGAACGGCTTTTTCGCCCGAATCGTCGTGAATGAACACGAGCTTCGGAGTGAGCCTGAGGTTAAGGCGTTCCGCAAGACAGCAGCGGATATATCCCTTGGCGCTGTCAAGCCCTTTTTTTACCTCGGCGGGGTCACCGTTCATGACGCTGAAATACACTTTTGCGACCGACAGATCCTTTGCGACGTCGGCGCCGGTTACCGAAACAAACGAATCGGAGACTCGCGGATCCTTTACATCGCGGCAGATCTGTGCAAGCTCGCACATGAGCAGCTCGTTGAGCTGTTCCTGTCTGTATCCTGCCATATTATTTTGCAACTTCCTCCATTATATATGCTTCAAATACGTCGCCGACCTTGATATCGTTGAAACGTTCAAGACCGATACCGCATTCAAATGACTGAGCAACTTCGCGTACATCGTCCTTGAATCGCTTGAGCGAAGATATTTTATCTTCGGCGATGATGACGCCGTCACGGATGATGCGTATGAGGGAATTTCTGGTGACCTTACCGTCGGTGACATATGAGCCGGCGATTGTGCCGACGTTCGGAACGTGAATGGTCTGACGAACCTCGGCTCTGCCTTGTACGACTTCCTTGTATGTGGGTGCCAGCATACCTTTGATTGCCGCTTCGATTTCGTTTATGCAGTCATAGATGATACGGTATGTGCGTATATCTACCTTGCTCTCTGCAGCTTTATCCATTGCCACTTTGTCGGGACGTACATTGAAGCCGACGATGATGGCGTTGGAAGCGGAAGCGAGCATGACGTCGCTTTCGATAATACCGCCGACACCGGTGTGGATGACATTGACCTTGACTTCTTCGTTGGAAATCTTGAGGAGCGATTGCTTGACAGCTTCGGCAGAACCCTGAACATCGGCTTTTACTATGATATTCAGAGTTTTCATTCCGCTTTCAGCCTGCTTGAAGAAATCATCAAGGCTGACCTTCGTTTCGGAGCTGAACTGCTGTTCCTTTGCCGCGTGCTTACGCTGTTCGACAAGCTCTCTTGCCATGCGCTCGTCTTTGACCGCGTTGAAGATGTCGCCGGCATCCGGTACTTCGGAAAGTCCGGTAATCTCGACAGGCACTGAAGGACCGGCTGAGTTGATGCGTTTACCTTTGTCGTCAGTCATTGCTCTGACACGTCCGACAGCTGTACCGGCAATTACCGTATCACCGTTTTTCAGAGTGCCGTTCTGGACAAGTATTGTGGCGACTGCACCTCTGCCCTTATCCAGTTTTGCTTCTATAACAACGCCCTTTGCGGGTTTTGAGGGATTGGCCTTAAGCTCCATGACATCGGCGGTCAACGTGATCATTTCAAGCAGCTTGTCAATGCCGTCGCCGCGCACTGCGGAAACAGGTACGCATATGGTATCTCCGCCCCATTCTTCGGGAAGAAGGTCGTATTTTGTAAGTTCCTGCTTGACTCTTTCGGGATCTGCGCCGGGCTTATCGATTTTGTTTATTGCAACGATTATAGATACTCCTGCGGCTTTGGCGTGGTTGATTGCTTCGATTGTCTGCGGCATGATACCGTCGTCTGCAGCAACGACGAGAACCGCGATATCGGTGATGTTTGCACCTCTCGCACGCATTGCCGTGAAAGCTTCGTGACCGGGGGTGTCAAGGAACGTGATATCATGGTCGGCAGCGTGGACGCGGTATGCACCGATGTGCTGTGTTATGCCGCCTGCTTCGCCTTTTGTGACGTTTGTATGACGGATTGCGTCGAGAAGTGAAGTCTTACCGTGGTCGACGTGACCCATTACAACGACAACGGGCGCTCTTTCGACAAGTTCTTCGGGCTTGTCGGCTTCCTCTGCTTCCGCAAAGAGCTTATCCTCAATGGAAACGACAACTTCCTTTTCGACTTTTATCTTGAATTCATCGGCGACAAGGTAAGCAGTGTCGAAGTCGACTGTCTGGTTAATCGTTGCCATAACGCCCATCGCCATGAGCTTTTTGATAACCTCGCTGGCGGTTATCTTCATACGGCTTGCAAGCTCGGAAACCGTGATTTCGTCGGGTACGGTTATGCAAAGCTGAACGGGCTTCGGCTTGTTTTTCTGAGGAACGTTTTTCTGCTTGTCAAAGCCGTCACGTTTATCCTTGTTCTGATAATCGCCGCGATTATTCTTCTTCTTTATTTTCTGCTTTGTGTTGCCGTCGAGCTTGTCGGCATCCGGTACGATCGTATCAAGTTTGTCGTCGTATTTGGAGGCGTTTACCGATGTTGTACCGCGCGTATCGACAACGCGCACGTCAGCCATTGAACGCTTGCGCTGATTTTGCTGCGTCTGCTTCTGCTGTCCCTGAGTTGAGCCATGCTTGTCGTTTGACGCCGTCTGTTGATTCTGCTGCTTTTTAGGCTTCATCGCATCGCGCTGTTTCTTGTTTTCGGCTTTGATGCGTTCCTTTTCCTGCTCGTCGGCTTTGCGCTTCGCCTCCTTCTTGTCGTCATAGACCTTGAAGAACGCCTGAATATCGGTCTGGTTGTTCTGAGTAACATATTCGAATATCACCGAAAGCTCCGGACTGTCGAGTACGGTCATCGTGCTTTTGACGGCGAATCCGTGAGCGTTCAGCAGGTCAACCAGATCCTTGCCCTTCATATTGAGTTCCTTTGCGAGGGAATTGATCCTAATCTTTTCTTCTGCCATCTGTATTACCTCCGCGGTTGTTCTGTTGCCCGTTGGTACATTGAAGCAAAGCCGTTATCGGTGAAGGCGACACAGGCACACGCCGCATTCCCCAATATATTTCCAAGCTCCGCACGGGTGTGATCCGTGACGATGAGCTTCACATTGTATGATGCCGTCTTGTCACGTATCAGCTTTGCTGTATTGTCAGAAACGTCGCTTGCTGCGAGAACCGCAACTGCTTTTCCGTTTCTGACTGCTTCGAGCACGTTTTCCGTGCCCGTTGCAAGGCGTCCGGCTTTCTTCGCCAGACCTATGCACTGTAATGCTTTATCCAATAGTATTCACCGTTCCTTCGGTGAGCTTTGTTTCAAGCTGATTATATATCTCATCGTCGATCTTCGTTTTGAAGGCTTTTTCGAGTCTTCCGCCCTTACGGCATTTTCTGAAGCATTCGACGCTTTTGCAGATATATGCGCCTCGTCCCGCCGCTTTTCCGGTGGAATCGAAAAACACGTTGCCGTCCTTGTCACGGACGATGCGGAGAAGCGAGCGCTTATCTTTCATTTCGTTGCAGCCCAAACACTTTCTGAGCGGTTGGCTTTTTGCTGTCGGCATAGCCGCACCTCCCGTTATTCCAAAGGAGCTTCGGCGGCATCTGCTGCTTCCGCCTCGTGAGCATCGGTGATTATTGTGTCTTCATCTTTTGCGGTATCTGCTTCGGTTTCATTGTTTTCGGCAGATGCCGGCTTTATATCGATTTTGAAACCGGTGAGTTTAGCCGCAAGTCGTGCGTTCTGACCTTCCTTACCGATTGCGAGTGAGAGCTGGTCGTCATTCACGATTACACGGTACATACGGTCGTTGTCGGCAACCGGTGAGACCGAGATAACAGACGCGGGAGCAAGTGCTGCAGCAATAAATTCCTCGCTGACATCGGAATACTTGATGATGTCTATTTTCTCATTGCCGATTTCTTCGGTTATTTTATTCTTACGTGCGCCCTTCGGTCCTATGCAGGTACCGATAGGGTCAATATTGGGGTC
>FR892189.1:56973-73957 GCA_000433115.1 Ruminococcus sp. CAG:382
ATTTTGGTGCTCTCTTGGGAAACCAGCCATTTTGGTACGGCTGCCGGCTTCGCGGGCGATTGCCTTGATTTCGACCGTTCCGTCCGCGATCTCGGGTACTTCAAGCTCAAACAGGCGCTTTATGAGTCCCGGATGTATACGTGAGAGGGAAACGGTCGGACCTTTGAGCGATTTCTTTACTTCTGTGACAAATACTTTGACACGCTGACCGGGAGTGAGGGTCTCACCCGGGATCTGCTCCGCACGGAACAACGTCATACGGTTTTTTCCGAGCTCAAGAACTGCGTTCTGTGTGAGTGGGTCCACCATTTCGACAACGGCGGTGACGATTTCCTCTTTCTTTTCCTCATATTCTTTGATCATCATTCCGCGTTCCGCTTCGCGGATGCCCTGAATGATGACGCCCTTTGCTGCCTGAGCTGTTATTCTTCCGAAGTTGTTGGTTTTGATTTCAACTTCATATATATCACCGACAGAGTATCTTCTTGACTTTTTGTGCGCTTCCTCAAGAGAGATTTCCGTCTTATCGTCCTGAACCTCATCGACGACGGTAAGCTCACGATAGAACTTGAAGTCCTTTTTTTCGGGGTCAAGTCTGACACGGCAGTTGGAAAGACCGCTGTTATCACGCTTGAACGCCGCGAGCAGAGCAGCTTCAACCTTTTCTATCATATATTCCTTCGGTATGCCTTTTTCCTTTTCGATGGCATCGAGCGCATCAAAAAATTCCTTGTTCATTTTTCTGCAGTTCCTCCGTTATTCAAATGTTGCCGTCATCTTGGCAATGTTCTTTTTATCAATTACTGTGCCGCATACCGTTACGGTAGCATCGTCGGCGGCATCGAGCTTTCCCGAAAATTCCTTCTTGCCGTCAACGGGCTTGAAGGTCTTGAGTGTGACCTCCGCATTGATTGCGGTTGCGGCGGTGAAGTGCTCGGGTTTAAGAAGCTCACGGTACATACCGGCAGACGCTACCTCAAGACAATACGGTCCTTCTATCGGGTCGGCTGAATCAATAATCGGCTCGACGATATCGTTGGCAACCGAGCAGGCATCCATATCGACCCCGCCGTCTCTGTCAACCTCAACAAGCAGAACAAAATCCTTACCTTCCTTCTCGTATCGGACGTTCCAAAGTGAAAATCCGGCATCGCCAAGCGGTTTTTCAACAAGACTGCGCACAGTCTCGGCAATATTTTTCTTCATAAGCATCGTTACCTGTAATAATCATAAAAATCGGAGTGGGCGTCAACCCACTCCTTGATACTAAGTATAGTATAGCACAACACGGCACATTATGCAATAGGTTTTTTCGATTTTTTTAAGTTTTTTGAGGTGAAGGGCAGGAGAAAAATAATAATACCTATTGACAAACGGGATTTTTGTGGTATAATATTAAACGATTAAGCGAGTGTTTAAGTGAAAGGGCTGATACAATGGCTGATAACAAACAGGCTTTCAGCAAAAGAATATATATGGACAATGCCGCAACGACGCGACTTTGCGATGCTGCGGCGAAAGCAATGACGGAAGCGTATCTTTATTACGGCAACCCGTCGTCACTTCATACAGAAGGCGTCAAAGCTGCAGAGCATCTTGATAAGGCGAGAAAGACAATTGCGGACTGTATCGGCGCGCTTCCGCAAGAAATATATCTGACTTCCGGCGGAAGTGAAGCCGATAACTGGGCACTGAAGGGTGTGGCGCAGACACTTGCCGCAAAAGGCAAGAAACACATAGTTTCCACCGTAATAGAGCATCATGCAATCCTTCATACTCTTGATGCACTGAAAAAACAGGGTTTTGAGTATACACTTGTTCCGGTTGATTCCGAGGGCTACGTTTCACCCGATGACATTGCTGCTGCCATACGACCGGATACGGCACTTGTTTCGGTTATGTACGCAAACAATGAGATCGGAACTATTCAACCGATACGTGAAATAAGTAAGGTTTGCCATGATAAAGGTGCGCTGTTCCACTGTGACGCAGTTCAGGCAGTAGGGCATATTCCGGTGAACGTTGTTGCCGACGGTATTGACCTGATGTCCGTTTCGGCACATAAATTTCATGGACCGAAGGGTATCGGTATTCTGTATGTCCGCAAGGGCGTCACACTTACAAATCTGATCGAAGGCGGCGCACAGGAGCGCGGCAGACGCGCCGGTACCGAATCAGTTGCGCTTGCGTCAGGCATGGCGGCGGCGCTTGAAGAAGCTTGCGCACTTATGGATGAGCGTGCCGCAAGACTTTCGCGCATACGTGACCATATAATCGACGAGCTTTTGAAAATCGAGCGTTCACGTGTTAACGGTGGCAGGGAAAAAAGAGTTCCCGGTAATGTAAGCATGTGCTTTGAGGGTGTTGAAGGGGAAGCGCTTCTGCTTCTGCTTGATTTCAACGGTATTGCCGCATCCTCAGGCTCCGCCTGCACATCCGGTTCGCTCGATCCGAGTCATGTGCTTCTCGCACTCGGTTTGCCGCATGAGATCGCACACGGTTCGCTGAGAATATCTCTTGCAGATGATGTGACAGACGAAGATGCAGAGCATCTGATCAAGGTCGTCCCCGAAATTGTTGCAAAGCTAAGGGATATGTCTCCGGTATGGGAACATATCAAGGAAAACGAAATGAAAGGAAATAAATAATCATGGCATACAGCGAAAAAGTAATGGATCATTTTCAGCATCCGCGTAACGTCGGTAAAATGGATGATGCCGACGGGGTCGGTGAAGTCGGCAATGCGAAATGCGGCGATATAATGAAGATTTATATAAAGGTGAAGGATGATATCATAACCGATATCAAATTCAACACATTCGGTTGCGGCTCGGCAATTGCCGCAAGCTCAATGGCGACGGAAATGATAAAGGGCAAGCCCATAAGTCAGGCTCTCGAACTGACAAATAAGGCTGTCGTTGAAGCACTTGACGGTCTGCCGCCTGCCAAAATACATTGCTCTGTTCTTGCCGAAGAGGCTGTCAAAGCGGCGATAGATGACTATTATAAAAAGAAAGCCGCTAAGGAACAATCCGCCGTATAAAAACGGATAAATCAGTACTGATGAGCCGTCTTGAAAAAAGTCGGCTCATTTTCGTAAATTCTCAAAGTAAATGCAACAGTAGCAAAGGGTTTGCATTCAGAGAAAACGATTTTTTGTCTCAAATCAAAAAAAGGTATTGACAAATGTTCGAAAGTATGATATCATACGAAACAGCGGTCAGGTGTCGCGGAGCATTCGGAGAGATGTCCGAGCGGTTTAAGGAGCTGGTCTTGAAAACCAGTGACACAGCAATGTGCCGTGGGTTCGAATCCCACTCTCTCCGCCATCTTTTCAAAGCAGTTGATTTCATCTTCTGCTGTCTTGCTTTGATGAGCCTGCGCTAAGTGAATATTCAAAACAGTTCACCTTTTGGAGAAGTACTCAAGTGGTGAAGAGGCGCCCCTGCTAAGGGTGTAGGTCGGGTAACTGGCGCGAGAGTTCAAATCTCTCCTTCTCCGCCATCTAAAAACCTCTTGAAATTGCTGAAAAGCTCGGCGATTTCAAGAGGTTTTAGTTTTTGTTTTCCGTTCGTTGTGTGCTTTGTTTTTCGCTTTATACTACATTTTTACCACGAAATGTAGTATAAATGCAGTGGAAAATCGCACGCAAAAAGCACCACGAAGGGTGCTGTCTGCGGAAAGGAATATGGGGCACGGTACGTGAGTACCCGGTCATGTCAATTAAGATTCGGCGGTCGTCTTTTCACCGCCCGTCGGCGAAGGAGTTTCGTCGAGTGAGGCTTTCATATCGACATAATTTGAGGAGGGGAATGTGTGGATATTTCGTTCAATCAGGAGAACCAAAAGTTTAATTACAGAGTATGTGCAATGGTAATTTCGGGAAATAGAATTCTGGCGATGCACGACGAACGTTCACCATACTTTTATCTTCCGGGCGGAAGGGTTAAGATGGGCGAAACGGCTGAGCAAGCTGTGATACGGGAGGTTCGGGAAGAGCTTCGCGTGACTCTGAAGATTAACCGTCCATTGTGGCTAAATCAAGCATTTTTTACCGAAGATGCAGATGGCGTTCGTTATCATGAGCTGTGTATTTATTTTTTGATGGACATAACAGATACAGATTTACAGGAAAAGGGCAACAGCTTTACCCTGACAGAAGGCAAGCATATACACACATTCGAATGGTTAGAGTTTGACAGATTGAATGATGAGTATTTTTATCCGATCTTTTTAAAAAAAGAAATCTTCAATCTTCCGGACGAGTTCACCATTCGTACAGAATCAGAGTGACAACCTCCGGCTTGATGCAGAGTACCGACGCTCCGCTTAGATTTTAAAACGGCGTTCCATCTGAGCCGAAATTGAGTACTTTTTGGGCTTCTGTGAAAATTACCATATCATTTGAATTACTGATTGATTCAGTTGTTGCAGAGGGCATTATCTCCGTGGTTCTTTGCAATCAATAAGCAAAGCGGACAGACGCAAAAAGTCTGTCCGCTTTGTTGATTTATGCAGTTAAAGCTCGTCGGCAGGGGCGACCGACTCGGAGATCATGACTTCAAGATTACCGTTGCGGCAACGTATGTCATCCATGAATTCCTTTATTGCGGCACTGTTTTTCAGCCGTACATTGTAGGAAAGCCGATAAAGACTGCCCATTGCCGTTGTTTTTGCACCGACAAAGCGGCATTCGCTCGTGTATTTTTCAAAAAGATCATTGAATGCGTCGCAGTAGTTCAGCGATTCGGGAACGGTGATCTTCAAATCAAGTGTGCGCTCGTTCCGGAACGTGAAGGTTGAAAGTACAAGCATTATTGCACAGACAAGTGCCGTAAACATCAGCGCAATGACAACATATCCTGCGGCGCAGGCAAGACCTGCGGACATTGCAATGAATATTAAGACGATGTCCTTGGCTTTTCCGGCAGCTGAGCGGAAACGTACGAGCGAGAAGGCCCCCATAACTGCGACACCGGTACCGATATTCCCGTTCACCATTGTTATCACAGTGGCAACAATGACGGGGAGGAGGACAAGTGATATGAAAAATCCCTTGGAGATCCGCGATTTGTATAGGGCTGCGAATGCCGTTATCAGTCCGCAGGCGAGCGCCGCGGCGATACATATGAGATAGACTTGAGCCGTGAGTGTTTCGTCGATTATAGATGTGAAGATGTCAGACATGTCGGTTTCTCCTTAAAATGGGGTTCGTTTGTTTGCAATAAGCTGTCGGTATGCCGTGCCGTACTTCGAAAAAGAATGAGGTATAATTCCACAGCAGTCAAGTCTGTTGGTCAGCCATAGAGGCATTGCGCCGTCTGTTTTGATCTCCATTATGACAGTGTCATCCGGAAGCAGAAGCGTACCGTCGGGCGGATCGGTAAGCGCGGTGGAATCAAGGCGGCATCTGACGTTTGTATCGAATGTGATTCGCAGTGCGGGAAGTTCCGAGACAAAGAACGCTTCACGCTCATAACATATCACTGACATGGGGCGCGGTCTGCCGTAAAAAGACATTGCATAGTCGATCTCGCGTTGTATCTGAGAATCCGGAAGCGCTACTCCGTTTGTAATATAGTCGATAGCCGAAGTGTATTGCGTAGAAACACGCCGTTTGTAAACGACGCCGCCGCATTTCTTTTTGATTTCAAGGAACACTGTGCCGTTTTCGGCTGCTTTTCCATAGCTTCTGAGACGCAGCTTTTCTTTGTAGTCCTCAGCATCGAGAGATGTTCTTATCAGCCTGTAATCCGGTGTATCGAGGTAAGCGCTGCAAATAGTGCTTTTGCCGTATTCATCGCCGACAATACGGTTGCGTATGCCAAAAAAGAAAGCGTTGAATGTTTCTCGGTTCAGAAGATATTTTTTTTCGATTCGCCTGAATGTATATGTATTTACCAGCATACAATTCTCCTTGCTTTTGATAAGCTTATTATATTGCCGAACCTGAAACCGACTTAAAAACATGGAGCAGAAGCGAAAACTTCTGCTCCATAAAATTAAGCTGTTAAATGAGCTTATCTGGATTTTTTGATGACAACTGCGCCTGCAACCGCG
Organism: Ruminococcus sp. CAG:382; assembly: GCA_000433115.1. Taxonomy (GTDB): domain Bacteria; phylum Bacillota; class Clostridia; order Oscillospirales; family CAG-382; genus UBA1206. The sequence continues at coordinate 63,034 of FR892189.1, forward strand.
ATGGAAGCAATTACTGCGAGAGCAACGATGCCGTTGTCGGCAGTTACGGGAGTTTCGGGCTTGGAGGTGGGATCGGAGGTACCTGCCGCATAAGCCTCGATTTCGGAAAGCCATGTGAATGCAGCGGAGGTATAAACAACCTTTATGAATTTACCGGAAACTGCCTTTTCAAGTGAGAAGTCATATTTCAGCCATGAGCCGTTGCCGACATCCTGACCTTCGGAAGCTGTGACCACGCCGACAGAGGTGTAGTTTTCGCCGTCATCGGAAACGAGGAATTCAACGGAATTGGGAACGGAAATACCCCAGCTGTCGTTGGAGAAGCCGTCGCATTTGAATCCGGCGATAGCGGTCTTTTTGCCGAGATCGAAAACGAAAGATGTGACGCCCTTGGTGTCATAGCCGCCGATTATGCCGTCTTCGTCGCCTCTTGCACTCCATGTGCCGTCGGTGAGAAGGTATTTGCAGGTGTTTTCATCAGCGTAATCGCTGTATCCGCCGTTCCTGACAACGCCGTCGGATGTGTACTTGAGACCTGCGAGGAGGTTTTCGCCCTTTGTGGTGGGCTTTTCGGGAACAACAGGTGTGTCGGGCTGAGAAGGTTCAACGGGAGTAACAGATTCGCTTGCGGTGTCAACAGCGTAGTTTGCTTTGACTTCGTCAGCACTGAGAGCCTTGCTGTAGAAACGCATTGCCTTGAAAACAGCGGTGAAGTTTCTGGATGCGTCGTCGTGACCGAAGAACATGCCGGATGTGTTTGCGAGTTTTGCGGTGCTTGCGTCTGCTTCGGAAACAAGCTCACCGTTGACATACAGGCAGGACTTTTCGCCGACCTTGAAGGTTACTGTAACAGTGGAATCCTGAAGAAGGTTGAGACCGTCTGCAACCATAGGTCTTGCGTTCGGATGAAGCTTGATTTCAAGATTGTCATTGTTCACTCTGCGGAAAAGCGAGAAATCGTCGCTCGGGCAGTTGATGAAGGTGTTGAAGCTGGTTGCAAGGGAAACGACATCGTGAAGATGCATTTCAACAGTGAATTCTTCGCCGCCCATAACGGTATCGATTGCGTCGGGCAGGTCAATTCTAACGGAATCAAGGTGATAACCGCCGTCTTTGAAGAAGCAGGTATCGGTGTTGGGCATATCGACGATATCATTGCCGTTGCCGGAATCGTCGGTCCAAGTTGTTTCACCGTTGGCAATCTTTGAAGCGTCGTAGTTTGCGACAAGACCGTCAGTGACATAGGAAGCCGCGCTGCTGTTTACTGCGAATGCTGCGAAGCAGGCAAAAACAAGCATTACGGCAAGAACGAGGGACAGGGTTCTTTTCATAAAACTGGTCTCCTTAAGTATTTTTTGCAGTTAACACTGCATGCTAACATTAATATAACACAGGAGAAACAGTTTGTCAATACTTTTAGCCGCTTTTTTTGTTATTTTTGATAGGATTGAAACGCCCGGTTTCTTCAGACGTGAGCAAAACGTCAAAATACGCAGTGCAATGTCGAAAAACATGAATTATGATCGCTTGACGTCAATCGGCACTACTCAATAATGCCGCCGCCGATTACGGTGTCGCCGTCGTAGAGCACGACCGACTGCCCGGAAGTGAATGCACGCTGCGGTTCATCGAATTCGACGGTCATTCTTTTATTTCCTTCGAAAAACACCGTTGCCGGCTGTTCTTTCATACTGTACCTGACTTTTGCACATACGCGCATTGATTCGGGCAAAGTATTGCCGACAAGAATGTTTACGGATGAGGCGGAAAGGCGTTTGCCGAACAGATCGCTGTTGTGGCCGAGTGTGACGGTGTTGTCAGCGGAGTTTTTGGAAATCACATACAACCGTTCGCCGAATCCGGTTTTAAGACCACGTCGCTGACCTATCGTGTAATTCAGGATTCCGTCATGCCGACCGATGACATTTCCTTTCATGTCAAGGAAATTGCCGCTTTCCTTGACATGACCGCAGCGGGCTTCGATAAACGAAGTATAATTACCGTCGGGGATAAAGCATATATCCTGACTGTCAGGTTTGTCCGCGTTCGGGAGAGCTTCGCCGTGTGCCAGCTCGCGTACCTCGTCTTTTGTGAGCGTTCCGAGCGGAAACATAAGACGACTCAGCCATTCACGACGCAGGGAATAAAGAACATAGCTCTGATCCTTTGCGGCGTTAAGTGATTTTTTGAGCAGGTATTCAGCGCCGCATTTTTCTATGCGGGCATAGTGTCCGGTTGCGACCTTATCAATGCCTTCTTTATCTGCGGTGGCGAAAAGATGTGCAAATTTCATGTTTCTGTTGCAGAAGACGCAGGGATTCGGCGTGAGACCGCTTTTATATGCGTCAACGAAATATCTGATGACGGTTTTGTCAAACTCGTCGGTAAGGTTGAGCACCTGCAACGGTATTTCCATACGCCTTGCCGCTTCCGCCGCCGAATCCGCATCACTGTCCGCTCCGTGCATGACGAAGTGTATTCCGCACGGCTCAAATCCGCTTTGTTTCAGCAATACGGTGCAAACCGCGCTGTCGACGCCACCGCTCAGGGCGACAAGTACACGGTTATCCAAGGCGTATCATCTCGTCGAGGCAATGCTTTGCCCTGACCATCGTTTCATCGGAGAGAATGATCTCATCTCCTCCTTTACCTGCAACGGCATTATATACGTCAGTGAGCGTTGTCAGCTTCATGTTCTTGCAGATAAGCTTGCTTGAAAGCGGATAGAAATTCTTATCGGGGCATTCGTACTGCAGGTGTTCGACGATCGAAAGTTCCGTGCCGATTATGAACTCCCTGCATTCACTTGTAATTGCATGTTTCATGATTGCGCTTGTCGAGCCGACGAAATCTGCATATTCAATTACATCGGGTGTGCATTCGGGGTGTACGAGCAGCTCTGCACCGGGGTGCTTTGCCTTGGCTTCGGCAGCTTCTTTTGCATTTACGGATGCATGAATGGGGCAGCCTCCGTGAAGAAGCATGAGGTTCTTTTCGGGTACCTGCTTTTGCACATATGAACCGAGGTTGCAGTCGGGAATGAAGAGTATGTTCTTCTGAGGCATATTTCGGACGATTTTTACCGCAGACGAAGATGTCACACAGACATCACAAACGGTTTTCAGCTCTGCTGTTGTGTTGATATAACATACGACAGCGTAACCGGGATTTGCAGCCTTGACGCCTTCGATAAGTTCTTTGTCCATCTGTTCAGCCATAGGACAGCCGGCTTCAGGGTGAGCCAGAAGAACCCTGCGTGACGGAGAAAGAATTTTGCAGGTTTCTGCCATGAAGCGCACACCGCACATGAGCAGTGTCGACTGCGGAGCTTCGGCAGCTTTGACGGCAAGCTGATATGAGTCGCCTACATAATCGGCTATTTCGAGAATCTCATGGCCCTGATAGCTGTGTGCAAGGATACAGACATCCTTTTCGCGTTTGAGCTTCATAATTTTGCTTTGCAATTCATAAATCATTTATATACCCTCCGTTTGGAAAAAATTAACATTAATATATATTACGGTTTGAAGCATAATAGTGTCGAGGCAAAAGCCTTTGAAGATAAAATCAAAATCATAGAGGAGAAAAATACAATGTCTAACAAGTCTCTTGTTCCCGAAGCAAAAGAAGCTCTCAATAAGTTTAAGATGGAAGCCGCAAGCGATGTCGGCGTTAACCTCAAGCAGGGTTATAACGGCGATCTCACTGCAAAGCAGGCAGGTTCTATCGGCGGACAGATGGTCAACATCATGACACCCGCACGAACAAAAGTGTGCAGCAGAAAAAGCAGAACCGGCAGAGAGCATATGCGGTTTATTACATATAAGTACGCGCTTACTGTCAGCTGAAAAAGATGAATGAGCTTCACATTTGTATTTTTATCATAATAGCAGAATCGCGAGCGAAAGTCAACAGTTTTTCTGTGCTCATAATGTCTATTCGTGCTCCTGAATAATCTGCATAAAGTCGGTCAAATATACCATTGAAAATGAGTCTGAAGGGAAGGCGTAGATGTTCATTGTCTCAGAAATCGGCGGATGAAATGCAAGAAAAGCTGCTGGCGGAGGACCTTTGGCTCAGCTATTTTAACCGTTATCTTTTTGAAAAAGCAGTGATTACCGAAAAAGAATTCAATCGTATGACGGAAAAAATTTCCTTGCGAAGATCTGAATGTCTGTTGCGGAGGGCGATGCAATGAAGCGGAAAACGGTAAGTTTTCCGCTTTATTTTACTGTATGCTTAGCGATACATGCTTTTCTGAGTAAATCCGATGCCCAAATGGCACAGATGACGGTTTTGCTTTGTTTTTTGTGTAAAATATTGTGAAAATCGCTTTCGACATATTGAATTTTTACCTTTAAAATGTTATAATACTTATTCGGGAGTGTATTTGACACACCAGAAAAAGGATACGACCGAAGAATTATTGGGTGCAAAAGCAATTGCTATTGCGTTTTGAAAGGATGGTTATTGTATGAGAAAAGCAACTGCATCAAAAATGACAATCGAAGAATTTTACGAGGCGGTTGGTGGAGACCTGTCTGACATTATCGAGCGCCTGGAAGATATCGATATTGTGAAAACGTTTGCACTCGCTTTTGATGAAGACCCCTCATATTTCGAACTGCTGCAAAGCCTGGAAAAAAACGATAGAGAAGGAGCCTTTCGTGCTGCGCATACTTTGAAAGGCATCAGCTACAATTTCGGATTCAAGAGACTGGGTGACACTACAGCAACTATTTGCGAAAAGCTACGCGAAGGGTCTCTTCCGACAAAGTCCTCTCTGCGGCGCTTGGCGAATGAATATAAATGCGTACTTCGGGCGATTCATAACCTGAAAAACAGCAATTAAGCGTCTTTGTTTGACATATTTAAGGTGTTCACCTGACCGATTTCTTCAATATCATCGCCGAAATCATAATTTGTCGCATTTTATTGCCGAACCTGTTATAATATCATACAGAAAATGAGTTTTACGAAATTAACCGTTTCGCAAAGCGAGTTTCCGAATATTATAAAAGAGTAGGAAGTAATTCAAAATGGCAAACTATGTTGTAATCAGAAATAACGATGTGTCTCCTGACAAAAACAGCGACAAGAATACTGCATATGGTATTTGTGCCTGCTCTCTCTCAAACGGTGTGTTGGAAATTCAGTGCTGTGTAAATGACATCTCGGACGACCTTACATGGTTGAAATCATTGTCCACCAGGCTTAATGACAACGATGTTGATCCTATTCATCTTGAAAATATTGTCGAGGACGAACTGTACGCGATCCGGTAAAGCGCAGCTGTCCATTGTCATGAAAGGGGGGTGACCTGAATATGCGTTTGGCGATTTGCGATGATAATGAACTTGAACGGAATTTCCTTCAATCACTGCTGAAGAAGTATTTCTCGGGTACTTCCATAAGCTGTGAATTTACCCTGTACGATCGGGGGATAAGCCTTTACTACGATGTCATGGAAGAGATAGAGTATGATATCATTTTCCTTGATTTGTTCATGCGCGATTCCTTCGGTCTGAGCATTGCTCAGAAGCTTCGGGGGATTCAATATAAGGGAAAGATCATATTTTGCACAGTATCTGCCGATTATGCGTTAGAGAGCTATGATGTATATGCATCAGGATATATTCTCAAACCGTACAGCCTTAAGGATATCAGGCGTACATTGGACCGCTATTTACCCGAATATCAGTGTAACAGCTATAAGATAAATCAAAAGGCGCAATATGTCTATATTCCTTATAACGACATCATGTATGTCGAAAGCAGTAATAATAAGTGTACTATACATCGTTCGGACGGGCGCGAGTACAATATATACAAGAAGCTGACAGAGGTGGAAGAAGAACTGAAAGACCCCCGCTTCCTTCGTTGTCATCAAAGCTATCTGGTGAATATGAATTACATAAGCGAAGCCAACAACAGCTTTCTTCTTCAAAACGGTGAAGAAATCCTGATACGTGCAAAGAGCAAAAAGGAAATTCAGCAGAAGTTTATGGATTATAAGGCACAATCAGCTTGTCCTTCAAATTGAAATGCGGTGTGGGATTATGAAAAAAGGACGTATTCATTTATCAATCGCGATAGGAATTGCGCTGATCGTTTTTCTGTTTACGGCTTTTGTAGGTGTCGCTTTTTCGTATTTCCGTTCTATGGAAGAACAGCTTTATGAAGAGCGCCGCAAAAACCTTAATGAGATTTCCGAGCAGATCGCCAATACGATAAATTCTGTATGCGAATACTCTTGGGATGTCTCCGATTCGGCTTTTGCACATATCAATTCTGCGAAAAACAAGGATGATTTGACAACTCTTCTTGCGGAAGCGGAAAGCGCGATTACGAAACATCCGTACAGCTTTGTCGCAATAGATTCGGAAGCGCGGTATTATCGTTCAAACGGTACCGCCGGATTATTCGGGAACGTTTCGCTTCTGAAAAAAGACGCCGAAGACCGTCAGGTTGTTCTTTCTACTGTTGATTTTGATTCACAAAAAGAATGTTTGCTTTTCCTGAACCGTCTGAAAACTCCGGTGGTTATGGATGACGGTACAATGCTCACACATACTTTGATGGCTGTGCCTCCGACCGTGTATAATGCCATGTTTTACTCCTCGGCTTATAGCGGTAAGGCAGATATGTTCGTGACACGCTTGGACGGCTGGTGTATATTCCGAAAGGATAACGACGGTATACTCAGCAAAGCCGCTAACATTATGAGAGCGCTTGAAGATGTCGGCTTCTTGCGCGGACGAACGCTCGAAGAGCTTAAAGACAGTCTTAAATATGCCTCTAGCGAAAGCTTTGAATTCGAATACAAGAACGCAAATTATTTTGTCTCAATGATTCCGGTTAAGGCGATGAAATGGGCTGTAATACTGATCATACCATCCGAAAGTCTTAACAGCAGCACAGAGCATTTATACGGAGCAATGCTCGGTAAAAGTGTTGTTATGATCGTGATCGGTATAACGATAGCCGCAATTATAATCGGGTGCTTTATTTTTGCGGTAAATATGAGACAGCGCGTACAGCAGCAACGGCAACTGAACACCGAACTGAAAAGCGCTGCAGAGCAAGCTGAAAGCGCCAATAACGCCAAAAGTGAGTTTCTTTCGCATATGTCTCATGATTTGAGAACGCCTCTCAACGCGATTCTCGGGATGGTGGAGAGGGCTGAAGAAGAGAGTTCGCAACTAAGCGACGAGATGAAGAATTGCCTTGTGGATATCCATTCGGCGTCGGATCATCTGACCGCCCTCATCAACGATGTTTTGGATATGAGCCGTCTTGAAAGCAACAGGGCAACACCGGATGAACAGGCGTTTGATCTGCGTACGGTTATGGCGGCGTGCTGTTCGATTGCTTACGGATTTGCAAAACAACGTAACATCGTGTTTACATATGAAGGCGTAGGATTCCAGCATCCGTATCTTATCGGTTGGGAGCTTTATCTGCGAAAGTTGCTTATAAATATTTTGGGCAACTCTGTGAAATTTACGCCTGACGGCGGCAGTGTGACATTCGAAGTGAAGGAGATTTCGTGCGAAAACGCTGTCGCAAACTTCCGCTTTGTGATTTCAGATTCAGGGATCGGCATGAGCGAAGAGGACTGCAAGCATATATTTGAGCCATATTGGCAGTCTGACAGCAGCAATCGTTCTGATTGCAATGGTACAGGGCTCGGAATGTCGATCGTCAAAAAGCTTGTGGACAAAATGGGCGGTGCGATCGACATATCAAGCAAGTTGGGCGAAGGAAGCTGTTTTACTGTCACTTTGCCTTTCCGTGTAAGCGAAAATGCTGTGACGACCGCTGAAGAAACGGAATTCAAACAGATTCCTCCTCATGCTATGAAGGGAATGACGGTTTTGCTTTGCGACGATAATCAAATGAACCGTAACATTGCGGAGCATTTGCTGTCAAAAGTGGAAGCAAAGATTCTGATCGCAAATAACGGTAAAGAGGCTCTTGAAATTTTCGAGAATTCTGAGATCAACAGTATTGATGTCATTTTAATGGACGTCATGATGCCTGTTATGGACGGATTGGAAGCAACAAGGAAGATCCGCAAGCTCCCGCGTACGGATGCGGCGACAGTGCCGATTGTGGCGATGACAGCTAACGCTTTTGATGAGGATGTGAAAAAGACATCGGCAGCCGGAATGAACGAGCATTTGTCAAAACCGATAAACGGCAAGAAAATGATATCGGCATTACTGAAATACCGCAAAAATAAACCGATTATGTGATGCGGAATATGCGTTCCGGACACTCCGTAAAACTGAAAGATGGAGGATGTTTGTTTGATATGAAAAGCAAAAAAGTACTTGCAATGTTATTTTCGGCAATTTTCATATGCATCAGCTTGAACAGCTGCGGCGATACAAAGCAGGATGCACCTCACGAGCCGCTTACGATTATCACCGGTAACAGGGACTATACGGAATTCGAAAAGGAGTTCAAAAAGAGGTATCCGGAAATAAACCTGGAATTCATAAGTTACAAGGGGAAGAATGCGACGGAATATCTGAATCGGCTTTTTGAGTCGGGCGATATACCTGATATATGCACACAGGATGTTCTGCCCGATGCGGAGCTTCAGAAAAAATATCTTATCGACTTGTCCGGTTATGATTTCAGCACGGATTATTCTGCGTCCCGCTTGCAGGAATGCAATATAGACGGCGCGCTCTATATGCTTCCGTGCAACTACGCTGTAAACGGCATTTATTATAATAAAACGCTGTTTGAAAAACGGGGCTGGTCAGTACCTAAAAATTACGATGAACTCAGGAGTCTGGCAGAAACAATCAATGGTTCGGCGCTCAATTTGTCGGTTACTGTTCTTGATTCCGCCGAAAGCGCATTCCGGTATCTTTTCGCTCTCGGTGATACTGTATTCCTCAGAACTCCCGCAGGACTTGACTGGGAAGAGAGTTTTCTTGCCGGACAGGTCACGGCGGACGATGCGTTGAGAAGCACAATAGAATATATGCAGGAATGGATAGATATCGGAATAATCAACGGCGATCGGTACTCTGAGACGACTGAAGCTGCATATGCTGCATTTACAGAAGGCTTTACGGCGTTTTTGATAACCGGAGAAGGCTTTCGCCTCTCGCAGAACGAGGATGGAAGCGGTGACAGTTACGGCATTTTGCCGTGGTTCAGCCGGGACGGTTCAAGCAACAGATATATTCTCAATACAGCCTGCTATTACGGCTTGAGTTCCGAACTTGAGAAGCATGGCAACGAGCAAAAGCTTGAAGATGCACTCAAATTTATGGAGTTTATATCGAGCGCGGACGGACAACGGCTGCTTCCCGGAAGCAATCGGCAATTGCTGCTGCCTTCTTCGGATACGGAAGCGGGTGACGGTTACAGCGAGATCATGGAAATGATCAGTGGCGGGTTCAGCGCACCATTGACTTATTTGGGGTGGGAAAACCTTATCGTTCCAGTCGGAAACGAGTGTATGAAATGGTATGCAGGAGAATCGGACGGCAAACAGGTAATAAACGTGATGAACAGAGCATTGCAAAGTTCATTGAAGAATGAAACGGGTTCTCTGATGTATGTGACAAAAGACATGACTCTCGAAGAAACTGCACGCCTTGTCGGAAAGACGTTCGCAGAGGCGACGAATGCCGATTGTGCACTTGTTTCTCTTGGAGGATATCACGACGGTAAGGAGAACGAAGCAGGAGTGAACGGGCGTCTGTTCAAAGGTACTGTTGACGATATTATCTTCTGTACAATCAATCCGCTCGGATGGCTCGGCACAATTAAAAAAATCGTTGGGATGAGCGGTATAAATATAACGAGTCTGGCTGACAAAGGTTTTGATCTGTATGGCGACGGAAATACTTTTCCGTATGTGCTGACTGTGATCGGAGACGCCACGCTTGACCCTGCAGCACAATATACGGTTGTCATTTGCGGATATACTGACGATAGTGTCAGACTTTTTCAGGTGATCGATACCGGAATAAGCGGTATGGATGCTTTGCGCGATTATTTTTCGGTATTTCCTATGAAGTGAGAAGATCTATGGAAAGGCACGGCGCGTCCGTGCTTTTTGTCTTTTACTGCAAAAATAATACATGATTTCCCTTGGATGCATTTTCCGATTTGCTTGTTTTCGACATTCTGGCATGGTATAATACTGTTACACAAATTGTAATTATGAAGCTGTGGGGGAATAAGGCATGGATATACAGCAAACACGTGCAATGATGAGGACACAATCTATTTATGGCATACCTCTTCGTGTGACATTTTATGCCCGTGTATCGTCTGACACAGATGAACAGCTCAATTCGCTTGACAACCAGGTTGCTTATTACGAAGATTTTATCAGGAAGGTGACGGCATGGACATATTTACCCGGATATGTGGATGAAGGCATTTCCGGGATCTCAACGAAAAAGCGCGCGCACTTCAATGAAATGATTGCCGATGCCAGGGAAGGGCTGTTTGATCTTGTCATTACAAAAGAGATCTCACGTTTCGCAAGGAATACACTGGATTCTCTGCAATACACACGTGAGTTATTGAGGCTTGGAGTAGGGGTGTTTTTTCAGAATGACAATATAAACACACTTGACGAAGACGCGGAGCTGCGACTCACAATAATGTCATCGATTGCACAGGATGAGCTTCGCAAGCTTTCATCGCGTGTGAAATTCGGACATCAGCAGGCAATAAAATCAAAGGTCGTACTTGGAAACAGCCGCATCTTCGGTTACAGAAAAGACGACAAACGACTTGTCATAGACGAAGAACAAGCACCGATGGTACGCGAGCTTTATCGGCGCTATGCCACTGATGAATACAGTCTGAAGCAGCTTGAGGATATCTTTTACGCTATGGGATATCGAAACTACAACGGTAAAAAAATCGCGCACACGACGCT
>FR892189.1:73974-77682 GCA_000433115.1 Ruminococcus sp. CAG:382
GACGCTGTCCGGCATAATCTCCAACCCGAAATATAAGGGCTACTATGTCGGTAACAAGGTCAAGGTCGTTGATATGTTTACAAAAAAACAGAAATTTCTTCCGCCAGAAGAATGGGTGATGTTCAAGGATGAAACCGGCGAAATCGTTCCTGCGATCATTTCCGAAGAGCTGTGGGACAAGGCGAACGATATTCTTCGTCGCCGCAGTGAGGATGTCCGAAACCGTCAGGGAATCTGCAATCACGCCAATCTTCTTACCGGAAAGCTGTGGTGCAGTCATTGCGGCAAACCGTATTATCGCCGTGAATCGAAATCAAAGGACGGAAATATCAACTCCAGATGGGTTTGCTCCGGAAAAATCAATAACGGTAAAACATCTTGCCCGTCCTTTTCGATTTATGAGGACGAGATAAAACCGATTCTGTTCGATGTTTTCCGGGACACGCGCGCAGATGTTGAAGCTCTCCTCAATGAGTACTATGAAATCTATAAAACGCTTGACGGAAAAGGTACTGTCGGACGTGAAATTGCGGTGCAGCGTGAGATAATCAACAAAGCCAGGCGTAAAAGCGAGAGTCTTCTTGAACTGTATGCCGCAAACGCGGTGAGTATTGAGCGCTTCAAAGAGTTGCAGACGGCATGCGACGAAGAAATTTCCGATGCCGAGGAAACAATACGTACACTTGAAGAAGAACTGCTTTCGGAAAATGAATATCGCCGTCATATGAACGTGATTAAAGAAACGCTTGAAACGGCAAAGAGGGATGCGGAAAGCGGGATCATTTCCAAGGATTTTGTTGATCGGTATATTGACAGAATATATGTCACTGTGACGAATGACGATATCTGTGAGCTGAAAATAAAGATATTTACAGGCAAAAACACCAAACGCGTTATGAGCAAGCTTCGAAAAAAGGCTGAGGCGCGAGGCACTTCCTGCGATAGTCTGACTGATGATCGTATGGGTGTCATGTCTAAGAAGATGATCGAGAACGCCGAACATTCCATGAAATAAGCGTTGATATAGTATTCGCAGTAATATTATAAAAAACAATGAGGGAGTCGAAATTTTTCGACTCCCTGCGCTTTTTTGTTAAAATTCAATTTCCATACCGTCGTATGCGGTGAGAAAACCGAGCTTTTCCGCAACCGGAACAAGCTCGTCGTGAACGAGCATTCCATTGTGCGAGAAATGGTTGATGCAATTTATAGTGTGGTTGTCAATGATTCCTTCCTTGAGGAAACGGTCACGTGTTACCGTGCAGGAATCAAGCCCCATATGTCCTCCGCCGGACGGAAGCGCGACAAATGTGCAGTCATAGCTGACAAAATCGGCTTTAGTATTGCTTTTTATGAGATAATCCCATGCCTCATCGAACAGCAGACCTGTGTCGTGCAGATAAAGCATTGTTTTTTCGCCGTCGGAGATAATGTATATGTGTGCTTCTTCGCTCGGCATATGGTTTGCACGGAGCGCCGTCACGGTATATTTGCCGTACTGTCTTGGCTGATAAAGCGGAATGACTTCCATCGCGGTTGCGCCGTTGCCTTCGCCGTAGGAAGGATTGTCCCTGTCAAAATGAGCTTTGACCGCCTCGTTTCCGATTACGGTGAGCTGTTTTTCGGTCATATTGTGTGCATAACATCCTTCTGCATGAAAGCAAAGGTCGATCGGCACGAAATGGTCGCAGTGAGAATGCGTTACGAGACACCAGCGTACCTTTGAAAAATCCATGCCGGTCGCCAGCATATGTGCAAATGTATCGCCGGGGAAATCGATGAGCATATCATCATTTACGATCGCCTGAGATCGTGTGCGCAGGTTCTTTCCGCCGAGCTTTTTCGCTTTGAGGCAATATTCGCAGTTGCAAAACAATGCGGGCCAGCCTTCGGATGCTGCAGTACCGAGATAACGGAATTTCATACGAATTTGCTCCTTATTTCTTCAACTCGCGTTCAAGCCATATTGTCCCTATTTCAAATGCATCATAGAAGGTGTTCTTTTCGCACTGCTTGATGACCTTCTGGTTGAAACTGACGTTATCGTCCGTTGACTGTATCTGAACGAGAACCTTGGTCGCGATGTCGAGGTCGCCTTCCTTCTTGCTTTCGACAATATTCATGAATAAAATCGCCTTATCGTCGGGGAAGCCGTAAAACACGAACTGTCCCTGTCGCACGAGGGGCTTTCCTTTATACATCAAAACTTTTTCTGCCATGTGTTATCCTCCGTAAAATTACTGTAAAACGGTACGCTTAAAGCTCAAGATATTTTGAGACCATCGAATGCAACAGCTTGTCGCGGTCTATTTTTCGTATCTCGGCTCTTGCGTTGTTGTAGTTGGTGATATATGTGGGGTCCTCGGAGAGAATATAGCCCACTATCTGATTTATGGGATTATATCCCTTTTCCTTCAGCGAGTTATAGACACCCTGTAATGTCTGGCGCATGAGGATTTCCTCCTGATCGCGGACGCTGAACATGATTGTTTTGGATGCGTTGTCTTTCACTGTCTTGACCCCCTTGGTATTATTACATAACATTATATATCATTTGCACCGAAAAAGCAAGCCCTAAAGGCAAATTCTCATAAGGATGTTTTTAAGCATCCATCTGAATCTGCCGATTGAGAGTGTAAACAAAAACACGCAGAATTCAGAAATGAACTCTGCGTGTTTTTGTCTACACTTTTCGCCCTTGAAAAACGGTCGAAAAATGGTATAATTAATTCAGAAAGAAAAATCACTACGGAGGACTTGCCATGCCATACGACAAAAAGACGCGGGATGCGCTTCAGGCGTACCATGAAACGCATGATTTTACCGGAAACATCCCTGCCTTTGATGACAAAAATATACGCCCGCACAACTTCGGATTTATGCCAAGGCGAAAAAGTTTTTTGCGCAGTCATGGCTGAAGCTACTTCCCGAAACGGGCAACAAGCGCTCGATGAGAAATTTCTCGAAAAACTATCCGCCAAGCTGTCTGAAAGAAGGCGACGCGGCGTACATTGCGGATATGGTTGCCGAAATTATGGGCGATGAGAAACAATTCAAAGCCTCTGTTGACAAATTCTTTTTCGACCTGCAGGAGCCGCTCTAAGCCGGACTCAGAGCCTGTGCAAAGGCGCACGGAAAAATGCCGGAGGAATTGACCGACGAAGAAATCGAAGATGTTGTGGACAAACTTGCCGGGCTTTTCACGGAAGAGATGATCAACGCACTGATGACGGCACAGAAAACGCCGGAAATCTTTGCGGCACTCCATAAGGGTGATACAAAACTTACGGCGCACGAGGATTTTAACGATTCCGTGTGCGAAAATTACGACAAAATCAACTTTTTCCGATACGCAGCTCGGTGCGGCATTGTCGCTTGAAGAAGTGATGGAAAGCGACAGAGATGCCGTTGAAAGTGCCGCTGGTTTCTTTTCTTCCGCCGAAAGCACGGAAGAAGCCTATGCGGAACTGCGAAACGGATTTCTTGCCATGCCGTCGGAGGATGGCCGTGCGATTTTCATCATGCGGGAAAACGGCAAAACGCAGAAGGAAATTACAGAGGCGCTCGGCTATAAGACGCACAGCGCCGTGACCAAACGCCTGCAAGCTATGCGGGAGCAGTTTGAAATGTATATAAAAGAACAAGGATAAGCATATAGTCATATGCAGCCCCAAGACAGTAAAAAGTCTTGGGGATGTTTTCTGTTTG
>FR892190.1 GCA_000433115.1 Ruminococcus sp. CAG:382
GGCAACCTGCAAGGACAAAGCAACCTGCACCATCTGCGGTCAGAAGTATGGCGACCTCGCGGCACATAACTACAAGACCGAGTGGTCGAAAGACAAGAACAAACATTGGCACGAATGCTCCGTCTGCGGAGATAAAAAGGACGTAGCGGCACATACCCCCGGCGCGCCGGCAACCGAAACGACTCCTCAGACCTGCACCATCTGCGGATATGTCATAAAAGCCGCACTTGGTCATACGCATAACTTCAATCAGAAGAATACGAGCGAAACATACCTCAAGTCCGCCGCAACCTGCACGAAAAAGGCAGTTTACTATTACTCCTGCACCTGCGGCGAAAAAGGAACGGAAACCTTTGAATCCGGCGACCTCGCGGCTCACAGCTATAAGACCGAGTGGTCGAAGGACAGCACAAAGCACTGGCATGAGTGCTCCGTCTGCGGAAACAAGAAAGACGAAGCGGCTCATACACCCGGTGCGGCGGCGACAGAGACAACGCCTCAGACCTGTACGACTTGCGGCTATGTGATCAAAGAAGCAATCGGTCATGTTCACAGCTACACCGAAAAGAATACCGACGCGAAGTACCTCAAGTCAGCTGCTACCTGCACGGCAAAGGCAGTATACTACTACTCCTGCTCCTGCGGTGAAAAGGGTACCGAAACCTTTGAGTCCGGCGAGACACTGGCTCATACCTGGGAAACCAAATGGGCAAACAACGATAGTAAGCACTGGCACGAATGCACAGTCTGCAAGACCAAGGGCGACGAAGCAGATCACGCTTTTGAGTGGAAGATCGACAAGGAAGCCACTGTCACCGAAGCCGGAGTAAAGCATGAGGAATGCAAGGTCTGCGGTTATAAGAAGACTGCAATTGCCATTGACAAGCTCGCACCGAGTATCATTGACGGCAGAAATGCCAAGTGGAACAAGGGCGGCGAAAACAATCTGACCTTCAAGTCCGACGCGGCATTCTCCGACTTTGTCGAAGTGCTGGTAGACGGTAAGACCATTACTGCCGAAAACTATGAAAAGCGCGAAGGCAGTATCATCATTGAGCTGAAAGCAAGCTATCTTGAGACACTTGCTGAAGGCGAACATACCCTTACTATCCGTTCGGCAAGCGGCGATGCAACCACCAAATTCACGGTGGAAGCGGAGATTGTTTCTCCTCCGACCGGTTCAACCAACGTATGGGTCTGGATCATCATCGGTGTCGTTGCTCTCGGAGTTGGCGCAGCTGTAGATGTATTCATCATCCGCAAGAGAAAAACGGCATAATTAAAGCGACATTTGTGGAGCCTCCGTATCATACGGGGGCTTCACTTGTAAAGGCGAAAGGAGAAAACGAATGCCGAAACGAACAAAATCGGGGGCTTTGTACATTCTGAAATATCATTGGCAGGCAGTATGAAAACAGGGCAGTGGCTGGAAAATAAAAGTTCCGAGCCGCAGCTGCGGCTCGGAATAACTTATGGTAATTATATAAGAAAATTAAATCATCCGAATCGGAACAATCAAAACCTCACGACTGACTGCCGACAGCTCATTCCGCATACAGAGGATTGCACCGGTTCCGCGCGGCAAGGAGCTTTTGTCAAGAATTCTGAAGGCGCTTGCCAACTCACCGGCGGGAGAAGCGGATTTTTTGATCTCCATCGGGTGAAGCTCCCCGTCGCTTTCCAGCACAAGGTCAATCTCGTTGGATTCTTTGTCGCGGTAATAGTGCAGAAGCGGTTCTTTTGCGCAGTTGTGATAGGTTTTGATGATTTCCGCAACCGTATAGTTTTCAAGGATTGCACCGTTGATTGCACCGTTCATGAGGATTTCCGGACTGGAGTATTTGGTGAGATAAGCGACAAGCCCCGTGTCAAAGAAATACATCTTTGGCGTTTTGATCGTTCGCTTCAGCAGGTTGTTGGAATAGGGGCGGAGGAAAAAGATGATCTCCGACTTTTCCATGATTGTCAGCCAGCGTTTCGCAGTGTCGTCGCTGACGCCAACATCTCCTGCGATGTCGTGAATATTCAGCATCTGACCTGCGCGGCAGGCGGCAGCACGGATGAAATCCGCATAAAGGAGCTTGTCAACCCCCGGAATCATTTCGGAAACATCGCGGTCAATATAGCTTTGAATATAGGAGCTGTAAAAAACATCACGGTCGGTATATCTGCCGCTACGATGTCCCGGCATTCCGCCTTCCCAAATGCGCTCATACATTTCGAGAACGGACGAAACGGGGGATTGTAAATCTTTTCGGCGATTCAAAGCGGCAAGATCAAGGGAAAACGGCTCTGTTTCTCCGTTTCCGTAAAGCTCATTTTGTGAAAGAGCGGACATGTGAAGGATGGCGGTTCTGCCGGCAAGAGATTCCTGCGCAAGCTCCATCAAACGGAAGGATTGAGAACCCGTGAGCCAAAAAGAACCCGGAGCAGCGCCGTTGTCCACCTTTATTTTAATGTATGAAAACAATTCCGGAGCATACTGCACCTCATCAATCAGAATCGGGGCAGGGTGCAGGTCCAGAAAAAGAGCCGGATCGGTTTTGGCAAGCTTTCGTTCGTCCACGTCGTCAAGTGTGACGCGTTTTCTCGGCGTTCCTTCCATCAGATGCTCCAACATGGTTGTTTTTCCGACCTGACGGGGACCAATGAGTAAAAGGCAACTGTATTCTTGGCTGATTTTCGTGATTCGCTTTTCCAGTGTTCGCTTGATATATGACATCGTAGCACCTCCAATGGCTAAAATCTTATACAATCTTATTATAGCCAAAAAACATTAAAAAGTCAAGGACATTCAGAAAATTTACGCTTATAAAAAACGGAATTTAATCATTGCATGAGCGTTCTGTTGTTTCAAGTGTCGTAAAGTGAGTACTTCGCCACCGCTGTGTGACGAAAATCTCCCCCTGCTGCGCAGCAGGGGGAGATGAACGTATCTATTCGATTTGTAAATTCTTTTGTTTTTTAGTCTGTCTACTTGACGGGGGCACATTAAGTCTACCTGTATCAGGCAGACAACGACGGTGAATGGGGTGAGTTGCGGTTTGACTTTGAGAACGGTACAGCGGAGATCGTAAAACGGACAGATTGAGACACTGTAAAGTCTAACGTCTTTGCAAAAACGGCAATTCGATTTATTCAGGGACTGCCGAAAGGGGATATTGTATCGAAGATGCCTCGTTTTTATTTGTTAGAGGGAAAACCGGCGTAGATAGAAATTCCTGTTGTATCAGAAGATGATAAAATCCACCTGCTTTTTACAAATGCAGGTGGATTTTATCTATGTTGTAGTAACGCCGTACGCCCGAATCTGTCAGCTAACAGCGGTAAGTTGAATTAGTTCCTTATCACCGTTAAGCCAATAATTATATTGTTTTTCTCAGGGGAAGGCTGATCTCAAACACTGCGCCGCCGTCGTTTGACGCGGATATTGTGCCTTTATGCAATGTCACAATC
>FR892191.1 GCA_000433115.1 Ruminococcus sp. CAG:382
AATCTGTTCGCCTATTACGCTCATGCAAGATTCCTCCGAAATTTATTACGCATACAGTATACTACATTTCATTGTAGTTGTCAATAACAAATACAATTATTTTGTGTACAGCTATTGACAACACAATATTTTTGTAGTATAATATCAAATACACAACGAGAAAGGAGAATGAAATGGCGGGCAAGCGAAAAAACTTCTTTATGGTTGACAACAGAATCTTTGAATACGGTCTGAAGCCGCGGGACATCGCTGTCTATTGTTTTCTTTGTCGTCGTATGAACCGGGAAAGCAATGTGGCGTTTCCTTCCCGGAGAGATATCGCAAACGGGTGCGGAATCAGGAAAGAAGAAACCGTGGACAAGGCAATAAAAACTCTGCTCGAAAAAGACCTGATTGAAAAATATCACTGATGGAAACCGTGGACAAGGCAATCAAGGCTTTGCTCGAAAAAGACCTGATTGAAAAATATCACCGATACACTAATGCGGGCGATTACGGCTCCAATGTGTATCGGCTGAAAATGTGACCGGGTGGTGTCTGAAATGGTGGTGTTAACAAGAAGTCTTAACCATATCTTATATGCAGAAAAGAACAATAAGTTATATAGGTGAAGTCGCAGTTTTTTCTTCTGCAGTTATCCCCGGCGCTTGCGTCCGGGGCTGGGGCAAGCATAGCGCGTGGATGTCCACCGCCTTTCGGCGGCGCACTTCCCGCACACAATCGGGCAGAAGCCCGAACCCACTTACCTTTTCTTTGCGAAAAGAAAAGATAATCCAAAAGAAACGTATTAAAGAAGCAACAGCAAAAAAACATGTGCGAAAGGAGAAACCGTTGAGCAGAAAACAAACAGAAACCCTGACAATCCGCCTCACAGCGGAAGAAAAAATGGAGTTGCAGAAGAAAATGTACGAAGCCGTCTCACCTTCCATGCGGGATTTCATTCTCAAAATGTGCCGTGACGGCAAGATTATCGTCACGGAAGAGCTGCGGGAGTTGAACCGCGAACTGAAATATCAGGGCAACAATCTCAATCAGCTCACGCGGCTGGCACATCAGAATCGTTTTTCTTCTGCCGATCTTTCACAGCTTCTTTCGGTTTACAGAAAAATTCTTGCAGCACTCGGAGGACAAAATCATGGCGGTCGTTGAAAGTATTCCGGAAAAAGTGCAGACGCCGAGCGCACAAAAAGGTGTACTCGATTACTGTATGCAGCCGTCAAAAACCTTTGATGAGGGCGAACAGCTTGCGTATATTTCCGGCTACAACTGCATCCCCGAGATGGCAAACGAATCGTTCCTCGCCACACAAAAGGTGTTCGGTCATGCGGCGGGCGGCGTTCGCTTTTATCATTTTGTGCAATCTTTTATGCCCGGAGAGAATATTTCTCCGCAGGAGGTCAACGAAATCGGGATGGAGCTTGTCAAAAGCTTCGGCAACCGTGAAGCAATCATCGCCACGCATATCGACCGCGAGCATCTTCACAATCACATTGTCGTATGCGCCTATGACCTTGATAACGGTCGGAAACTGCATTACAATAAATTTTTCCTTGCCGATCTGCGTCGGGCAAGCGATGAAATCTGTCAGGCTCACGGGCTGAAAGTCCTTCGGGAATACGATCCGAAAGTTAAATCTCAACGCATGAAACCGAAGGAATACCGCGCGGCGCTGAACGGCAACAGCATGAAGCTGGCGC
Source organism: Ruminococcus sp. CAG:382 (assembly GCA_000433115.1). Classification (GTDB taxonomy): domain Bacteria; phylum Bacillota; class Clostridia; order Oscillospirales; family CAG-382; genus UBA1206. Next base: position 1,698 of record FR892191.1, read on the forward strand.
TCTGTGCCACAATAGATTTCTGTATGACAAGAGCCAAAACTCAGGCACAGTTCCGCGAAGAAATGAAAAAGTACGGCTATGAGACGGTATGGACTCCCGAGAGAAAGTACATCACCTACATCCTCCGCGGCAAGGACGGAACGGAAAAGCGCGTGCGTGACAAGAGTTTATTTGATGAAAAATATCGAAAGGAGAACATGGAACATGAATTCAGAATCCGGGAAGAGCTATATGGACAAGCTCAAAGCGAGAAATATTCCGCCGGAAATTCAAGCGGAAATGCAGATGGAAGAAGAAATACCGACGATACAGATCAGCGTCGCGGAGTGGGACGAGCTGATCGCTTCGGTGAACCGTCTCGAGGAGCTGTCAGCCGAACTGAAGGCACAGAAGGCAGCTTTCGCGGCGGAGGCGGGCAAGTATGCCGAGCAGATTGCGAAGGCGATACAGGCGCAGAACGAGGCGACAGCGGCGGCGATACGAAAGATCTCGGAGGAAGCCTCCGAACAGGTTGGGAAAGCGAGCGAAAAAGCCTCGAAAGTTATCTGCAGAAGAAGCATACGGGACGACGCACTGTGGTGGCTTCGCATGGCGTACGCGGCAGTTCCGATGATCCTGACTTTGCTCTTATGGGCATACGTGGGCTTGAAAACCTGACGGATATTCTCGAAGACGGCGATGAATCCGAGGAAGAAAAGCGGGAGCGGGAAGCAAGAAACACAGGAACCGCTCTCGGCGTTACCGCCGGAGTTATCGCCGGCATGGCAATCGGAGTGGGGCAAGATGAGGACGGAGATATTGAAGAAGACGAGGAGGAAAACGAAGACTTCGGTATGACAATGTAGTCTGAATTTTCTCTTTTATCTCCGGCAATAATGAAAGGGGTGATGCGACACATAAAAAATGCGGGTTTGCGTACATAAAGGCACTGCCGGACAGACGGTCGGATATGCTATCGG
>FR892192.1:0-2650 GCA_000433115.1 Ruminococcus sp. CAG:382
TGACAACGGGAAAGGATCGTCGGCGGTATTTTTTGAAGCTCGGTCGTTGCGAGGATGAAAATAACGTGTTCGGGCGGTTCTTCAAGTGTTTTCAGCAGGGCGTTATAAGCGCCGGCTGACAGCATGTGGACTTCGTCGATTATATAAACGCGCTTTTTCAGCGATGCGGGAGGATAGACGACCTGTTCGCATATGTCGCGTATATCGTCAACGCCGTTATTGCTCGCGGCGTCAAGCTCAATCACGTCTGTTGCGGTGCCGTTGTCAATCGATATGCAGGAGGCACATTTTCCGCAAGGCTCGCCGTTTTGCGGGTTTTCGCAATTGACCGCCTTGGCGAGAATTTTCGCGGATGTCGTTTTGCCGGTTCCGCGTGTTCCGCAGAAAAGATATGCATGCGAGACCTTGCCGGTTTCGCACTGGCGCTTGAGCACTGTTCTGATATGCTCCTGACCGAACATATCCTCAAATCTCGCGGGACGGTATTTTCTGTACAGTGATACGTACACCGGAAAGCCTCCTTTTCAAGCCGAAAATAAGACGGAATGCGAGATATGACCATACATCCATAATCGAACGAGGCACATACACGGGTGCTGAACATTGTCCTCAAAACAGGTGACCTTACGGCGCATTGGCAAATCCGTTTAATGCTGCTTGGTTCCCCACCTGACATGGTTCGCGGCAGACAATCGCGTAAGACCCGTCTCTCAACGGCTTCCGAACAGCGCGGCTGTACATGAACCGCCCTCAAATGGCATATCACCCCTGCTATAGCGGGTTGCAGGCGACAAGGCACCGCTGACTCCCCGGTTAGTATGGTCATATCACGCATTCCGCCTGATATTATACCACAGTATGTCACGTTTTTCAAGTGGTGAACGAAAAATATTTCGCTTTGCCGCGTTTTGGGTTGACAACGAGGTTTTCCGATGGTAAAATCATTCACACGATATTACCGAAATGAGGTGTTGTTGATGACAGAAGAAGAGAAGATCAAAAGCGGTGTGTTGTTTTGCCCGGGGGACCCGACGCTCAGGGCAATAAAGCTCAGGGCTCACAACCTCAATCTTGAATACAATGCTCTCCCCGAAGATGAAACGGAAAAGCGCGGTGCGATTCTCAAAAAGCTTGTCGGCTCTATGGGCAGCAACTGTTTCATGCAGGGACCCGTGTTTTTTCATTACGGCAGACATACGAAGATAGGCAACAACTTTTTTGCAAATTTCAATTTCACGGTGCAGGACGACGGCGACGTCATGATCGGCGACCGGTGCGCATTCGGTCCTAATGTGACAATCGTCACTCCGCTTCACCCGATGCTGCCGCGGGAGAGGGAATATGTTTTCACCCCCGAGGGCGAAAAGAAGCGTATGTGCTATGCCAAGCCCGTTGTGATCGGTAATGACTGCTGGTTTGGTGCCGGCGTCACGGTGTGTCCCGGCGTTACGATAGGCGACGGCTGTGTTATCGGTGCGGGAAGCGTTGTGACGCGTGACATTCCGCCGATGAGTTTTGCGGCAGGTGTGCCGTGCAGGGTGATACGTCGTCTGACAGAGGCGGACAGCATGAAAAATCTGCCGGATATTCTCGGAGATAACAGGGTCGATGAATGACAATACAAAGCGTTTTTCGCGACGACTGCGAGGTTGTCCGCTTCCCGAATGATGCAGTATATGACCGTGAACGCTTTTTTGAACGTATGGACTCGTCGTCATACGCTTCGAAGGCAAGCGATTCGTCACGCGATGATTTCCGCAAAGCCGTCGATGAGCTGTTTGACCGTTTCGGAATCGATGGGAAAATTGTCTTTCCGTCGTACAATGTTGCGTTTATCGGAAAGTGTGATGTCATTAAATAGCAAAAAAGACCGAAAAACCGGTCTTTTTTTATGTTCGGTGAAATTATACGAGCGATCTGCCCTGCCATTCGGGTGCGCATTCAAATCCGACGAGCTTTGCCACTGTGGGCGCAATGTCAAGAATGCTTGCGGAGCCGAAATCGATGGGCGGGAGATTCTTGCCGTGGAACAGGATCGGGATCGTCATGTCTTCCGGCAGATCCGTGCCGTGCGTACAGCCGTGTCCGCCCTGGTCGGCGGGGTTTCTGGGGGTGTATTGTAGTTATGATGGTGATATAGTCATCGGGAAGCGTTCCGGCGACCTCACCTACTGTTTCCATGCTGTCGTGTACGGCTTTCATATAATCTTCTTTCATCCAGCCCTTTGCGTGTCCTATTTCATCGGGGAGACCGAGATAGAAGAACACAAAGTCGGGTGAAGATTCGCGGATATAGCTCTTTACGGTTTCCTTCAGCTTTGCCTGCGCCTGTGCAAATCCGTTTGTGTGACCTGATATGTACATACCGAAGTCGAGAGAGTCAGGCTGTGCAAGGTCACGAAGCTCGCCCCAGTCATAAAACAGAGCTGCTTTTTTTCCTGCCGCACGCACACGTTCGCATATTCCCTGAACGGGACGTACCTGCGGAGTGAATATGTTTGTGACGATGCCGTGTCTTTCGGGAGGCACGGAATGAAACAGCGACATATGACAGGGAAGAGTCACCGACGGCATGACGGTCGTTGCCGTCAGAGTATAGGTGCCGGTGTTTTGCAGAAGCTCGTTTGCAAATTCGCTTCCGCAGGCGGGA
>FR892192.1:2723-7827 GCA_000433115.1 Ruminococcus sp. CAG:382
GCTATTTCCCTTTCGTGTGATGTTTCTTTTTGGGCTTTGGTTGATATTCGCCGGCATCATCGTCGACCTTCTGAAGCTCAGCGTTGACAAAACCGGGTTTGCCTCTTTTAAGGTTGATATATCCGATCACGGAGATGATCAGACCGCCTATGCCGTCAAGCATGAAGTCTTCCATTGTGTCGCGGAGTGCTTCGTGACCGACGAGCATTATGCCGTCCTTTGAATATGAGCTGCCCGAGACCATATATGTCTGTGCGTTGAGACCGAACCATTCGTCGCAGAGAAATTCACATATTTCCCAAAGTGACTGTACCGTCATTACAAAGCAGAACGCAGTCGCGGCGACGAAGAAGGGACTGAGGCGGACATGACCTTTTTTAGTGTGGTTCAGTGTGTTGACGAGTATGAAGCCGAAAACGGCAAGCATCATACCCGACGAAAAATGAAGCATTGAATCCCAGTGACGATATGTCCCGAAGAAGTCTTTGACGTCTCCGAGGATTATTGCGCAGAAGCAGAATATCGTAAAGACAATATACAGCGAATTGGGAATCAATATCTTGAAGACCTTTTTGGTGAATACCGGTACAAACAGAAGCACCAGCATACCGAGGCAGGCAAGGGTTGTAAAGATGTAATAACGCGATTCTTCGGGGCCGAAGAATATACCGAGTACGGCGAGCACCAGCTCAATGAAGGTCAAAACGAAGATTACGCGGAGAAAAATGCGTTGGCGTTTCGTCATGCCCGTTTACCTCCCGTCAGTCAAGAAGCGCATCGACGGCATCGGCTACGGGATCGATTCCGGGCTGTTCGAACAGCTCAATCATTCCGCCGTCAACCGCTGCAGCGAGTTTCGGGTCAATGGGAAGTTTTGAAAGTGCTTTTATGCCGTGTGCGGCGGCGGTTTCCTCAGCTTTGCTTTCACCGAATATGCTGTGAATATTGCCGCAGTCGGGGCATTTGTAATATGAGAAGTTTTCAACCATACCGAGGATCGGGACGTTAAGAAGGCCAGCCATTTTGACTGCCTTTTCGACAATCATTCCGACAAGGTCCTGCGGAGAAGTGACGACAATTATGCCGTCAACGGGAAGGGACTGGAACACCGTGAGAGGTACATCGCCTGTTCCCGGAGGCATGTCGACAAACATGAAGTCAACATCGCCCCAGACGACATCCTTCCAGAACTGTATCACCGTACCGGCGATAACCGGACCGCGCCATGCGACAGGGTCGGTTTCATGCTCAAGAAGAAGGTTCAGCGACATCATTTTTACGCCTGTTTTGGATACGGACGGAAGGATTCCTTCATCGCTGCCCGATGCGCGTTCGTGCAAGCCGAAAGCGCGGGGAATCGACGGGCCTGTCATATCGGCGTCGAGAATCGCGGTTTTTCTGCCGCGGCGGTTAAGTTCCACCGCAAGCAGAGAAGTGACAAGCGACTTGCCGACACCGCCCTTGCCGCTCATTACGGCAATGACCTTTTTTATTTCGGAAAACTGATTGGGTGCTTCCTTTTGAATGCCGCCTCTGCTTGCACAGTCGGCAGAGCAGGAGGAGCAGTCATGATTGCATTCGGACATTATTTTTCACCATTTATCCTTTAAGACTTTTTATATACGCGGAGATTTCGGCAACGCCTGCATATCTCGTGACGGTTTCACCGTCCGTGATTACGAGCGTGGGAGCCTGCTTCACACCGAGTCTGAGCGCAAGCTCGGCGTTTTCGGTTGCGTGCAGCTTTTCGAACACGACTCCGGCTTTTTCAAGCATGGGAATCGCGACTTTGCAGTTTGGACAGGTCGGCGTTGTGAAAAGTACGGTTCTTGTCGTGCGCTCACCGATGTGTTCTGCCGTGGGAGCAGATTCGGTGCAGGTACAGACTTCATCAGAAGGGCGTTCGTGCGTGAGTTTGGAGGTGGAAATATCATACACCTTTCTGTGCTTGAATTCCTCTGCCTTGCCGTCGTTCCAGTTCTGCACGGGACGGTAATAGCCGGTAATACGGCTGTAAACCTCGGTAGCATCGCCGCATTCGGGGCAGGTATACACTTCACCCGGAATATAACCGTGCTTGCGGCATACGGAATAGGTCGGGGAGATGGTGTAATAGGGCAAACGGTAATTTTCGGCGATTTTGCGGACAAGGGAAGCGGCGGCTTTCCAATCGGGCAGCTTTTCGCCAAGGAATGCGTGGAATACGGTGCCGGAGGTATAGAGAGTTTGGAGTTCATCCTGAATGTCGAGTGCGGAGAAAATATCGTCCGTATAGCCGACAGGCAGGTGAGAGCTGTTTGTGTAGTAAGGGGTATTGCCTTTTTCGGAGGCGGTTATTATATCGGGGAAGCGGGCAACGTCGTGTTTTGCGAGACGGTAGGAGGTTGATTCCGCAGGCGTTGCTTCGAGGTTATAGAGATCGCCGTACAGCTCCTGATAGTCGGCAAGGCGGGTACGCATATGATTCAGCACGTCCTTGGTAAACTGCTGGGTCTCAGGGTGGGTCATATCAGCCCGTAGCCATTTTGCATTGAGTCCGGCTTCGTTCATGCCGACCAGACCGATTGTCGAGAAATGGTTGGCAAACGTGCCGAGGTAGCGCTTGGTGTAGGGGTAAAGACCTTCGTCAAGCAGCTTGGTTATGACGGTGCGCTTTATCTTGAGCGAGCGCGCCGCAATGTCCATAAGACGGTCAAGACGCTTATAAAACTCTTCGGGAGTTGCGGAAAGATATGCAATACGGGGCATATTGAGCGTTACGACACCGACCGAGCCGGTGGATTCGCCGCTGCCGAAGAAGCCGCCGGATTTCTTTCTCAGTTCACGGAGGTCAAGGCGCAGACGGCAGCACATCGAACGCACGTCGGAGGGCTCCATGTCGGAGTTGACGTAGTTGCTGAAATATGGAGTGCCGTATTTTGAGGTCATTTCAAAGAGGAGGCGGTTGTTTTCGGTATCGCTCCAGTCGAAATCACGGGTTATCGAATAGGTAGGGATAGGGTACTGGAAGCCTCTGCCGTTGGCATCACCTTCAATCATTGTGGAAATGAACGCCTTGTTGACCATATCCATTTCCTTTTGGCAGTCCTTATATTTGAAGGGCATTTCCTTGCCGCCGACGATCGCGTACTGCTCTGCGAGGTCGGCAGGTACGGTCCAGTCGAGAGTAATGTTGGAGAAGGGAGCCTGTGTGCCCCAACGAGAAGGGGTGTTTACGCCGAACACAAATGCTTCGATTGCTTTCTTGACGGCGTGATAATCGAGGTTATCGACCTTTACAAAGGGCGCAAGATAGGTATCGAAAGAGGAGAACGCCTGCGCTCCCGCCCACTCGTTCTGCATAATACCGAGGAAGTTGACCATCTGGTTACAGAGCGTTGCGAGATGACTTGCGGGTGATGAGGTGATTTTGCCGGGTACGCCGCCGAGACCCTCTTGAATGAGCTGCTTCAGCGACCAGCCCGCGCAGTAGCCTGTAAGCATACTGAGATCGTGAATATGAAGATCGGCGTTGTTGTGCGCTTGCGCTATCTCATCATCATATATTTCGGAAAGCCAGTAGTTTGCGGTTATCGCGCCGGAGTTATGAAGAATAAGTCCGCCGACAGAGAAGGTCACGGTTGAGTTTTCCTTGACACGCCAGTCGGTGTTTTTGACATATTTGTTGACCAGTTCCTTGTAGTCAAGGATGGTGGATTTCATTTTTCTCATCTTTTCGCGCTGGCGGCGATAAAGAATGTATGCTTTTGCGACATCTGCATACCCTGCCTGAACGAGAACGGATTCGACGGAGTCCTGGATGTCCTCAACATCAATGAGACCGTTTTTTATTTTCGGTTCAAAATCCGCCGTTACACGGAGTGCGAGCAGGTCTATTATACTCTGATTGTATTCTTTTTCCTGCGCATCGAATGCCTTTTTTATGGCATCGCTGATTTTCGATATATTGAAATCGACGGTTTTGCCGTTGCGTTTTACAACTCTGAACATGAGATACTCCTTAAATATACAGATATTGAGACACGGATGCCGGAACAATGCGGTACCCGTATCCCGTGAGATAATGATACCACAAGAAATCGCGTTTGTCAATAGGGCAAACACAATATCTTGTGGTATTTTTAATTACAATTGTGCTATATTCTGTATTTCAGAAGTTCTGTCTGTGAGCCTCTCTTGTAATGGCGATCTGCTGACGTACCTGCTTGGGCTGGATATCGTGCGGTCTGCCTTCGGTGAAGAGGAGGTAGATCTGATTATAATATTCGGCGACGGCGGCTATAAAGGGCGCCTGGGGATCACCGTCCCAGCTTTCTTCATACCACTTGAGAGTCTCGCCGCAATATGTGGGGAGAGCCTCGGGAGTCGTGTAATAGGGACCGGGAACATTTTCACGCGCGGGAGCTTCTTCGGGCTTGAAATACTTCCAATCGATGTGGGACATAGTGCCCTTGAGGGTGCCGCATGATCCCTGTATCTTGTATGTATAGAGCGGATATGCGTCGGCGGAGGAGATTTCAAGATCGATGAGCGGCTTGCCGGGAGAAGTGAGAATCAGTTTGCAGTAATCTTCTGCGTCACCGAAAACATTGAGCTTGTCCATCTTGCAGAAAACATTCGGCATATGGTCATAGTCGTTAAGAATATTGAGCGCCTGGTCAAGCGGATGAGGTCCTGTGTTTGCGAGTGCGCCGCCGTTGCAGGCGAGAAGGCACTGCCAGTCCCAGCGGCGTGCATAACCGTTGAACTGAATGCTGACCTCGGCAAGTCTGCCGAGTACACCGGAGGCAATGATCTCCTTGACCTTGACAAAATAATTTGCGAAACGGCTCTGCTGGAAGATCAGCATATGGCAACCGTGTTCTTTGGCGGTCTTTTCAAGGATATCGAATTCCTCAACGGTCGGCACGAACGGCTTTTCGGTGAGGACATTGAAGCCGTGTTCAAGCAGGTCCTTTGTGATTTCAAAGTGCTTGTTGCTGGGTGTGGCATTCACGACAAGGTCGATATCCTTGCGGTCGAGAATATCGTGATAGTCTTCAAATACCTCGCAGCCGTACTCCTCAGCAGCACGGTCGCGGCGGGGCTTCAGCGGCTCGACAAC
>FR892192.1:7854-16719 GCA_000433115.1 Ruminococcus sp. CAG:382
ACGCCGACAACCTTGAATCTCTCGGTGTCCTTTTTCAGGTGCAGTCCGTGAATATCGCGTCCGCTTCTGCCCTGACCGAGTATTACAAGACGTAATTGTTTCATTGTGTTATTCCTTTCCGAAGAATTTTTAATTCAAGGATATTATATACCGCACAGGGCAAAATGTAAAGGGCTTTTTTCAATTTTTCGCGTTCGAAAAACGGGGTCTCAGCACTGCTCCGCGCCTTGACCCCGCTTTTTTCATTCCATCATTTTTTTCGCTTTTTTACAAAGGCATTTGCAGTTTTCGCAAAGCCACAGTGTTCCGCCGGATACCATGCCGGCTATCATGGCAATCATAATCGAAACAAGAATCATTTTTGCTTTCATTTTTCCAATCATACTCATCACTCCGTTTGTTGTTATCAATAGTATGATTGCCCGTAAACTTGAAAATTATTCTTTCGGTTTTGATTCGTTGCTGTTCATTTGCGCGATTTTTGCGCTGATGCATTCAAGCGCTTCATCCGGAGAACCGGCGCACGATACCGCTTTTTCCATCGGACATATGTCAGTATTGTCGCTGTTTCTGATCTCCCCGGTCAGCGTGTCGCAAAACGCGCCTATCCCGTATTGTTCAAGCACTCGTTTGCCGCCCTCGCTCATTACCGGTGCGTATACCTCAGAAGCGCCGAGCAGTACATAGAGGAAAGCCGGAGCTTTGCCGACGACTTTATCGGCGGCGGAAAAGCCTTTTTGAAGTTTGCTGTCGCCGAGCCTCGTGAGAAGCGGTTTCAGTCCGTGCTCGCTGCATATTGTGACGTTTTCGCCGTTTGCAAAAACGCAGGTACAGCGTTGTTTTTCGAGTTCGTTTTTCGCTTTAAGTGTGTTGCTGTTCATGTTTTATTTTCCTTTGATATCAATAACCGTAAACTCCGAAACGCATCCCGTTTTGAAAAAAATCTCCCAGTCCGCAATGCCGGATGTGACGATGAAATCGGTGTTTTCACGTGTTTCGGCACCATATACGCGGTCATTGCCGCCGATGCCGGTGAGCTTCATGAGCGTCGTCAGCGGAATGAGCTGTCCGCCGTGCGTGTGCCCGGACACCACAAGGTCGACGCCTGATTTCGCCTGCGCTGCGTAATCACGCGGCTGATGGTCCATTACGATCGAAAATACGTTATCGTCAAGATCTTTTGTAAGTTCGCTCATTGAAGCCCGTGTGCCGCCGAAATCGCTTTGCTCGGAGGCATCCTGTCTGCCGATCAGATAGAAACGATTGTCGATAAGAAGCACATCATCTTCGAGAATCGTGACATTGTTGGCGGTGAGCGCCGCTTTGAGGTCATCTGTGCTGAAATCACGGCTTGAACCGTATCTGCCTTTGTCGTGGTTTCCGAACACGTAATACACGCCGTATTTTGTTTTCAGCTTGCCGAGTGCTTCGCATGCGGTCTGCATATCTGCTTTGTACGAGTTCTCGTCAACAAAATCGCCGACGACGAGCACGATATCCGGTTCTGCTGCCTGAATGCGTTCCATGTGGCGGGCAAATCCGTCGCCGTCAAAGGTTGCGCCGAGATGAGAATCGGCAAGCATGACGACGCGGAGGACCCCGACGGATTTGTCGGTATTTATCGTATAGTCGGTTTCGACGACATTATGCGCCGTGTACCAGCCTGCCGAAAGCCACAAAACGGTGAAAACCATTGCAATTGCTCCGGCATAATAGCGGCGGAAGTCCTTTTTGCGTAACTTCCGGAGCAAAAATGCGGCAAGGTCGCATATCAGCCAGACAAGCGTGAGATGAAGCAGGCATATGATTGTATTCATCGCGCCCATAAAAGCGAAGATCACTGCAAAGGCTACTGCAAGTATTGCGGCGCTTATCAGATATGATATGCTTTTTTTGTCTCCTGACGGCTTTGAAACAAACGAAAAACGGCTGAATCTGCGTATCAGATATATGGTTCCGAGAGCCGTGCAGACGAAAAGCGAAGCCATAAGAATTATCCAGAGTGTCATTTTTTATTTCTCGGTACTGCTTTTTAGCTTTTTTCTGATTTCGAGAATTTTGGGCGGTATTTCACTTTCCGGAAGCGTGTTGTGAATTCCGCAGGTGCCGGCTGCCTTTGCTGTTTCATAGTACCAGTGCTTATAGTTCAGGATGTCAAGGGTTTCGTTCAGCTTTGCGAGCTGCGAGAGTACCTCATCACGCTGCCTGTCGATAAGCTCAAGGCGTTGTGCGATCGTCGCGTCGCCTTCCATGCACCAATCCACAAATTTTTTTATTCCTTTTATCGGCATTCCGGTTTTTTTCAGGCATTCGATCACTGACAGCCATTCGAGGGCGCTGTCTTTGAACATACGTATGCCGCTGCCGGAGCGTTCCACGAACGGAAGCAGTCCTTCCTTATCATAATAGCGAAGAGTTGAAGCGGGAATACCCAGCTTTTTTGCAATTTCTCCTACGGTATAGAACATCGGTCGATCCTTTTTGTCGTATTGCCCGTTTATGTTAAAGTTGACTTTCGGTTATAGCAATTAAACGAGCTTTAACATTATTATACTCTTTATGCGGCATAAGTCAAGAAAAAACGCACGCCCGCGGAAGTTGTACCGCTTTGGGCAATGCGTTTTTATACAGGAATATACTTGTGTTTTTCGGAGGTTGTCGCAGTGTTTTTTACAGACGGCTTATTTGCCGCTTGCGCCGTAGTTGGAAAGTACGCGTGCCGACGGGTCGTTGACGTTGCAACCCTCCCATTCTTTGTTTGGCATCCAGAAATCGACTATCATATCGCCCTGACCGGGATAATATTTTTCAAATATTTCACGATAGAGGAGGGATTCCTTTGTGAAGGGCGCGGCGTGAGTGTAGTTTTGTATTTTTTGCTCAAATTCTTCGTCGGTATATTGCTTTTCGGCGTATTCCTTGAGGTAATCAACCATGGAATGCCCGACGGCATCGGAGAACGCCGCTTTTTCACGGTAGAGTATATCAGGCGGCAGATAGTCGCCCTCAAAGGCGCGGCGGAGAAGATATTTGCCTATACCGTAGGTGTTGAGCTTCTTTTCGGGATCTACGGACAGCACATATTTCACAAAATCGAGGTCGCCGAACGGAACGCGAGCCTCAAGAGAATTTGATGAAATACAGCGGTCGGCGCGCAGTACGTCGTACATATGCAGTTCACGTATGCGCTTTTCGGATTCCTTCTGAAATTCTTCGGCAGAGGGGGCGAAATCGGTGTATTTGTATCCGAACAGCTCATCGGATATCTCGCCGGTGAGAAGCACACGGATATCGGTGTTTTCATGGATCCATTTGCAAAGCAGGTACATACCCATACTTGCGCGGATGGTCGTGATATCAAACGTACCGAGCAGGTGAATGACATTTTCGAGCGAGTCAAGCACCTGCTCCTTCGTCATGATGACCTCCGTATGTTCGCTTCCGATATAATCGGCGACCTGCTTTGCGTATTTAAGGTCGATGGCGTCGCCGCTCATACCGATGGCAAAGGTACGTATCGGAGTTTTGCTTTTCCTTGCGGCAATGGCACAGACAAGCGAGGAATCCAGCCCGCCGGAAAGGAGGAAGCCGACTTTGGCATCGGCGACAAGCCGCTTTTCCACACCGGAAATCAGCTTTTCGCGTATGTTTTTGCAGACGATTTCCGTATCGTCATGACATACTGCGGTCGGATGCGAAATGTCGTTGTAGCAGACGAATTTTCCGCCCTTCCAGTAATGTCCGGGAGGGAATGGCATTATTTTTTTGCAAAGTCCGACCAGGTTTTTGGCTTCGCTGGCAAAGACGGCGGCGCCGTCCCTGCCGAAGCCGTAATAGAGGGGGCGTATTCCTATCGGGTCACGCGCCGCAATATATTCGCCGGTTTTCGCATCATATATTATAAGCGCAAACTCGGCGTCGAGCATCGCGAACATATCTGTGCCGTATTCGCGATACATCGGCAGAAGTATTTCACAGTCAGAACCGCTTTTGAAGGTGTATTTCGCTTCGAGGGCGGCTTTCAGCTTTTCAAAGCCGTATATCTCGCCGTTGCACACGACATAGCTTCCGTCAAGCTCAAACGGCTGCATCCCTTCCGGAGTGAGTCCCATTATGGCAAGACGGTGGAATCCGAGCAGACCTTTGCCGGTGTCGATTATCCGGCTGTCATCGGGTCCGCGGGATATCGTTTCGTCAAAGCCTCTGCGGAATTCGGCGACGGGAGCATGGCTGCCGCAATAGCCCATTATTGAACACATATCTGAATTTTCCTTTTATATTATTTGACGCCGAACAGGAGTTTGTCGTAGGTGGGGAACGGCCAGTATTTTTCTGCGGTGACGGTTTCGGCTTCATCGCATACGACGCGAAGCTCTGCCATCTTCTGAAGGATGACGTCACGTATCATGCAGCTTGCCTCGGTGGTGTCGCTGATGGCGTTGAAGCGTATGACTGCGGCATCAAGCGCTGCGGCTGCGGTATCGATCTCGTCGGCAAGGGTGGACAGCTTGGCAATGACACCCTTTTCGTATTTTCCGGCAATTCCGGGGATCACGGCGGATTTTGCAATGTATGCATCGGAAAGCTCCTTTGCGTAGGCTTCGACTGCCGGCAGGATCTCCTTGCGTGCCATATCTACCATTGTCAGGGCTTCTATCTTGACGGTCTTGCAGTAGTTGTCAAGTGTGATCTCGTAACGCGAGCGAATCTCGGCGAGGGAGAATACTTTATGTGAGGTCAGCATATCGACATTCTTCTTTTCGAGAAGAGTGGGGAGAGCATCCGGAGTTGTGCGGAGGTTGAGCAGACCGCGCTTTTCGGTTGCCTCTTTTATCCATGCTTCGTCATAGCCGTTACCGTTGAATATGATGCGTTTGTGCTTTTTGATGGTCTCCTTGATCATGTCGTGAAGCGCGGTTTCGAAATCTTCCGCTTTTTCAAGCCTGTCGGCATATATCTTAAGCGATTCGGCAACGGCGCTGTTTAGCATGATGTTTGCACAGGCAATGCTGTTGGAGGAGCCGAGCATACGGAATTCGAATTTGTTTCCGGTGAAGGCGAACGGCGATGTACGGTTGCGGTCGGTGGTGTCGCGCATGAAGCGGGGCAGAACATGAACTCCTAACTTCATGACGGTCTTTTCGGCAGAGCTGTACGGAGTATCGTTTTCGATGGCGTCAAGCACTGCAGTCAGCTCATCGCCGAGGAAGATGGAAACGACAGCGGGCGGAGCTTCATTGGCGCCGAGACGGTGATCGTTGCCGGCGGTTGCGACGGAGAGTCTGAGAAGATCCTGATAATCGTCAACGGCTTTGATGACGGCGCACAGGAAGAGCAGGAACTGAGCGTTTTCATAAGGGGTTTCGCCGGGAGTGAGAAGGTTTACGCCGGTATCGGTTGCCATTGACCAGTTGTTGTGTTTGCCTGAACCGTTGACCCCCGCAAAGGGCTTTTCGTGGAGCAGACATACAAGTCCGTGACGCGATGCGACCTTCTGCATGATTTCCATGGTGAGCTGGTTATGGTCGGTTGCGATGTTTGTGGTGGTATATATGGGCGCAAGCTCATGCTGTGCGGGCGCGACCTCGTTGTGTTCGGTTTTTGCGAGTATGCCGAGCTTCCAGAGTTCTTCGTTCAGGTCAGCCATATATGCGGCGACACGCGGCTTGATCGCACCGAAATAGTGGTCGTCCATTTCCTGACCCTTGGGCGGCTTTGCACCGAACAGTGTTCTGCCGGTGAACATCAGATCCTTGCGTTTTTCGTACATCTCCTTGTCGATGAGGAAGTACTCCTGTTCGGGTCCGACAGAGGTGCGGACGCATTTGACATCGGTGTTGCCGAAGAGACGGAGTATGCGGAGAGCCTGTTTGTTCAGCGCTTCCATGGAACGGAGCAGAGGCGTTTTTTTGTCAAGCGCTTCGCCGCCGTAGGAACAGAACGCGGTGGGGATGCAGAGAGTTTTGTCCTTTATAAATGCATATGATGTGGGATCCCATGCCGTATAGCCTCTTGCTTCAAAGGTGGCGCGTAGACCGCCGGAAGGGAACGAGGAAGCGTCAGGCTCACCTTTTATAAGCTCTTTGCCCGAAAACTCCATTATCACACGTCCGTCGGGTGCAGGAGTAATGAAACTGTCGTGCTTTTCGGCAGTGATGCCGGTGAGCGGCTGGAACCAGTGTGTGAAATGCGTAGCGCCGTTCTTGACTGCCCAGTCCTTCATTGCGACCGCAACGGCGTTTGCAACGTCGCTTTCGAGCTTTGCGCCCTCATCAATTGTTTTTCTGAGCGATCTGTACACGTCGTCCGAAAGCGTTGCTTTCATAATAACGTCGTCAAATACAAGACTGCCGAAGTAATCCGATACTGTAATCATGGTTGTGTTGCTCCTTTTCATAAATAAAAACGGGGCGACGCTTCCGACGGTGTGCCGCGCTTTGCGGCATACCGTTTGTTTCAAGACGTCATTGCCCCGTTGTTTTGATTTTTGTTTTGAAAATGAAAAAGGCGTCAAAGAGAACTTGCTCCAAGACGCCATTGCCTTTATGCGGCTTATTATACACGCAAAATTCGATTTGTCAAGCCCCTTTTTCAATTTTTTTCGATTTTTTTTTGAAAAACGATTGACAAACGCGAAACCGTGTGCTATAATGCGGCATCGATGAGCAAAGGCGTTCATTTGGATAAGGGACTTTTCCCCTTATCCGGATGTGCGCCTTTGTTTTGTTTTCTTCAAAAGAAAGGACAAAGGTTATGATGCTTGAAGGTCAGGTGCGTATTCCGTCCGGATGCGCCATATCCGCCGTCATCTCCAAAGACGGAGAAAGAATGACCGGCGAAAGAATTATCGAAAGTATGCTTCCCATGCACGACCGTTCAAACGGTCTGGGAGGCGGTTTTGCCGGTTACGGCATTTACCCTGAATATAAGGATTTTTATGCGTTTCATGTCTTTTTTAACGACAATGAGGCGCGTGTCAGATGCGAAAAACTGCTGAAGGAGCGCTTTGAGATTGTCAAGGCGGAACAGATTCCGATCCGCAAGATACCGGAAATTACGGATATCCCTCTTATATGGCGATATTTCGTGGCGCCTCTTGCGTCGGTGCTGAGCCGGCTGCAGCTTGACGAAAAGGAATACGTTGCACGTACCGTAATGCATATCAACACCAAGCTGCACGGCGCGTATGTATTTTCAAGCGGCAAAAACATGGGCACGTTCAAGGCAGTCGGATTTCCGGAGGATGTCGGGCGTTTCTACCGCCTCGAAGAATACGGCGCGTATTCATGGACGGCACACGGACGTTATCCGACCAACACCCCCGGCTGGTGGGGCGGTGCTCATCCGTTCACACTGCTGGACTATTCCGTTGTACATAACGGCGAGATTTCCTCATACGATGCAAATCGCCGCTTCATCGAGATGTTCGGATACAAATGTACGCTTCAGACGGATACCGAGGTCATTACCTATATAGCGGATTATCTGCTTCGCCGTCAGGAACTGTCTCTTGAAGAGCTTGCGGACGTTATCGCGGCACCGTTCTGGAGCACGATTGAAAAAATGCCGCCGAAAGAAGCTCGGCAGCTCGAATATCTCAGAAAAATATATCCTAATCTGCTAATCACAGGACCGTTTTCGATCATACTCGGCTTTGACGGAGGGCTTATGGCGCTCAATGACCGCCTGAAGCTCCGTTCAATGGTCGTTGCCGAAAAGGGTGAAAAGGTGTTCATCGCAAGCGAGGAAGCGGCTATCCGTGTCATGGAGCCCGACGCCGAAAACGTTTATGCTCCCGCAGGCGGAGAGCCTGTTATCGTAAAAGTAAAGGAAGGTGCGTACTGATGTCGGTCAATTATATAGTTCCCGAATTTGAGATCGTGCGTAATCACGATCGCTGTATAGCCTGTCGCGTCTGTGAACGGCAGTGCGCCAACGGCGTACACAGCTACGACGCTGACGGTAAGGTCATGCTCAGCGATGAGTCGAAATGCGTCGATTGCCAGCGCTGTGTATCGCTTTGCCCCACACATGCGCTGAAGATCGTCAAGAACGACTGTACGTTCCGCGAAAACGCGAACTGGCAAAGCGACACTATCAAAGAGATATACAAGCAGGCGAGCAGCGGCGGCGTTTTGCTTTCATCGATGGGTAACCCCAAGCCGCTCCCGGTTTATTGGGACAGAATACTCATCAACGCCTCGCAGGTCACAAATCCACCTATTGACCCTCTCCGTGAGCCGATGGAAACAAAGGTGTTCCTCGGCAAAAAGCCCGTGTCAATAAAGCGCTGCCCCGACGGAAGCATTGATACGGCGCTGACGCCTCAGTTGGAGCTTTCCATGCCTGTCATGTTTTCTGCGATGAGCTACGGCTCTATCAGTTACAACGCGCACGAAAGCCTTGCGAGGGCTTCAAAGGCGCTCGGTATCTATTACAACACCGGTGAAGGCGGTCTGCATGAGGATTTTTATTGCTACGGTGCAAATACGATAGTTCAGGTCGCGTCGGGACGTTTCGGCGTTTATGAGGATTATCTCAATGCCGGTGCGGCGATCGAGATCAAAATGGGACAGGGTGCAAAGCCGGGTATCGGCGGTCATCTGCCGGGTGCGAAGATTGTCGGCGACGTTTCGCGCACACGTATGATCCCCGAAGGCTCGGATGCAATCTCGCCCGCGCCCCATCATGACATATATTCAATCGAGGATCTCCGTCAGCTCGTTTATTCACTGAAGGAAGCGACGGAATACAAAAAGCCGGTTATCGTAAAGGTTGCGGCTGTGCATAACATCGCGGCGATTGCCAGCGGTATTGCAAGAAGCGGCGCAGATATCATCGCCATCGATGGCTTCAGAGGCGGTA
>FR892192.1:16777-34322 GCA_000433115.1 Ruminococcus sp. CAG:382
CCGATCGAGCTTGCTCTTGCGGCGGTCGATCAGCGACTTCGTGACGAGGGTATACGCGGCAATGTTTCACTTGTCGTGGGCGGCAGCATACGTTCCGCATCCGACGTTGTGAAGGCGGTCGCGCTCGGCGCCGATGCCTGCTATGTCGCGACGGCTGCGTTACTCGCTTTGGGCTGTCATCTCTGCCGCACTTGCCAGACGGGCAAATGCAACTGGGGTATTGCGACACAGCGTCCCGAGCTGGTCAAGCGTCTGAACCCTGATATCGGCACTGAACGTCTTATAAACCTCATGACCGCATGGAAACATGAAATAATGGAGCTTATGGGCGGCATGGGTATCAATTCGATTGAAGCACTGCGTGGTAACCGACTGATGCTGCGCGGAGTTAGTATGACTGAAAAGGAGCTTGAGATTCTCGGTATCTCACACGCCGGAGAATGAAAAGAGTTTTTGTAAACGAAAAATGGTGTCTCGGATGCCATCTGTGCGAATATAACTGTGCTTTTGCAAATTCCGGTCTTGACAGCATGGTCAAGGCGTTGAAGGGCAATGTAATATTTCCGCGCATACACGTAGAGGGTGACGACAAGATAACCTACGCGGTGTCATGCAGACATTGCACCGACCCTTTGTGTGTGAAGAGCTGTATTTCGGGTGCGCTCAGTATAAAGGACGGAGTCGTCACCATCGACCACGACAAATGTGTCGGATGTCTTACCTGCATACTTGTATGTCCTTACGGTGCTGTGGCACGTGACGGCGACGGCGCGGTGCAAAAATGCGAGCTTTGCCTGAAGAATTCCGCCGGCAGTCCCGCGTGTGTTGCGGGCTGTCCCAATAAAGCAATTGTTTACGAGGAGAGGTGAGCGGCGTGAAGAAATATGTTGTAATCGGAAACGGTACAGCCGCTGTCGGCTGCATCGAAGGCATACGCAGTGTCGACGGAGAGGGAAGGATCACCGTCGTTTCCGGCGAAAGCAGGCATGTCTACTGCCGCCCGCTGATATCGTATTATCTTGAGGGCAAAACCGACCTCGAACGCATGAAATACCGTCCCGATGACTTTTATGCCGAAAACGGCTGCGAGGTGCTGTACGGAGTAAAGGCAACGGCAATCGATTGCGGCGCAAAAACAATTGCGCTTGACAACGGCGAAAGTCTTTCCTATAATGAGCTGTGCGTGGCTGCCGGCTCTTCACCGTTTGTACCGCCTATGAAGGGGCTTGAAACGGTAGAAAAAAAGTTCGGTTTCATGACGCTTGACGATACTCTGGAGCTTGAAAAGGCGATAACGCCCGACAGCCGTGTACTGATCGTGGGAGCCGGACTTATCGGTCTGAAATGCGCCGAGGGTATTTGCGGACGCGTCGCGGGTATAACCGTATGCGATCTTGCCGACAGGGTGCTTTCGAGTATACTGGACAACGCAAGTGCGGCAGTCGTTCAGAGAAAGCTGGAAGAAAACGGGATCGGATTTTTGCTTTCCGATTCGGTGTCTGAGTTTGACGGAGGTCGCGCTGTCATGAAAAGCGGAGTCGTACTGGACTTTGATATACTTGTCCTTGCAGTCGGTGTCAGGGCAAACAGTTCGCTTGTCAGGGATGCCGGAGGCATATGCGGCAGAGGTATAGATGTTGATGACCGCATGAAAACTTCACTTGACTGTGTTTATGCCGCAGGCGATTGCACGGAAAGCACCGATATTTCCGACGGTATGGTCAAGGTAATGGCGCTGCTTCCGAATGCGTATATGCAGGGACGCTGTGCGGGCATCAATATGGCGGGCGGAGATGCGGTTTTTGATAATGCGATTCCCATGAATTCGATAGGCTTCTTCGGACTTCATATCATGACTGCCGGCACTCGCGACCCCGACGGTGAGGTTTACGAAGAAATAAGCGGTGAAAATACAAAAAAACTGTTCACGAAGAACGGATATCTGACAGGTTTCATGCTTATCGGCGACGTTGACAGGGCAGGTATTTACACTTCCGTGATACGTAACCGTGTGCCTGTTTCGGAAATCGATTTCGACAGCCTAAAAAAAGTTCCGAATTTATTTGCATTTAATGCAGAATACCGTAGAAAAAAGCTGGGAGGTGTGGTATAATAATGATAATTGATGCGAAACGGCTCGGATTTGCCGAACTTAACGAAAAGATCAGGAAAACGGACGGCGATTGCAGAATAGTCGGATGTCTCGGTCAGAGATTCATTGCTTCCGGTATGGGCGGCAAAAGTATCGATATCGACGGTGTACCGGGCAATGCTCTCGGCGCATATCTCAGCGGCGCCGAAATCACCGTCAACGGCAATGCGCAGGACGCTGTCGGCGATACTATGAACGACGGCAGAATCGTCGTTCACGGAAATATCGGCGATGCGGCAGGATATGCGATGCGCGGCGGTGAGATATATGTGAAGGGCAACGCGGGATATCGCGCCGGCATTCACATGAAAGAATACAAAACAAAAAAGCCGGCAATCATCATCGGCGGCAGAGCCGGCAGCTTCCTCGGTGAATACCAGGCTGGCGGTCTCATCCTTGTGCTGGGACTGAATGACGATGGCAAGAGCATTGTCGGCAATTTCCCATGCACCGGTATGCACGGCGGAAAGATGGTGCTTCGCGGTGATGTGAAGGATGTCGATTTCCCGAAGCAGACAAACCGTCGTATCGCAACCGAAGAGGATATGCTTGAAATAAGACCCTTTATTGAAAAATACTGCGATTTTTTCGGAGCAGATGAAAACGAGCTGCTGGGCTGTACTTATACGGTCATAACCCCCGACAGTAAAAATCCGTACAAACAGATGTATGTCGCAAACTGATAAATAAGAAAGGCGGAGTATCGGTATGGAGTATTCAAAAAATGAAGTCATGCAATACGTCACTGAGGAGGATGTCAAGTTCATCCGCATGGCGTTTTGCGATATATACGGCAGGCAGAAGAATGTCTCGGTGATGCCGCAGGAGCTTAACCGTGCGTTTGAATACGGTATTGCCATCGATGCCTCTGCTATCGCGGGGTTCGGCGGCGAAATACGCTCCGATCTTTTGCTTCACCCTGATCCGGCAACGCTGTCTGTGCTGCCGTGGCGTCCTGACCACGGCAGAGTCGTGCGTATGTTCTGCGATATTACCTATCCGGACGGTACGCCGTTTGAAGCCGATTGCCGTTTGATCCTGAAACGTACGGTTGCGGATGCCGAAAAGGAAGGTATCGACTTCTTCTTCGGAGCCGAAATGGAGTTTTATCTCTTCAAGCGTGATGACGAGGGCGAACCGACAAAAATTCCGTATGACCACGCCGGATATATGGATATTGCACCCGAGGACAAGGGCGAAAATGTCAGGCGTGAAATATGCCTCGACCTTGAGCTTATGGGTATAAAACCGGAAAGCTCGCACCATGAGGAGGGACCCGGACAAAACGAGATCGACTTCAGATATTCGTCACCGGTCAAGGCAGCCGACGATGCGATAACCTTCCGCTCTGCCGTCAATACGATTGCGGCGAGAAGCGGACTGTGCGCCGATTTTTCGCCGAAGCCCCTTCCCGAATACCCCGGAAACGGAATGCACATCAATGTTTCGGCTGTCAGCGCCGACGGCAGGGATGTAATGCCTGCCGTTATCGCCGGCATGCTTGAGCACGCATATGATATGACGGCTTTTTTGAATCCGACCGATGAATCGTACCTTCGTTTCGGCTCGCACAAAGCGCCCGGCTATATTTCGTGGTCCGCCGAAAACCGTTCACAGCTCATCCGCATACCTGCCGCGGACAGCAGATACAAGCGTGCTGAGCTCCGTTCACCGGATCCCGCCTGCAATCCGTATCTTGCTTTTGCACTTGTGATACGTGCGGGGCTTGACGGCATAAACACGGGCGCGGCGCTTCCGAATGAGTGTGCGATGAATCTTTTCACCGCTTCCGACGATGTGACGGAAAAACTCAGAAGGCTTCCGCAAAGTCTCGCGGAAGCAAAAAATGCAGCGGCTCACAGCGCGTTCATCGCGTCTGCCCTGCCTGAAGGAATAATTGACAACTATACAAAATAGCGCGACTGCGAACGCCGTCAGGGAGGGGAAAGAATGGATTTCGTGGAATACCGTTACAGTGTATTGCTGGTTTCAGCTTCCGAAAAATTCAATGATTCTCTGCGCGGACTTCTTCCGGAAAGCCGTTATGACCCTGTTACGGTCATTGGTGACACATCGTCCGCCAGAAGGCTTTTACTCGAAAACAGCTACGACCTTGCCGTCATCAACACGCCGCTTACCGATGATTTCGGTACGCGGCTTGCGCTTGATATATGTAACGACAGCGGTACGGGCGTTTTGTTGCTTGTAAAGGCAGAGCATTACCCCGATGTAAACGCACGTGTTTCGCCATATGGCGTCCTGACGCTGTCAAAGCCGACAACGGCACAGATGATAACGCAATCGCTGGTTCTTCTTTGCGGTACCCGCGAAAGACTGCGCCGTATGGAGCAGAAAACAGCCTCTATTGAAGAAAAAATGGAGGAGATTCGCCTTGTGAACCGCGCGAAATGGCTGCTTATCGAGCAGCTTCGCATGACCGAAAGCGAGGCGCACAGATATATAGAAAAACAGGCGATGGACAGGTGCGTGACAAAGCGCTCCATCGCGGAAAATATAATTTCAATGTACAGTTAGCGGAGGAAAAGTATGACCAAATACATATTCGTGACCGGAGGCGTTGTGTCCGGTCTCGGCAAAGGCATTACGGCGGCATCGCTCGGCAGATTGCTCAAGGCGAGAGGACTCAAGGTTGCCGCGCAGAAGCTTGACCCGTATATCAACGTTGACCCCGGCACGATGAGCCCGTATCAGCACGGTGAGGTTTATGTCACAGAGGACGGCGCGGAAACGGACCTTGACCTCGGACATTACGAACGCTTTATCGATGAAGATCTTAACAGGTATTCAAATCTCACAACCGGCAAGGTTTACTGGAACGTTCTGAACAAAGAGAGGCGTGGCGAATACCTTGGCTCTACCGTTCAGGTCATACCCCATATTACAAATGAAATCAAGGACTTCGTGTATCGCGTCGGCAAGCAGACCGATGCCGATGTTGTCATCACGGAAATAGGAGGGACTATCGGCGACATCGAGTCTCAGCCGTTCCTTGAAGCGGTACGACAGATTTCTCTTGAGGTCGGACGCGAAAACAGTCTGTTTGTCCATGTCACGCTTGTCCCGTTTCTTCGCGGCTCGGATGAGCATAAGTCCAAGCCCACACAGCACTCGGTCAAGGAGCTTCAGGGTATGGGTATCAATCCCAATATCATCGTTCTCCGCTGCGATGAACCCCTTGAGGATTCCATTTTCAAGAAAATCTCGCTTTTCTGCAACGTAAAGCCCGACTGCGTTATCGAAAATATAACAATACCTTATCTTTATGAAGCGCCGCTTATGCTTGAACAGGCGAACTTTTCGTCTGTCGCCTGCCGTGAGCTGGGCATCGACGCACCTCTGCCCGATCTTACCGAATGGACCGAAATGGTTGACAGGATAAAGAACCGCACGGAAGAAGTACACATCGGTCTGGTCGGAAAATACGTTCAGCTTCACGACGCATACCTTTCGGTTGCCGAGGCAATGCGCCACGCAGGATATACGCTGAACACGCATATACGTATTCATTGGATCGACTCCGAGGTGCTCAATGAAGCAAACATCAACGAACAGCTCGCAGACCTTGATGGTATAATCGTGCCCGGCGGCTTCGGCGGCAGAGGTATCGACGGTATGATACTGGCGGCAAAATACGCACGCGAAAACAGAGTACCGTATTTCGGAATCTGCCTCGGTATGCAGATCGCGGTCGTTGAATATGCCCGCAATGTTGCCGGTATTGCCGACGCGCATTCGGGCGAGTTCGACGAACTTTGCAAAAACAAGGTCATCGATTTCATGCCCGGTCAAAGCAACAATATCGACAAGGGCGGTACATTGCGTTTGGGCGCGTATCCCTGCGAGATCAAGCCCGGAACCACGATGGAGCGTTGCTACGGAACACACAGCATTTCCGAGCGCCATCGTCATCGCTATGAATTCAATAATGATTACCGCGATGTACTCACTGCCGCGGGACTGACGCTTTCCGGATTTTCGCCGGACGGCAGACTTGTAGAAACCGTTGAGATTTCGGACCGTCCGTTCCATGTCGGCGTTCAGTATCACCCCGAATTCAAGTCAAGACCGAACAGAGCGCATCCGCTTTTTGTCGGATTCATTGAAGCAGCTCTCAAAAATAAAAAAGCCAAATAATTAAGGAAGGTATTCAGCTATGCTTACAGCAATCGTCGGAATTAACTGGGGCGATGAGGGAAAAGGTCGCATGGTCGACCTGCTCTCATCTGATTATGATATCATCTGCCGCTATCAGGGAGGCAACAATGCCGGTCATACGGTCATAAACGAAAAGGGAAAGTTTGTCCTGAACCTGCTTCCCTCCGGCATTCTCCGCGAGACAACGGTTAATGTCATGGGCAACGGCATGGTCATTGACCTTGAACATCTTGTCGGCGAGATCGGAAAACTCACCGAAAAGGGAATTAAGATTACTCCCGATAACCTGAAAATAAGTGACAAAGCGATAATCTGTCTGCCTTATCACAAGATGCAGGACATCATGGAAGAAGAACGCCTCGCGGACAAGAAATTCGGTTCGACACGCCGCGGTATTGCACCGGTTTACGCAGATAAATATATGAAAAAAGGTATCCGCATGGAATCGCTGCTCCATATGGATACACTGTATGAGCGCGTCTGCGACATCGTCGAATGGAAAAACATCACCGTAACCGGTTACGGTCACGCGCCGATCGATCCCAACGAGATAATGGAGTGGCTGAAGAAGTACGGCAGCATCATCGCTCCTTATGTCACGGATGTTTCGGAATATCTTTCCGAGGCTGTCGAGGCTGGTAAAAACATCATGTTTGAAGCTCAGCTCGGCGCGCTTCGCGATATCGATTTCGGCATTTATCCGTATACATCTTCGTCTCAGACGTTGGCACATTTCGGTCCCATCGGCGCCGGTATTCCCGGTGTGAGACTGAATAATTCGGTCGGTATCATGAAGGCTTATTCCACATGTGTCGGCGAAGGACCGTTCACTGCCGAAATGTTCGGTGATGAGGCGGAAAAGCTTCGCGCCGCCGGCGGAGAATACGGCGCCGCAACAGGCAGACCCCGCCGTGTCGGTCCGTTTGACGTGCCTGCTTCACGCTACGGTGTCAAGGTGCAGGGCGCAGATTATATCGCCCTTACCAAGCTGGATGTGCTTTCGTATATGGACAGAATACCCGTTTGCGTCGCATATGAGGTTGATGGCGTCCGCACCGAAAGATTCCCGACCGGAGATCGTCTTAACCGTGCAAAACCGGTTATAGAATATATGGAGGGCTTCGGTGATGTTTCAAACTGCAGGACGTATGACGAACTGCCCGAAGCCGCAAGGAAGTATATCGAATATATCGAAAAGGCAGTGAAATGCCCGATCAAATATATCTCTGTCGGCGCAGAACGCGACGAGTGCATTGTCAGATAATTAATACGAAAAGAAACGCATATATGAGTTGTGTTTGCAGCTCATATATGCGTTTTTTGATAAATGCTTATAAGTGTTTCCGCCAAATCGAATCTGACGGAAACACAGGAATGCTATATTTTTTTAACAAGCACAGGGTCAGTCGTGGCACTTGCGTGTACGAATTTCATTAACCACACGGTCGATGAATGCTTCGAGTTTCATTGTGCCGATGTCGCCGTCCTTATAGGTATTGACAGTGATATCTCCGCTTTCGACCTCTTTGTCGCCGATGACAAGCATATACGGGATCTTCTGGAGCTTGTGTTCACGGATCTTGTAACCGATTTTTTCGTTGCGGTTGTCGATCTCGGCTCTGACGTTAAGTGCGTTCAGCTTTTCGAGAAGCGATTCGCCGTATTCGCGTGCGCGGTCGGTTATCGGGAGAATTTCGACCTGTACAGGCGCCAGCCATGTCGGGAACGCGCCTGCGAAATGCTCTGTGATGACGCCGATGAAGCGCTCTATGGAGCCGAATACAACGCGGTGGATCATAACGGGACGGTGCTTTTCGCCGTCGGCGCCGGTATATTCAAGCTCAAATCTTTCCGGAAGCTGGAAATCGAGCTGGATGGTGCCGCACTGCCAGGTTCTTCCCAGGCAATCCTTGATGTGGAAGTCAAGCTTCGGACCGTAGAACGCGCCGTCACCTTCGTTTATGATGAAATCCTTGCCCATTTCGGTGATGGCTCCCTTGAGAGTCTCCTGTGCAAATTCCCAGTCGCTGTCATCGCCCATATGGTCGTCTGGCATGGTGGAAAGCTCAATCTGATATTCCAGACCGAAGAGGGAATATACCTCATCAAAAAGACGGACAACATTTTCGATTTCGTCCTTCATCTGGTCGCGGGTCATGAAGATATGTGCATCGTCCTGAGTGAAGCAGCGCACACGGAACAGACCGTGGAGCGCGCCGGAAAGCTCATGACGGTGAACGACGCCAAGCTCACCCACACGGAGCGGCAGGTCACGGTAGGAGTGCATTTCGGATTTATAAACAAGCATACCGCCCGGGCAGTTCATGGGCTTGATGGCAAAGTCCTCTCCGTCGATCTGGGTTGTGTACATATTATTCTTGTAGTGCGCCCAGTGACCGCTACGCTCCCAAAGGCTGCGGCTGAGTATCATAGGTGTGGAGACTTCGACATAGCCGTATCTCTTGTGAACCTCGCGCCAGTATTCGATCAACTGGTTTTTGAGGATCATTCCCTTGGGGAGGAAGAACGGGAAACCGGGACCCTCGTCGGTGAGCATGAACAGACCGAGTTCCTTGCCGAGCTTGCGGTGGTCGCGTTTCTTTGCCTCTTCAAGCATTGTTACGTATGCTTCAAGTTCTTCCTTGCTCTTGAAGGCTGTACCGTAGATACGCTGGAGCATCTTATTTTTGCTGTCGCCCTTCCAGTATGCGCCGGTGATGTTGAGGAGCTTGAAAGCCTTGACTTTCTTTGTGTAATTTACGTGAGGACCTGCGCAGAGGTCGGTGAATTCGCCCTGCTTATAGAAGGATATTTCCTCACCTTCGGGCAGTTCGTTTATGAGAATGGTCTTATACGGCTCATCCTTCATAAGCTCAAGCGCCTGTTCCTTGGGGAGTACAAAGCGTTCGATCTTGAGATTCTCGTTTGCGATCTTCTTCATCTCGGCTTCCAGCTTGGGAAGTACGTCCTCGGTGAAGGGTGTTTCGGGGTCAACGTCATAGTAAAAGCCGTTTTCAATCGCGGGACCGATTGCCAGCTTTGTGTTGGGGTAAAGGCGCTTTATCGCCTGCGCGAGGATATGGGAAGCGGAGTGACGAAGAGTTTGCAGCTCCTGCTTTTCGATTTCGTTTGCTTCGTTCATTTTATTTCCTACTTTCTGAAAGATTTTTTGCTATTATAAGCGCGCCGCAGACAGGCTCTTCGGTCAGCGGGAACACGTTCACGTCGCAGTGGAGATGCCTGTGCAGAAAATTCATTGAAACGGGATCGGTGCCGACACTGCCTGCCATGCACACCGAAAATCTGCCTTCGAAGTGCCTTGCCGCAGCATCGATGTATTCGGCGATATATGCCATGTTGGTATCAATGATTGCTTCGGCGGCTTTGTTGCCCTGTGCGTATGCTTTGTATACCGTCACCGCGTATGACGCAACGGCGTTGCGGTCGGATTTCAGCAGTGTGTTGAGCGCGTCGAGAGGCGGTTTGTTCATCTTTTCCCTGACAAGTGAATCAAGTTTGTCCGGAGTCCTTCTGCCGTCATAACAGGCAAGAGAATGCGCTATGGCTGCTCTGCCTATCTCGTATCCGCAGCCTGCGGTATCGAATGTCAGATATCCGCCTATGCGGCTCAGCTCGCCGTTTTTGCGCACAAAGCACGATGAGCCGGTTCCGCATATGACGATTACACCGTCGCCGTTTCCGAACGCGGCGGATAGTATATTATGACCGTCGTGGGCAACTGCGATGTTTGCGTTTTCAAAGATCGTTTTAAGTTTTTCGGTACAGTAGTCGCGGTAATCCCCGTTTGTTGCACCGGCAATCCCGCAAAATATACCGTCAATTTGCCGCGGATCGATATCATGCTCATCACAGAGCTGATTTATTCCGCGGCTTATCACGTCAACACTGTTGTCCTTGCCCACTGTGTTCGGATTTGCCGCTTCGCGCAGTGTCAGTGAAAAGAGTTCGCCGTTTTTATCACAGAGGAAAGCGGTTTTTGTGCCGCCGCCGTCAACGCCGATTGATATCATTCGGATTTTTCCTCTTCTTCGGCTTCCTTCTTGGTGAGCTTATCTGCAGCCGCTTTTGCCTTCATGAGTACACGGAGTACGCAGAAGATGGAAAGCGAGATTATGAGGAAGTCGAGGATCGTCGAAATGAATGAGCCTATGTTGAGTGTTACTGCGGGAGTTGTTTCGTCGACGGCTTCTTTGAGGGTGATTACCCATGCCGAAAGATCTTCTTTGCCGACAAGCAAACCGATGAGAGGGTTTATTATGTCATTGACAAGTGAAGTTGTTATCTTGCCGAATGCGCCGCCGACGACAACGCCGACAGCCATGTCAAGTACGTTTCCTTTTGCAATGAACGCTTTGAAGTCCTTGAAAAATGTGCTTTTGTTCTTTTTTGACATGAGAAACACGCTTTCCCGCTATTTAGCGACTATATTGAAGATCTTGTTCTTAATATAAATACGTTTCACGACTGTTTTACCGTCCAGGAAGGGAGCGAGTTTGCCGGACTCTTCGATGAGCGTCCATGCCTCGTCCTCCGGGCAATCGACAGGAAGTGTAATCGTGCCCTTCAGTTTTCCGCAGACCTGAAGCGCGATCTCGCATTCGGTTTTTACAAGCTTGCTTTCGTCATAGGTCGGCCAGGGCTTGAGCGACAGCAGACCCTTGCCGCCGAGTACCTCATGCATTTCTTCGGTGAGGTGCGGCGCAAAGGGGTTCATGACGGTTATGAAGGTCATGAGGTCGTCGCGGCTGATTCCGCCTGCGGCGTATACGTCGTTGACGAACGTCATCATTGCGGCGATTGCGGTATTGAACTTCATGCTTTCGATATCGTCGGTGACCTTTTTGACACAGGCATGGAGCGAACGTGTCACGTTTTCATCCGACTTGGGTACGAGCATATCTGTCAGCGCGGCGACACGCTCAAGGAATCTCTTGCAGCCACGCACACTTGTAGTTGACCAGGGAGCGGATTTTTCAAAGTCGCCGATGAACATTTCATAAAGACGCATGGTATCGGCGCCGTAAGCGTTGACGACATCGTCGGGATTTATGACGTTGCCGCGGCTCTTGCTCATCTTTTCGCCGTCTTCGCCGAGGATCATGCCGTGCGATGTACGTTTGAGATAAGGCTCCGGGCAGGAAATGAGACCTATGTCATACATGAACTTTGCCCAGAAGCGGGAATAAAGCAAATGCAATGTCGCATGCTCCATACCGCCGTTGTACCAATCGACGGGCATCCAGTAATCAAGCGCTTTGCGGGATGCGAATTCCTTGTCGTTCTTGGGGTCGCAATAGCGCAGGAAGTACCAGGAAGAACCTGCCCACTGGGGCATCGTGTCGGTTTCGCGGCGTGCTTTACCACCGCAGTGGGGGCAGGTCGTATTGACCCAGCTGTCTATTTTCGCAAGCGGCGATTCGCCGTTGTCGGTCGGTTCGTAGTTTTCAACATCGGGCAGTGTGAGCGGGAGCTGATCCTCTGGAACGGGAACCCAGCCGCATTTGTCGCACCATATGAGCGGGATCGGTTCGCCCCAGTATCTCTGACGGCTGAACACCCAGTCGCGGAGTTTGAAGTTGACCTTGCGCTTGCCGATGCCCTTTTCTTCGAGATAAGCAATCATCTTTTCCTTGGCTTCGGCAACTTCAAGCCCGTTAAGGAAACCGGAATTGATGAGTTTGCCTGTTGCGACGTCGGTATATGCCGCTTCCTGAACGTTTTCACCGCCCGCAACGACTTCGATGATGGGCAGTTCAAACTTCTTTGCAAAATCAAAGTCACGCTCATCGTGTGCAGGCACTGCCATAATTGCGCCGGTACCGTAAGTGATGAGGACATAGTCGGAAACGAAGATCGGGATCTCCTTACCTGTCACGGGATTTATCGCCATGATGCCGTCGAGCTTCACGCCGGTTTTGTCTTTGACAAGCTCAGTACGTTCAAAATCGCTTTTTTTTGCCGCTTCATCACGGTATGCAACAACGTCAGCGTAGTTCTTTATCTGTTCCTTATGAGCTTCGATGAGCGGATGTTCGGGTGCGATTACCATGTATGTCGCGCCGAAAAGAGTGTCACAGCGCGTTGTGAAGACGCGGATCTTTTCGCCGATTGTGGTGTCGAAGTCAATCTCCGCACCGTAGGATCTTCCGATCCAGTTGCGCTCCGCGAGCTTGACACGTTCGATATAGTCTACGGTGTCAAGGTCGTCGATGAGCCTGTCCGCATAAGCGGTTATTTTCAGCATCCACTGACTTTTTGCCTTATGGATGACATCGCCGTGGCAGCGCTCGCACTTACCGTTGACGACTTCTTCGTTCGCAAGCACGACTTTGCAGGAGGTGCACCAGTTGACGGTCATTTCCTTTTTGTATGCAAGCCCGTGTTTGAAGAGCTGGAGGAATATCCATTGTGTCCATTTATAATAATCGGGAGTCGAGGTATTGATCTCGCGATCCCACGCAAACGAAAGACCGAGCGCCTTGAGCTGCTGCTTGAAGCGGGCAACGTTGTTTTTCGTTACGATTGCGGGATGGATTTTGTTTTTGATCGCGTAGTTTTCGGTCGGAAGTCCGAATGCATCCCAGCCCATAGGGAATAGTACGTTGTAGCCCTGCATACGGCGCTTTCTTGCGACGATATCAAGGGCGGTGTAGGGACGTGGATGCCCGACATGCAGACCCTGTCCGGACGGATAGGGAAATTCGACAAGTGCGTAGTATTTGGGAAGCAAGTAGTCGTCCGACGGTTCAAACGCTTTCTGCTCGTCCCATGCACGTTGCCATTTGGCTTCGATGTTCTTAAAATCGTGTTTCATTGTATATTCCTTAATATTTATAAAAAATTGCAGACTCGTTATTGCGCCCTGTCCCAGAGCTTGTCGAGCTTATAGAATTCACGCGCTTCGCGGGTGAAGATATGAACGATTACGGAATGATAATCCATAAGAACCCAGGCGTTGTTGTCAACACCTTCGATTCTTGCCGGATCGATACCGAGTTTTTCGCGTATCCTGAATTCGACCTCTCCGGCGAGCGAGCGTATGTGAGTGTTGGAAGTACCTGTTGCGATTACAAAATAGTCGGCAAGCACGGTATGGTCGCCGATATGCAGGACGCTGACGTCCATCGCCTTTTTTTCGTCGAGCACGGCACGTATCTCTTCGGCAAGCGCAGTGACCGCTTCGGGGGCTTTCCTGTTTTCTTCCATAAGTCTTATTTATCCTTTCTGTTGATTGTGAGGTAAAGGTAATTGCGGGCGCTGACGGTGTCTTCGTGAATGTACTGACACTTTTTCAGCAGGTTTTCAAGCGTCAGATCAAGGGAATACAGTATCGCCTTGTCAAGCGCAAGCGGATCACCCTGCTCCATCAGCATTTTATATGTGTCACGTACATCGACACAGTCGATGTACGTTCTGTTTTTTTCGATATAGTCGGCAAAATAAATGACTTTTTCGAGCGGCGTCATGTTCGCTCTGCCGGTCGTATGATAATAGATCGCGCTGCATACATCATCGCTCAGGTTGTATATGTGCTTTGCGAGCAGTGCTGCTGTGCGCGCGTGGAAAAGTTTTTCGGCAAGTCCTTCGGCGTCGGGCTTTACACCGTATTCCGCCATAAGCTCAAGTTGCTTTTCGGCGGACCATTCCTTTGTAAAATCATGCATATAAGCCGCTTCGGCAATTTTCTCATCGGTAAGTTCGGGGAAATGGGTGTCGCGAAGCTCCAGCGCGCATTCGTAAACGCCTTCGATGTGGTTGATTCTGCGGGGTTTCTGAGCGTAAAGGTCAGCTTTTATCTGTTCTGATTTATTCATGTATAAATGATGCTCCTTGATGTACTTTGCGACCTCCGGAGTCAGCAGTGTGCTGCTTCCGCTCCGTACCTCTGTTGAGGACACTTCTGTTTCGGCAATCGGAATCCGGACAAGACGGAAGCCCATGCCGAGATGACGTTCGAATTCTTTTTCAAACTTCGCTTTGTCGCCGTATCTCGGCGCGACGGCGAATGTCAGATTTTCCGACAGATACCCGGACTCGCGCCATTTTTCAAGCTGTGCGAGTTGGTCGGTCCCTATGAGCATGAAAAGCTCGGCATCGGGGTATGACTCTCTTAAATGACGTACCGTCTTATATGTGTAGCTGACTCCGCCGTTTTTGATTTCAAAATCACATATTTCGGCAAAAGGGAAGGCGAGGCGGCACATTTCGAGCCGGTGTGCGGGCAAAATGTCGTATGCCTGTTTGAGCGGGGGGAGATATGTCGGTATGATAAACAGCCGGTCAGGCTTTATAATATCGGAAAACGCCCTGCAGGCGCGGATATGACCGAGGTGCGGCGGGTTGAACGTGCCGCCGAAGATTCCTATTTTCATGAGTTCAGCGCGGGAAAACTATTTTCCGGTTTTCTTCCTTTGAGCTTCTGCGGAAGATCACAAGCTTTCTGCCGATAGTCTGCACCGGTTCACAACCGAGCGCCGCGATGAGCAGAGTCATTGTCTCCTTCGGTTTTGTGGGGCAGGTCTCAAGCAGGGATATTTTGATAAGTTCTCTTGCTTCAAGCGCGTCGTCAAGCGTTTGTGCCACCGCAGGTGTGACGCCGCCCTTGCCTATTTGATAGAGTGCCTCAAGTGTATTTGAAAGTGAGCGGAGATACGCTCTGTTTTTTGTGCTGATCATTTGGATTGTGTAAGCTCCTTGATTTCGTCTTTTGTGAGGTTTCTGTGGCAGCCGGATTCGAGTGTTCCGAGTCGTATTGTGCCGATCGCGATGCGTCTGAGCTGCATGACCGTCAGTCCCGCAGCCTCGCACATACGTCTTATCTGCCTGTTTTTGCCTTCAGACAGCACGAACATCAGCTTTGAAGATGTTTCACTGCGTTCGCAGATACGCACGTCGACCGGCTGTATCGGCTCATCCTCCAGCGTTTTCATGGCACGGAGTCTGTCTGCCTGTGTATTTGTGCAAAAACCGTTCGTTATGACGAGATACTGTTTTTTGAGATGAAAACGCGGATGCATCACCTTTTGTGCAAATTCACCGTCGTTTGTCATTATGAGAAGCCCTTCGCTGTTTTTGTCCAGTCTGCCGACGGGGTAAAGCCGTGCGTTTATATCGCTGACAAGTTCGCAGACGTTCTGTCTGCCCATCTCATCGTTTGCAGTCGTAACATATCCTGCCGGTTTGTTGAGCGCGATGTAATATTTTCTTCCGCCGTTCCGCACACGAGTGCCTTTATATTTGATTATGTCTTTTTCGGGTTCGATCTGCTGTCCGATGACGGCGACTTCGCCGTTCACGGTGAAACAACCCGCTTCGATTTCCTTTTCGGCAGCGCGGCGGCTCATAAGCCCGCAATCCGAAACATATTTCTGTAAACGCATTTATTTATCCTTAATCTGTTGATGAAAATCCGCTGTCGAGCATACGTACATGATCGGCGGAGCAATAGTAATCGTTTAGTGTCACGCAGATGAGTGTTCTGCCGTACCGTCTTGCGGCGGTTACGAGACAGCGGCCGGATGCCTGCGTATATCCGGTCTTGACGCCGATCATGCCTTCATATGAAAACAACAGCCGGTTGTGGTTGACAAAATATCTTGCGCCTTCGCACGCCGCCATTTTCTTTGTCGAAACTATTTCGGCAAACAGCTCGTTTTGCAGTGCGTAATCGGTAAGTCTGGCGAGGTCTGCCGCAGAGGTGAAATGATTTTCCGCGGGCAGTCCGTGAGGGTTCGAAAAACGTGTATCCTTCAGTCCGAGTTCCTTTGCCTTTTCGTTCATCAGCATGATGAAACGCTCTTCGGTACCGCCGACGGCGATTGCGAGAGCTGCCGCCGCATCGTTGCCCGATTCGAGCATGAGACCGTATAACAGGTCCAGACATGTTATTTGTTCGCCGGCGTAAAGATAGATCGAACTGCCTTCAATGCCGACCGCCTCCTTTGCCACCGTGACGACGTAATCTGTCGGCATATTTTCGATGGCGACGATTGCGGTCATTATCTTTGTCGTGCTTGCCATAGGAAGACGTGCTGAAGCATTCTGTGAAAAAAGGATTCGTCCCTCGGTCGCGTCAAGCAGCAGTGCCGCCTGTGCGCTGTTTTGAATATAGACACCGTTTTTTGCGACAGTATAGCTGTCGCGCGGCGCGTATGGCTCATACAGCGCAAGTATCATTATCAGGGCGGAAAACAGAGCGACTATGCGGACAAGATTTTTCATAAGCGGCACCGATGTAACATTCATATTTAATTACATCGTATGCGGCTTTTTTGCTTTATATTCTTATTGTACTATTTGTACTACGTCATGTTCAGGCTTCCGTGCTGTCCGCGGCGTCCGCGGCTTCAGCAAGATTTTCAGCCGTTTCGCCGGTTATCGCTTCGCTGTCAGCCTTTTTCTTGTCCTTGGAGAAGATGCCCTTGATTTTTTCAACGAGGTCGGGTGTTCTGTCGATGAATGAATTCACGGAGTCCATGACCTTTGTGACAGGGTCGTCGGCGACGGGATATACGGGATTTTTCAGGTCAAGGAGACGGACATTGCCGTTTTCGATTATAAGGAAGCCGAGCGGTGTCACCGAAACACCGGCACCGTTGCCGCCCGCGAAATGAGGCGCCTTATCGGGCGAGGGGTTTTTGCCGTCGAAATCAGTACCGCCGGAGGCATATCCGACCGACACCTTGGAAAACGGTACGATCGTGATGCCGTCGCCGGTACTTATCGGTTCGCCTATGACGGTGTTGACATCAGCGACCTTGCCGATCTGTGAAAGCGATGCGTCGATGATTTGTTTGAGTGGTATGTCGTTCATTTCTTTACCTCACTGTCTGATTTCAGTTTTTTATAAACGCCGAGGGCGGTCATGCCGAGAGAAAGTATCTGCCACAGCCTGATCGAAAGCTCTATATCGGCGTAAAAATCGGTCTGCTCGGCGATGAAGTCCGGCTTTATTTCCGTGTAAATCAGCTTCGGGTTTCTTGTACGTCTTTTAAGTGAGCAGACAAGCATCCAAAGCTGTGCCGCCGCATTTGAAGCGGCACCGTAAAGTATTGCGGTCTTTGCCGCATCGTCGGTTCCGATATCGGCTTTGATGATGTATTTTTCAAGAAAAAGATATTTTTTCAGCTTGTGAACAAGCTCTTTCAGGGCATCTGTGAATATTGTTATATACTCTCCGACTGCCTTTTTCGGAAG
>FR892192.1:34351-39928 GCA_000433115.1 Ruminococcus sp. CAG:382
GGCTTTTTCCTTTTCTTTTTTTGCTTTTTTCTTTCTGCCTTTTTCCGTTGTCTGCTCTTTTGGATTCTCTTCCGTATGCGCCGCTTTTTCGGGCGGTAACCTGAGCTTCAGGAACAGTATGCGCACATAAAGAAACGGATCGTCAGCAAAGCCTGCGCCGATATGCAGCTTCCGTGTGAAGAGCCAGACGAAAAACAGCAGCACGCCGCCGATTATGCATAGCGCCGTCATTGCCCGCTATCCCCGGCTACGGCTGTGCCATCGGAGGCGTTGTCGATGGCTTCGTCAAGAGTGATGTTTTCGGAATTTTCGTTCTGCTCCGTGAGTGCGGGGAGCTGATCGAGCGATTCGAGACCGAAACAGCGCAGAAACGCACTCGTTGTTGAAAAAAGTGCGGGACGACCGGGCGCATCAAGCTGACCCGATTCATAGATGAGCCCTTTGTCACAAAGCGAGGAAACTATGGAAGAGGAGTCGACACCGCGAACAGCCTCAATGTACGAGCGTGTTACCGGCTGATTATATGCGGTTATTGCAAGGACTTCAAGCGCGGCTTTTGTGAGAGGCGGCGTTTTCCGCAGCTCCAGCGCGCGCTTCACGTGCGCGGCAAAAAGCGGCTTTGTGCAAAGCTGATAGGCATTGTCGACCGTTATCAGTTCGATCCCTCTGTCGCTTTCCTTCATATCTTCGGCAAGCACCGAAGCCACCGAAGCAATACGCGCCTCCGGCAGGTCGAATATTTCCGAAAGCTTTTCGGTTGTCACAGGGCTGCCGGATGCAAAAAGCACAGCCTCCAGCGCCGCCTTCAGTGCGGTATCATTCATCTTTTTTCCCTGATAAGCTGTAAATACAGCTCCTTTTTATCCTTTAACAGCACTATTCTGCCCGCCTTCACAAGCTCAAGCAGGGCAAGAAATGTCGCTATTATTTCCGCCCGCGACGAACAGTCATAAAACAGTTCGGTCATCGGTCGGCTGATTCCGTCGTACATAAAACGGAGCAGGTGGAGTATTTTTCCTTCGACAGTATGAAAATGCTCCGTTTCGATGCGTTCGAAAAGCTCCACAGTCTGCTCGGGAAGCTGTGACATACGTTCGTTTATACGTTCGAACGCCTCAGTCAGAAGATTTACGGCGTGAAGTCGCTCATAAGCCGAATCGATTTCGTCCGGATCTTTTGTGAAACGGTCAAAGTACAGCGCACTCTGACTTTGCAGAAACTCGGCTGCGAGTTTCGCGCGCTGATGCTCCAGCAGGGCATCGACAAGCGTCTTTCGGGGATCTTCCTCGTCCTCACGCTTGGGAAGCAGCATTTTCGATTTGATGAGCATAAGTTCGCTTGCCATCCAGATGAAATCGCTGGCGATTTCCATATTCAGCGAGCGCATTTCATCGAGATAAGCCATGTACTGGTCGCACAGCTCCGATATCGGTATGTCGAAAATATCGATCTTGTGCTTTGAAATCAGACCGAGCAGCAGGTCGAGCGGACCTTCATACTGCTCCAGTCGGACGCTCAGAGCTTCCATATGAGTCCGAAGATAAGATCCCAGAAGCCGGTGAAGGCATTGACAAGAACGCCTCTGAGCCAGTCAACGGGGAAGAATACCCAATCCACGATGTTGGAAAACGGTGCGGGAAGCCATGTCAGCACGACAAGGGCGAGCAGGATGTAGCGTGTGTATAATTCAATACGGTTGTATTTTGCAGAAGCCTTGGGAGGAAGCAGCCACGAAACGATGCGCGAGCCGTCAAGCGGCGGAACCGGGATGAGGTTGAACACCGCAAGACCGATGTTGAGCAGGCAAAACAGCGAGAAGAGCAGGTATGTATAATAAACAATACCGCTTATAAAGCCTGTGTCGAGCTGCATCTGATAATTGATAATCAATGACTGTCCGGCGTACCATACAAGAGTTGAAACGCCCGCGCCTCCGAAGGCGAGAAGCAGGTTCATAAGCGGACCTGCGGCTGCGACGATTGCAAAATCACGCTTCGGGTGACGAAAGTTCCGGGTATTGACCGGGACGGGCTTTGCCCAGCCGAAACCGAACAGAAGCATACACACCGAGCCGACGGGGTCGAGGTGTGCAAGCGGGTTCAGGGAGAGTCTGCCGTACATCTTTGCGGTCATGTCGCCGCATTTATATGCCGCGTAGCCGTGTGCCCATTCGTGAAAAGTGAGTGAGACAAGGATGCAGGGCAGAACGAGAATCAGTTGTATCGGGTCTTTGAGAAGCTGATAAAGAAGCATTTTATGTTTCCGTATATGCGGAGCGCACCGCAAAGCGCACTCCGCACCTTTGTTTAGTGATCTCGGGGATTATTTCACCTTTACCATTGACTTGTACCAATAATCGGGGGCATCCTCGCCCATGAGAGTGACGACGGTGGCTGCAACGTTTGCGAGACCGTAGCCGTCCTCCTTGATTACATCGTACTTGTCGTTGTTGCTGTTGTCATAGAAGAAGCAGGGTACGGGGTTGAGTGTGTGGCTCGTTTTGACCTTGGCGTGACCGTTTTTGTCCGTTTTGGCATTACCCGATTTGTCAAGCTCAAGCATTTCGTCGGCGTTTCCGTGGTCTGCGGTGATGATTGCAATGCCGTTCATCTCGTCAACGACCTTGAGAATACGAGCGAGGCAGAGGTCAAGTGCCTCCATAGAAACCTTGGTTGCGATGAAACTGCCGGTGTGGCCGACCATATCGCCGTTCGGAAAATTGACGCGCAGGAAATCGAAATTGCCGGAGCGGAGCTTGTCGATGAGCACGTCGGTAATCTCTGCGCACTTCATCCACGGGCGCTGTTCAAAGGGAACGACATCGGAAGGAATTTCGACGTATTCTTCAAGCTCATCGGAGAACTTGCCGCTTCTGTTTCCGTTCCAGAAGTATGTCACATGACCGAATTTCTGCGTTTCGCTTATCGCGAGCTGTCTGTAACCGTGATTTACGAGGAATTCGCTCATCGTACCGGTAATTTCGGGCGGCGAAACGAGATATTTGTGAGGAATGTGTGCGTCTCCGTCGTATTCGAGCATACCGGCATACAGGACGTTGACGTTCTTTTTCTTTTCGAAGCGGCAGTCGCGGTTTTCGAATGCGCGGGAGATCTCAAGCGCACGGTCGCCCCTGAAGTTGAAGAATATGACGCTGTCGCCGTCGTTTATCGTGCCGACGGGCTTGCCGTCCTTTGCGATTACAAAGGGAGGAAGATCCTGATCGATTTTCCCGGTTTCTGCGCGGTACGTCTTTACTGCGTCGGCTGCGGAGTCGAAAAAGCGTCCTTCGCCGCATACATGCGTGTTCCAGCCTTCTTCAACCATCTTCCAGTTGGCTTCGTATCTGTCCATGGTGATGACCATTCTGCCGCCGCCGGAAGCGATACGTGCGTCAAAGCCGGAATCGTTCAGTGATACGAGGAATTCTTCGAACGGGTCGATGTATTCGAGGGCAGAGGTTTCGCCGACGTCACGACCGTCGAGAAGGATATGGATACGCACGGTTTTGACGCCGTCCTGCTTTGCACGGACGATCATCGCTTTGAGGTGATCAATATGTGAATGTACGTTGCCGTCGGAGAAAAGTCCGAGGAAATGAAGTACGGTATTGTTGTCCTTTACGTTTGCGACGAGTTCCTTCCATGTTGCGGAATCAAACATTTTGCCGCTTGTGATTGCCTGAGAAACAAGTTTTGCGCCCTGTGCGAAAACCTGTCCGGCGCCGAGAGCGTTATGTCCTACTTCGCTGTTGCCCATGTCGTCGTCGGAGGGAAGTCCGACTGCGGTGCCGTGAGCCTTGAGAAGCACATGCGGGTACTTTTCCCAAAGCATATCAAGAGTCGGGGTATCTGCCGCGGCAACGGCGTTGCCGGTTTTATTGGGTGTATATCCCACACCGTCCATTACGATGGTGAGGACTGGTCTTTTTTTGTTTCCGAAAACGGTATTCTTCATAAGTGAATACGTCCTTTCCTTTGAAAAATGTCTGTTCATCATGCTATTATATAACAAAGAAGAACAGATTACAAGAGTTTTTTCGCCGAATTATTGTATTTTAGCACTTTCGGTTTTGCTTTTAACGATATTTTGCGCTGCAATGACTGCGAGAGGGCATATGAACAGCCCGGCTGCGCCGAAAAGACGCAGACCGATGTACATTGAGGCAAGCGATGCAAACGGCGAAATACCGATGCTGCCGCCCACAATACGCGGTTCGATGAGCTCACGTATAAGCGTTATGACGGCGTATACCACAAGCAGCGAGATTCCCGTTTTTGTGTCTCCTCTGACGAGCAGAAACGTAGCCCACGGTATGAGTACGGTTCCCGTGCCGAGCACGGGCAGAATGTCGATAACAGCAGTAAACAGGGCGACGAGAAAGGCATACCGAATGCCGATGATCGAAAAAGCGACGAACAGCTCGGTGAAGGTTATAGCCATTATGAGTGTGTATGCCTTTGCAAAACTGCCGACGGTTTCCTTGCAGCGTGTCCATATGATGCCGCATTTTGCGGCGGCTTTTTCAGGCATAAGGGAAGTGATCCTTGCTTTCATCGCACTGCCGTCAACCGTGAGATAGAACGCCGAAAATGCGGTCACGAACACAAAAAGCAGTGCGTCGGGCACAAATGAGACCGCACCGGTTATTACCGGAAGCACAGAACCGCTCAGCTTTTCCACCAATGCCATGAGCAGTGATTCTAGGCTGGAGTCTATGTTTATCCACAGCTCCGTAAGTCGGGGGCGCAGGTCCCAGAAAGGGAAGAACGAATTGATTTTATCGATCATTTCGCCGGCAAAATCCGGATCGTTTTTCAGACGGTCGATGAACGTACCGGCACTGTCGGTCAGAGATACGATCTCGCGGCAGGCGCGTGACAGAAGCAGATACGATATCATTGATATCATTCCGATTATAAGGAGAACAAATATCGCCGCAGTGAGCTTTTCCGGGATTCGAGCCTTTGCCCGGAGACTCAGCACCGGCTTTTTTATGAGCGATGCAATGAGCAGCGCAATCAGAAACGGTATCAGCGCAGGCAAAATGAAGCGTACTGCCAGAAAAAGGGCCGCGACGATAACTGCAGCACAGAAAAGCTTCATTGAAAGACGTTCCGTCTTCGAAAAAATGTTCATCGGGTTTTCCTCACGTGTTTTTTTGAAGATTTGAAGAAAAAACAAAAAAATTGAAATTTGGTATTGACAAAACGAAAATAGTGTGGTATCATATGACCTGTTCCTGCGAGGCCTGTTAGTCAAGTGGCTAAGACGTCGCCCTCTCACGGCGAAGGCAGGGGTTCGATCCCCCTACGGGTCACCATTGCTTATATCGGCGTCTTAACCGCATTTTTAACGTATGGCATTACGTTGCGGAAAGATGTCTGTTTATATATATTTTTTCCATCGGCGTATGTATTCAAACAATTCGCTGCGGGCGAAGAAAATTTAATATTGCGGAATTGTGTAACGGCAGCACGACAGACTCTGACTCTGTTTGTGAGGGTTCAAATCCTTCTTCCGCAGCCATATAGTGAAGCCAAAAAAGATATCATGGCTTCGAACCCCCGAAATCTCATG
>FR892193.1:0-6372 GCA_000433115.1 Ruminococcus sp. CAG:382
TCTCCGTAAACCTCCGCCCAATCTATCGGGATTATCACATCTATGGCGTTTGCGCCTTGCTTTTCACTGCCGTCCTTCATCACAGCAGTGTAGGAGTAATAAAGCGCAACCGCAAGTCTGTCGATTTCTTTAATATAAGTGATGCGACCATATGTCGGATGATGGTAGGATTGATTGCCTTTTTCATCAATGTATTCCGCAAAGCCGCTGTCAAAAGGCTGCACATTTTTTATTTCGGCAATCTGTTCGTCTTTTTTTGCGTCGGCAATAAGCGTTTGGATCGCCTGTTCACGCGCCTTTTCGGTTGTAGCGTAGTCAACGCATGATTTATACAGCTCGATGGCGTCCGCTTTGTATGATTTAGCTTGTAACCATGTTATTCCATAGTACATATTTACATCGACGGATATTATGGATATGAAAATCCCATTATAGATTTGATCATATTTAATCGAGTATGTATCCGGGCTTACAAGATATGCACCTATCATTATGTAGCCATCAAGGTCGATTCCGTAAGTTCCGGTTAGCTGGGCTTATCCGCTTTGTATGCATTGGCACGCAGGTATTGTATTCCGTAATACATATTTACTTCGGTACCTATAATGGATATAAAAATCCCATTATAGAATTGACAAAATTTAATTGTATATGAATCGGGGGTTGAAAGATGTGCCGTTGTTATTTCGTGTTTGCCAAGGTCGATTCCGTAAGTTCCGGTTAGCTGGGCTTTGGCGTATTCAATCGCCTCGTCGTGAGTCGAAACGATTTTGAAATTGTTTTCTTTGTTTCGGCGAATCACTTCATCAACGGGACTGTCCGTATATATGTATAGCATAAACGACATCATATCCATTGTTTCGGGTGCATAGGAGACACTGACATATTCGTTTTCAAAACAATATGCTTTGAGTGCAGGCTCGTTGCATCTTACTTTCTCAAATTCAAGTGTCTGCGTTTGCCCTTCGAGCTGATACTCTATCGAGGAAGAAACGGGATGCTTTTCGGCATATGCAGCCGCACGTTTTTCCAGAAAGCCATCGGGTACTTTTTTGAAAGCGTCAATCGCATTTTCCCTGCTTGACACTGTAACAGAACCGTCGTTGAATCCACCGCCGTTAATTACGGTATATGAATCGTCTTTCGCATTCATGAGCTGCTCATGCGCCTTGTCGTAAAATGACTTTTCGGCACTGCATGAAAACAGCGAAAACAGCAATGCAAGTAAAACTGAAAATGTTGCAATACGTTTCATAATAGATAGTCCTTTCTGCATTGCGGTTGCTTTTTAAGTGTTTTTATTTGCGACGGCACCGCCGTTTTCCTTTACAATACCAGCATAGCATACAAAAACCGCAAAGTCAAGGCTTTTTGCTCATACGGATAAAAATAATTGAAATGTGCCGCGAACATTTGCGCTTATGCACAAATCGGGGAGCGGGAGCAAAAAGTAATCCTAACTTCGTCGCTTTTTGCTTTCTATTGTTTACAAATTGATTAAAAATACGTCATGCCGCAAAAACGACATGACGTATAAGAATATATTGAATAATTATGCAGTCAGAGCTCCGACCTGCCTCCGTTCACATCCACCACGGCGCCCGTAATATATTCGGCACCGTCGGACGCGAGGAAAAGCACCGCCTTGGCAACGTCGGACGGTCTGCCCAGCGTTTCAAGCGGAATTTCGCCGACAAGCTCTTCAACCTCGTCGGCTGTAAGATTCGCATTCATGTCCGTGTCAATGATCCCGGGGCATACGCAGTTGACGCGCACCCCGCTCGGACCGCATTCCTTTGCCAGCGATTTTGTCAGCGCAATCAGAGCGCCCTTTGACGCGGCATAGTCCGCTTCGCAGGAGCCGCCCGTTTCGCCCAGTACCGACGAAATGTTGATGATGACTCCGCTTTTCGCGTTTATCATGTCTCCGACGAATTCCCGCGTCACATAAAGCGTCCCGAACAGGTTTGTCGCGTACATTTTCCGGCGGTCGTCGTTTGAGATTGTCTGGAATATGCCGAAAAGCGACACACCGGCGTTGTTTATCAGCACATCGATGCCGCCGCATTCGCCGATGACCGTGTCGTGCAGCGCCATGACCTGAAATTCGTCGGATACGTCGCATTTGTAGCACGTGATCCCGAGGTCGCGCTCCAGCCTTTCCGCCTCCGCCTCGCTGCTTTTATAAACGCCGTATACTCTGTATCCGGCTTTTGCAAATGTGACGGCGCAGGCTCTGCCGATGCCGCGGGTCACTCCTGTTATCAGCACATTTTTCATAATGAAAAATCCATGAAGATGGGTACGATCATGGGACGACGCTTTGTGCGCTGGTATATGACCGAATTCAGCTCGTCCCTGACGCGTGTCTGCATTGTTTCGAAATCGGTCACACCGCGATGCAGACAGCGTTCGATCGACCGCTGAGCCAGCTTTGCAAGCTCGTCAAGCAGCGCTTCTGATTCCTTTGCGTAAACAAATCCCTTTGTCGAAATGTCCGGCCCCGTCACGATGTTTCCCGTATAGCGGTCGATGGCAGTTACGACAATGAGAATGCCGTCCTCGGCAAGATGTCTGCGGTCGCGCAGTATCGTAACGCCGACGTCGCCGACCGAATAGCCGTCTACCATAATCGCGCCGGACGGCACCTCGCCTCTTGCCTTGATGGTTCTTTTGGTCAGC
Organism: Ruminococcus sp. CAG:382; assembly: GCA_000433115.1. Taxonomy (GTDB): domain Bacteria; phylum Bacillota; class Clostridia; order Oscillospirales; family CAG-382; genus UBA1206. The sequence continues at coordinate 2,683 of FR892193.1, forward strand.
TCGATGACCTTGCCCGTCTGCGGAATTATGATCTTTCTCGGCTCCATACCCATCTGTTTTGCAAGGTCGGCGTGTTTCTTGAGATGTCTGTATTCGCCGTGGAGCGGCACAAAGCACTGCGGTCTTGTCAGCGCGTGCATGATCTTCAGCTCCTCCATGCAGGCGTGTCCCGAAACGTGGACCTCTGCGGTGCTGTCGTTGATGACCTCCGTGCCGCGCTTCAGAAGCTCGTTCACAATGCAGGATATCATTTTTTCGTTGCCCGGTATCGGCGACGACGAAAGCACTACAATGTCCTCGTGACCGACGGTGACCTGCGCATGCTCGCCGAACGCCATGCGGTGGAGAGCCGACATCGGCTCGCCCTGACTGCCCGTCGTGATGAGGGTAAGCTCGCCCGGCGAATATCTCTTCATTTCGTTCATGTCGATGAGGATGCCCTCCGGAATGTCGATGTATCCCAGACGGACGGCAGCGGAGAGTATATTGAGCATGCTTCTGCCGGTGACAGCCACTTTTCTGCCGTGCTTGGCTGAGGCGTTTATGATCTGCTGTATGCGGTGTACGTTTGATGAGAAGGTTGCGATGACAATCCTTTTGTCCTTGACGGCAAAGAAACGGTCAAAGCTGGGATAAATGACGCGCTCCGAAGGCGTGTAGCCCGGGCGTTCAACGTTCGTGCTGTCGCACATGAGCAGCCTCACACCTGAATTCCCCAGCTCCGCAAGCCTTCCGAGGTTGATCGATTCTCCGCGCGCGGGAGTCAGATCGATCTTGAAGTCACCGGTCACAATGACGCGTCCCACCGGAGTTTCGATGCAGAACGCGCACGAATCGGGTATCGAATGGGTGACGCGGATGAATTCGACCGAGAAAATGCCGGCTTTCACAACGTCTCCCGCCTTTTTTTCGATAAGCTGAGCCGTCGAAAGCAGGTCGTGCTCGCTGAGCTTTCCTTCAAGTATTCCAAGCGTCAGTCTTGTGCCGTATACGGGTACGTTCAGCTTCTTCAGCAGATACGGCACTGCGCCGATGTGGTCCTCATGACCGTGAGTCAGGAACAGACCGCGTATCTTTCCGGCGTTCTCTTCAAGATATGTCGTGTCGGGTATGACAAGGTCAACGCCCGGCATGCTGTCTTCGGGAAAAGCCAGTCCGCAGTCGATGATGATGATGTCGTCATCGTATTCGAACACGGTCATGTTCTTTCCGATCCCGTCAACGCCGCCAAGCGGTATGATGCGGAGCGGAGAACCCGCGTCTTTTTTTGTCTGATTTTTTTCACCCGCAGCCTTTTTCGTTTTGCGGGCGGAATTTGTCTTTGATTTTCTGAGCAGGCGTATCTGCTCGTCGATTTCCTTGATTGTAGTTGTGTTTTTCTTTTTTGCCATATTCAATAAAATAAAAAAATAATGTTGGTTGATTGCGGCGCAAAAAGCCCCTTTGAAAAAGGAGCAAAAAAGCACCGGTTTAACGATAAAAACTGTTGTTTTACGTGATTTTACCGCGAAAACGCATGCAAATTCACGTTGCCTGTGCAACGAAAGCCCGCCGTAGCTCATCGGGGGAATGACGCTGCGATTTGTAATGCCACCTACACAACCGCATCCGGAAGGAGATACTCCGTATTATAAAAAGCGTATCCGCGGTCATGTTCACTCTATATTATATTATGAACCATTTTCCCGTAATTGTCAATAGTGAAATTGCAACATATTATGGTGTTGAGGCACAAAATGCAATTCGGGTATTGACAGCGGAGCGATTTGGTGGTATTATATGTAGGCTAATGGTATGTTGCAGTCGTATTCTCCTCTCCGTCAGCGTATGCCCGGAGTGAGAACGCAACTTCCGATTTACCTTGATAATACTGCACTTTTCCGTAATAATACGGATTCTGTTCGCTTTTTTGTACTCGCTGAAAGGGTAGCTGATACATGGAACGGTTTATCATCAACGGCGGCAAGCGCCTGAGCGGAAAAATCGAAGTCAGCGGAATGAAAAACGCCGCGCTTCCCATAATTTTTTCCACAATACTTGTCGAAGACAGATGCATAATTGAAAATATCCCCGAGATTCGTGACGTCACCACGGCGCTTGAGATCATCACAGCCATGGGTGCACGCGTCCGTATGCTGGACAGAACGACTGTCGAGATCGATACGACGGGCATTGTATGCGGCTCCGCGCCCTACGAGCTTGCCCGTTCGATCCGTGCATCTTATTATATCCTCGGCGCGGAGCTTGGTCGTTTCGGCATGACGACAAGCGCGTTTCCGGGCGGCTGTAACTTCATAACGCGCCCGATCGACCTGCATATCAAGGGTTTTGAGGCGCTCGGTGCGACCGTCAGCATTGACGAAGGCTCGATTCATGCCTTTGCAAAGGACGGTCTCAAAGCAAATTCCATTTATCTTGACATTGAATCGGTCGGTGCGACCATCAATATAATCCTTGCCGCCGTCAAGGCGGAAGGACTTACGATCATCGACAATGCGGCGCGTGAGCCTCATATCGTTGACCTTGCAAACTTCCTGAACAGCTGCGGCGCAAACATTTCGGGCGCCGGCACAGACGTCATAAAGATACGCGGCGTGAAGAGCCTGCACGGTGTGAGCTATGCGATAATTCCCGACATGATCGAAGCGGGGACTTATATGATCGCTGCCGCCGCTACACACAGCGTTCTTACCGTTGCGAATATTATACCCAAGCATCTCGAATCCATAACCGCAAAGCTTGAGGAAATGGGTGTTTCGGTCGTTGAAGACGATGAATCCGTCGTCGTTGACGGCAGATGCAGTCTTTCCCGCATACGCCTGAAGGCGTTGCCGTACCCCGGCTTTCCGACGGATATGCAGCCTCAGATGTGCGTGCTCCTCTGCCTTGCAAACGGGGTCAGCACCATTACCGACAGCGTCTGGGACAACCGCTTCCGCTATACGGGCGAGCTTGCGCGCATGGGCGCGAACATCACCGTCGAAGGCAAGACCGCAACCGTTGTGGGCGGAAAGCTCAGGGCGGCGGCCGTCAAGGCGGTCGATCTCCGCGCAGGAGCCGCCATGGTCATTGCGGGGCTTGCCGCAGAAGGCGAAACGACGATCGACGATGTTTATCACATCGAGCGCGGGTATGAACGTATGGTCGAAAAGCTCAATGCGGTCGGCGCGGATATCAGGCGCGTCGATGTCAGAGAGAGCAAGGAAAAAGCGGTCTGACGGCGAAGCGCCCGAAGAAAACGGCAGCTTTTTTCACGGAAAACGAGCCTTTCGCGGTTTTGTGAGAGAAATGACGGCTTTTACGATTGACGCTGTCAGCCCGTTTGATTACGCATTGACGGGGAGGACGGTTTGAAGCTGCACCGTTTTCCCGCTTCATATTTTATTTTAACATAAAAAACTGTTTCCCGCTTGCTGGAAACAGTTGCCTTAATTTTTATTATCGCCGTTCGCAGATTAGCCGTTCGCAGATTATAAGAATCTTTTTTTAGAAACCACACAATTGCAATATGTTTCCGTAGCTCAGCCGGATAGAGCGACCGCCTCCTAAGCGGTAGGTCGGGTGTTCGAATCACCTCGGGAACGCCAAAAACTCCGCCGGAAACTTAAGTAAAATCAATGTTTTCCGGCGTTTTTTTCATAAATCAATATCCCCCGACAGATTGCCGAAAAGCATACAGTCTGTCGGGGG
>FR892193.1:6379-12318 GCA_000433115.1 Ruminococcus sp. CAG:382
AAAAGCATACAGTCTGTCGGGGGATTATTTTATTTTCTTATTCTGCCGGGGGTTACTCCGCGCTTTTTCTTAAAAATATTGCAAAAATAGTGCTCGTCGGTAAAATTCAACATATCGGCAATTTGCTTTACCGTAAGCGAGGAATTTTGAAGTAATTTTTCAGCCGTAGCTATTTTTTGCTCAAGAATATAGTTATAAACCGTAGCTCCGTATTCCCGCTTAAAAAGTCTGCTGAGCTGCGATACTGAAAACCTGAATTTTTCGGCTACAAGCTCCGCGTTTATTTTTCTGTAAATATTGCAGTCAATAAAGCTTTTAACATTTTGGCCAGTGCCCGTGTGTTTTTTTTCGGAATTTTCGGCTAAGCGCTGTATCATACGGTGAAAAATAATTGCGGAATAGCTGTTTATTTCGTTATCGGCAGGGTGCTTTGCAAGATAATCAAACAGCTCGTCAAATAAACCGCCTATATCGGTTTTCGGAAAATGTACCCGCTTGTCAATTCCGTATATCTCCGTAAGCCTTTCGCAAAGCTCGCCTGATACGTTCATCCATTTTTTCTTCCACGGCTCCTTTTTATCGGAATAATAACGGTGCTCAAAACCGGCAGGAAGTATATACACGTCCCCCTTTTCTATACGGTAGCTTTCACCTCCGCATATAACCGTTCCCGCACCCTTTTCAACATACTCTATAACATAAAGCGCAGAACATTCGCGGTATATTTTATATTCCGCGTCGGGGTAGGTTATTCCTGCAAGAGTAAGTATGAACGGAAGCTTATCGCTCATATCCGACGGCGGTATTAAAAAGATTTTCTCCATATGCTTAAAATCCTCACTTTTATGCGCAAAATCTCTATTTGAAAACATCTTTCACAATGATATTATACAATAAAGAAAATTTAATTTCAAGCAAAAGGAGCAATTATTATGAGCACAAATATTATCCCGCGCCCCGAGCACCCACAGCCTATAATGAAAAGAGAAAACTGGCAAAATCTCAACGGCGAATGGCTGTTTGAATTTGATTTCGGTGTTTCCGGCGAGGAAAGAGGGCTTTACAAGCCCGAAAAGGCAGATGAATACTCCAAAAAAATAACCGTACCGTTTTGCCCTGAAAGCGAGCTTTCGGGAATAAATTATAAGGATTTTATTCCGGCGGTATGGTATAAGCGCACAGTAAGCATTACAAGGGAGCAGCTTGAAAACCGCGTTTTACTGCATTTCGGCGCGGTAGATTATGCCTGTACCGTATATGTAAACGGCAATAAAGCCGGCTGTCACTTCGGCGGGTACAGTTCATTTGTGTTTGATATTACCGATTTATTGAAGATCGGCGAAAATGACCTGACCGTCAACGCAAGGGATAATGTACGCAGCGGTGACCAGCCCAAGGGAAAACAGGCGGGACTGTTTTATTCAAGCGGCTGCGATTACACCCGCACGACCGGAATTTGGCAAACGGTATGGCTTGAATTTGTACCCTCGGGCTACATAAAGACCGCAAAATATTACCCCGATATTGAAAACGGCACGTTTGATATTGAGCTTAACGTTACCCGCGGCGGCAGGCTTACCGCCGAAGCATTTTTTGAAGGCAGAGCGGTAGGCAGCGCCACAAAAGAGATTAAGGGCAGATATGCCAGATTTACCCTACCCCTTGCAGAAAAGCATTTGTGGGATTTAGGCTGCGGAAATCTTTACAACCTGAAATTCACGCTTGAAACCGACGGCGGAACCGATATTTTGTCAAGCTATGCGGGCTTGCGCGAGGTGCGGATTGACGGCTTTAAGGTGCTTATTAACGGCAAAAGCGTATTCCAGCGCACCGTTCTCGACCAAGGCTTTTACCCCGACGGAATTTACACCGCGCCAAACGATGAGGCTTTAAAGCGCGATATTGAGCTGTCAATGCAATTAGGCTTTAACGGCGCAAGACTGCACGAAAAAATGTTTGAGCCGCGTTTTCTTTATCACTGCGATAAAGCCGGCTACCTTGTTTGGGGCGAGCACGCCAACTGGGGGTTGGATATTAACAGAGAAAGCTCACTTTTAAACTTCCTGCCCGAATGGAGCGAAACTGTTGAGCGTGATTTCAACCACCCGGCAATAATCGGCTGGTGCCCGTTTAACGAAACCTGGAATCAGACAAGTCAGGCAGCGCACCGAATATTAAGGGCTGTTTATGACGAAACAAAACGCCTTGACCCCACGCGACCTGTTATCGACGTTTCGGGAGCATACCACGAAATAACCGATATTTACGACCAGCACGATTATGACCAAAACCCCGAAAGCTTCGGTAAATCCTATGCCGGCTATAACGGTGTGGAAAAAAGCTTTGATTTGTTCTTTAAGGATAAACAGGTATATATTCCGAATCTGCCGTTCTTTTTAAGTGAATTCGGCGGAATTAAGTGGATTCCCGAAAGCAATCGCAGCAGCGCCGCCGATAACTCCTGGGGATACGGTGACGCACCTGCAACCGAGGAGGAATTTTTCACCCGCTATGAGGGGCTGACCGCCGCTATTTTAAATGCCCCTAATATTATGGGCTTTTGCTATACACAGCTTTATGATGTAGAGCAGGAGGTAAACGGTCTTTACACATATGCGCGCGAAAAGAAATTTGCTGATTATTCAAGAATTATCGCCGCAAACCGTAAAAAAGCAGCTATTGAAGAATAGCCGCACAGTATAATTTATCCGCCCGTCGGCAGACTGCTCTGTCAGCGGGCGGATATATTTATACAAGAAACTCACCGCCGTTTTTGCTCCCGTTTCTCAAAATGACGATTATATTCTTGCAAAGGCTGCAAATTGAATTTGAGCAGATGAGCGGCACATTCATTGTGCCGTCTGCAAAGACCGTTGCCGACCTTCTTGAAGAATATACATCTGTGTACGGTGTCGGCACTTGGGCAATGTCCACTTATGAAGCACGGCGTGGCTTGATGTTCAATTACATCATTCCGATTATCGGGGATATGAAGTCGGACGACCTGAACACCCGTGTTATGGATCGCTTTTATCAGAGCTTGCTTTCCGTGAAAACAAAGGTCACGAATAACCGCAAGCCGACAAATGAATTTCTCACTGTGCATACCGTTCGTGAGATACACAAGCTGCTCAGAAACGCCTTTAATCAGGCGGTCAAGTGGGAGCTGATGTCAAAGAACCCGTGCGTCAATGCGACATTTCCCAAAGAGGAACATAAAAAGCGTGAAATATGGACGGCGGAAACCCTGCAACACGCCCTTGAAGTATGCGACGATAACATACTTTCCCTTGCTGTCAACCTTTCCTTTGCCTTTTATATCAATGATTTCTAAGGATTTTCCACCCCTGTTTTTCAGCCCAAAAAACGTTCCGGGAGCGTCTCCTAAGCGGTAGGTCGGGTGTTCGAATCACCTCGGGAACGCCAGAAAGCAACGCTGCAAGCCTTTTTCGGGGCTTGCAGCGTTTTTTGTTCATCCTTCTCCCCGTAATTTTGCTTCCGTTACCGGGAGATTTTTATACGCCGTATGATGTATGTTTGCCGGTCTGATCACGATTCGGAATCGAGGAGCGCCTTTTCGATGCGGATGCCGCCGGAAAGGCTTATCTGTTTTTCGGGTATATGCTTTCGCCGGAGAAGCGGTACCAGAGCTTATACAAGCCGCACCCCCAGCAGAGAAGCATACCGGCGACGGCGCCGACAACCGCCTGAAGTATCTGATAGGGAAGCTTCATGACGGCGTATTCGGGAGTGTTGTATATGAACGCTCTGCCGAGAGAGTAGCCGACCACCATGATGACCGCGCCGATTGTAACGCCGATTGCCGACGAGATAACAGGGCGCTTTTTCAGCACGTGATGCGCAAAGAGCGATATCACGACAGCCTGGAGACCGTGCGTCACGAGAGAGACGAACATGGGAGCCGGATAGAAGAACAGGTCGCCGAGGAATGCGCCGACGCCGCCGACGAGAAACGCGGCGAGAGGGTCAAGGATTATCGAAGCGAGGCATATCACGATGTCGTTCATGTAAAGATGTCCGCCGGGTACGGGTACGCCGAAGGAGCTGAGGGCTACGTTGAGAGCCATGAACATTGCGGTCGTGCAGAGCCACACGGTTTTTTTTCGCAGATTCGTTGTTTTCATTGGTTATTACCTCTTGTATTTGATGCGGGAATATTATATAATATTTTCTGACGATATAAAATAGTCAGAATCGGAGAAAAAGATATAACCAGATGAGATATATAACCGAAAAGGGCGGCAGCCCGATATATTTACAGCTTTACAGACAGATACGCGACGACATTGTTGCGGGAGTTTATCCGTACGGCAGCAAGCTGCCGTCGAAAAGGACGCTTGCCGACGAGTCGGGAATCAGCACCGTGACGGTTGAGCACGCGTATGCTCTGCTTTGCGACGAAGGGTACGCACGGGCGCGGGAGAGGAGCGGATATACCGTCGTTTTCAAGAGGAGCGACGGATTTGTTTCGACGGCGGAGAGCGGTGCGGAGCATATACGGCAAAGTGCCGAGCCGTCGGATTATCCGACGTTTCCCGTGTCGGTTCTGAGCAGGACCATGCGGCGTGTGCTTGCCGATTATTATGACGTTATCATGCAGAAGTCGCCCGGCGCGGGATGTGATGGGCTTCGCGGCGCGATCAGGGATTATCTTGCACGCAATCGCGGCATTCATGTTGAAACAAAACAGATTGTCATAGGCTCCGGCGCGGAATATCTTTACGGGCTGATCGTCATGCTGCTCGGCAAGGACAGAGTATATGCTCTGGAAACGCCGTCTTATGAGGTTATCGAAAGGATATACGCGACGGTCGGGGTCAGATATGAGCTTCTGCCGCTTTCCGGGGACGGCATTGACAGCGGAGCGCTGTTTTCGTCCGGCGCAGATGTGCTGCATACGACGCCTTACCGCAGTTTTCCGAGCGGCGTCACCGCGTCGGCGTCAAAGAGGCATGAATATATCCGCTGGGCGGACAGAGAGGGGAGATACATCATCGAGTCCGACTACGGTTCGGAATTCGCGGTGTCGTCGCAACCGATGGAAACTCTGTTTGCGCTTGCCGACCGCGACAATGTCATTTATCTGAACACGTTTTCGAAAACCATCTCCTCGTCGATACGTGTCGGGTATATGGTGCTGCCGGAATCGCTTACGGAGCCGTATTACGACAGGCTGGGGGCGTTTGCCTGTACCGTGCCGACCTTTGAACAGTACGTTCTGGCGGAGCTGATCGGCGGCGCTTTTGAAAGGCATATAAACCGTGTGCGCCGCAGTATGCGAAGGAAGCTTGAAAAGCAAGGCGGCGTGACGGAGTAACGTCCCGTGATTCCGTTATATTGAGGGAAAACGGAAGTCAATATCTGTGATAGAGCTTTTTGGTCTGATACACCGGCTCGGTGGTGAGATTGATCTTCAGCTTTTTGAAGGTGCTTTCGTCTGTCTGGGAGAGAATCACGCTGGAATGTGCTTCGCAGCCGGCAAGGTTATCAAGCTGTGCGAGGGCATCGGCAGCGTTTTTGTCGGTGGAGGCGCAGATCGAGAGCGCGATGAGCACCTCATCTGTGTGAAGACGGGGATTATGGTTGCCGAGTATTTTTGTCTTGAGGCGGCAGATCGGCTCCAGCACCGAGGGTGCGATGAGATACACGCTGTCGTCGATACCGGCGAGAACCTTCAGGGCGTTGAGCAGCATTGCGGCAGAGGCGCCGAGAAGGGAAGTCGTTCTTCCGGTGACGATTATGCCGTCGGGAAGCTCTATTGCGGCGGCGGGAGCGGCGGTTTCGGCTGCGCGCTCGTTTGCGGCGTGTATCACGGGACGGCTTTCGGGAGAGACGCCTGCCTGACGCATGAGAAGCTCACACTTGACGGTGCGGTCCTTTGCGGAGGGGTCTTTGCTCTTGACTGCGGAGCAAAGGGT
>FR892193.1:12370-13895 GCA_000433115.1 Ruminococcus sp. CAG:382
GCGGCGCAGACGGCGTCGTCGTCGTTGATGCAGCAGCCTGCCATATTCACGCCCATATCGGTGGGAGATTTGTATGGCGACGAGCCGTAAATCATTTCGAACATGGCGTTCAGAACCGGGAATATTTCGATGTCGCGGTTATAGTTTACGGTGGTCTCGCCGTAGGCTTCAAGGTGGAACGGGTCGATCATGTTCACGTCGTCGAGGTCGACGGTCGCGGCTTCGTATGCGATATTTACCGGATGCTTGAGCGGCAGGTTCCAGATGGGGAAGGTTTCGAATTTCGCGTAGCCCGCCTTCACACCGTTCTTATGCTCGTGGTAGAGCTGGGAGAGGCAGACTGCCATTTTTCCGCTGCCGGGACCGGGCGCGGTCACGACGATGAGGGAGCGGTCGGTTTTTATGTAATCGTTTCTGCCGTAGCCGTCTTCGCTGACGATGAGCGGAACATTTGAAGGATAGCCTTCGATATAATAGTGGCGGTAGGTTTTGACGCCGAGCGCTTCAAGGCGTCTCGCAAACGCGTCTGCGGACGGCTGACCTGCGTAATGAGTCAGCACGACGCTGCCGACATAAAGTCCCGAGAGACGGAACGCGTCGATAAGACGCAGCACGTCCGCTTCATAGGTTATGCCGAGGTCACCGCGTATTTTGTTGTTTTCGATGTCGCAGGAGCTGATGACCACGACGATTTCCGCCTGCTCTTTCAGCTGGAGCAGCATTTTCAGCTTGCTGTCCGGCAGAAAGCCCGGCAGAACACGGCTTGCGTGGTAATCGTCGAACAGCTTGCCGCCGAATTCGAGATACAGCTTGCCGCCGAATTTTTCGATCCGCTCCTTTATGCGCTCTGATTGAAGCGCGATGTATTTGTTGTTATCAAATCCCGTTTTTATCATAAATACCCCCGAGGATTTTAAGTAATAAATAATAGTTGATGACGGGAAGACAACAGAATTCGCTTTGCTTATTCTGTTTTCTCCCCGTGAGCCCCTCTTTCGTCGCCGCGTTCGCGGCTCTTGAGGTGTCTTTTCCCGGCGCATGTCCGGGAAAAGACGGAATTCTTATTTTGACGAAGAGACAACGGGTAATCGCTTCGCTTAACCCGTTTTCTCTTCGTGCTACTCTTTCGTTTCAAGGTGCGTTTTCGCGGGGCGAAAACGAATTTATTATAAAAAAGTGCGCGGTACTACTTTAGAAAAAGTGAATTCATTATAAATGCGGCGTTACCTTGGCGAAAGCAGATTTATTATAATTCAGTTTAGAAATGCTGCGGTGTTGCTTTACTGGGCAGGGTGTTGTTTTCACTCGCACATGGTGAGAATATCACTGCGGAGCAATATCACTCACGTGCAAGCGTGAATATCACTGCGCCGCAAGGCGCCAGAAAGAGGTGCCTGAGGAGAAAACATTCGAGCAAGCTTGGCGCCGTGAGGATGTTGTCTCTTCGTCAGAATAAGAGATCCGTCTTTTCCCGGACATGCGCAGGGAAAAGACACCCCGAGAGCCGCGAACGCGGCGACGAAAG
>FR892194.1:0-845 GCA_000433115.1 Ruminococcus sp. CAG:382
GCGTTCTGCGCAGCGAGGGTGTTGTCTTCCCGTCCTCCATCCATCTATCTCGCTATTATCGTCTTCACCTCAAACGCGCCGAATTCCAGCTCGTTTCCGGTTTCGCCGATGATGTTTTCAAACATATCGGCAACATACAGCCTGCGTCCCGCAAGCGAGGGATGCAGCTTCAGAGTACAGCGCCTTGCACTGCCGCCGCTTTCGTAAAGCCGCAAAACGGCGCCGTTTCCGGTTTCGGCGGGCTTTATCGCCTCGATGACGATATTCCCGTCGCTGACAGCCGCGATCGACTGAGTGTACGCCATGCCCGCAATCAGCGGATTTGCAAACAGCTCAGCCTCGCGCACGACACCGTTTCCGGAGTCGCCGCTGTGAACATATGCCGCAAAACGTATGCGGTGACTGCCCGTATCCGTCGGCGGTACGTCGCGCGGGCAGGTGGAATTGCGTACAAGGTTGATGCTGAGTATGCAGTTTTTGATGTCGTAGCCGAACTTTTCGCCCGACATGAGGGCAAATCCGTTTTCGCCGTCCGAAATATCGACAAAGTGGCGGCAGCAGACCTCTTTCATTGCCCCGGCGATACTGTCGCGGCTGTGCGTGGGACGTCTGACGCTGCCGAACGGAATGCCGCAGACGGCTTCATCCGAGCGCACGCAGAGCGGGAAATCCCATCTGACACAGCACTTTTCGTCCCTGAGGTCAAGGTCGATGTCAAATTCAATGCGTCTGCTGTCCTTTATGAGCGAAATATCGCATTTTATGACGCTTTCGCCGCAGGAATAGGTCTGATGCATTGTCGCAATGACGCCTTCCTCGCAGTCAAGCTCCGTCAGCACCGGCTT
>FR892194.1:870-5711 GCA_000433115.1 Ruminococcus sp. CAG:382
CCGGCTTTTTTGCCTCCGACGGCTTGTGACTGCCGACCTCCCATGCGTTTTCCTCGTCGGGATAGAAGGCGAGCGTTGCCCTGTCGCGGAGCAGCTCAACTCCGTGTTCCTTGTCGAAGATCGAAATGATGCTGCCGTCGTAGTCAAAGCATACCTTAAGCAGGTCGCTTTCAAGCATTGTTTTATCGCTGTAAACTCCCTTGTCCTCGCAGTCGGAAACGTCGGCGGACGCAAACGGCAACGCTTTGATGCAAACCGCCTTGCCGTCTCTCAGCGCGTATTCCGTGCGTGCAAACGATGTCGCGTTGAAGAGAGAAGCTCCCTTCGGCGTCACCGAAGAAATGCCCGCAAGAATGTTTTCATACTGTGCCTCCGCTTCAATATAAACGCGGGAGATCGCGGAGCCGGGCAGGATGTCGTGGAACTGCAGGAACAGGATCTGTTTCCAGAGCGAATCGAGCGCATCGCGCGGGACCTCTCCGCCGTCGGCACAGACGACGGCAAGCAGTGCCTCCGCAGCTGTCAGGCGGCGTTCGCATTCCGCATTGAACGCCTTGACCCTGCCGTGTGTTGTGTATGTTCCCTGATGCTTTTCAAGATACAGCTCACCGGAATGCATCGGCAGGCTGGCTTTGTATTCTTCAAGGCGCTCAAAAAGCTCTGCCGATTTTCCCTGATGCACCTTCGGCAGTCCCTTCAGCGAGTGTTCGCGTTCAAGGCGCTCCAGATGCTCCATACCGGGACCGCCGCCGCCGTCGCCGATGCCGAAGAGCATCATGCTGTACGGCGTCTGTACGTTCGATTTGTTCGAAACGACAGCCTTCAGCGATGCCGGCGATGCCGCCGAGTTGTAATTCCCCTCGGGCGGTATGTGCGAAACGACCTCGCTGCCGTCAATGCCCCTCCATATGAACGAGCTGTACGGGAACGCATTGACATCGTTCCAGCTCAGCTTTGTCGTCAGGAAATATCTTCCGCCGGTTTTGCGTATGATCTGCGGCAGCTGAGCGTTGAAGCCGAAAGAGTCGGGCAGCCAGCAGATGTCGGAGGAGCAGCCGAATTCGCTTTTCCAGAACCTGTCGCCGTATATTGCCTGCCGCACAAGCGATTCGCCGGACGGCAGATTTGCGTCGCATTCCACCCAGAACATACCCTGTGTTTCAAACCGACCGTCGCGGTGCAGTTTTTTTATGCCCTCAAATATTTCGGGGCTGTCGGTTTTCAGCCATTCGAGAAGCTGGGGCTGACTCGCACCGAAGACATATTCCGGATAAAGAGCGGCGTTGTAAAGCAGTGTGGAAAATGTGCGGAGCGCCTTCCGCCGCGTTTCACGTACCGGCCAGAGCCATGCGAGGTCGATATGCGCGTGCCCTTCGGCGATGACGGTTTTGCCGTCGCCGTCCGTCATGGAGAAAAACCGCTCCGTCAGCTCAGAAAGCCCCTTCATGTCGCCGTCGGGCAAAGCCTCAAACGCCGCTTTGAAAATGTCGTCGGCAAGCGTCATTATCTCGGCGTCGTAATACAGCTTCCGCATTTCGTCGTTGCATACGGCGATACACATTTTCTGCGTGCGTCCGCCGTCGATGAAGTTACCGAACAGATCGTTTGCACCCGCATCGAGCCATATATCGATGTTTCCGTCCTTTTCAAAGGGCGAAACGTCCCACAGTACCTGCTTTGCGGGCTTGCCGAGGGCGATTGTGAACTCGCTTTTCACATTCGTGAAGCCCTTGAGCGGAACGCCGTCCGGCGTGTATGCGCAGGCTTCGCCGCCGAGGTCGATGAGCAGGACGACGTGTCTGCCGCGGCAGTCGTCGGGTATGCTCCCCGTCAGATGAAACCAGCCGCAGCCGAAACGCCTGTCGGTCCACTTTGTGTCTCCGTCAACGTCGATCGGGGTGCCGCTTTCACGCTTTGCATAGTCGAGAGGCTCGTCGCTTGCGTAGCATTTCCCGGTAAGAGGCGCGACGGGCGTGTATATTTTTTCAAACAGCCTTTCAAGCTCCATATTTTTCACACTCCGAAATCAGTGTAAGAATGTTGTTTTCGCTTTCCGCATCGCGTGCGCCGCGCAGCCGTTTTTTTGCCGCCGCGCATATTTTTTTTGCCCACGCGGTAAATCCGTCGCCGCCGGGACGGATTTTTCCGAGATATGTGTCGACATACGAAAAATCGGGGACGGCGCCCGAAAATTCCGCGCCGATGACACAGTATGCCTTGCCGTCCTCAACGGGGAAGACCTCGTCGGTTATGGCAAAACCGCTTTGCCAAAGGAAAGCGCGTACCTTTTCAATGCCCGTCATGGGCTGAAGTATGAGTCGTTTTTTCCCTTTTTCTCCGCCTTCGCGGATTATACGGATGATAAGCTCGCCGCCCATGCCGCATATTGCAGCCACGTCAAACGGTGTTTCAACGCTCCCGAGTCCGTCGGACAGCACAAATTCGATTGATGAAACGCCCTGTTTCGCGGCGTGCTGTCTGCCGCGCTCAAGCGGTCCCGCGTTCACATCGCAGGCGACCGCCCTTTCGATAACGCCGTTTTTTATGAGCATCAGCGGAAGATACGCATGGTCGCTTCCCACATCGCAAAGCACGTCGCCGGACTTCACAAGTCCGGCGGCGGCTTCAAGCCGCAGGTACGGCATCAGAAATCAATGCGGAACATCGAAAGCGGCTGCATCGTAAGCTCAAATGCGCCGTTTCTGACGGTCACGCCGTTATATATGCCGTCCGGGATGCCCGTTTCGGAGAATTTCGCGTGCGCTTCCTCAAGCGATGAGTTGACCGCAAGCAGCACCTTTGCGCCGTCGCTGTTTCTGCGCCATATCTCGGAAGTGACGGCGTTTTCCTCGACATAGTGGTTATACGCCTCGCGGCAGTAGTTCCTCGCGGCAGTAGTTGCATACCGTCTTTGGTGCGTCGTCGCTGACAACGGGCGGGCGGAGCAGTCTGCCGGCATTGAAGAAATCAAGCAGTGTTTCGCGTTCGCGCACAAGCGTTTTATAGTAATCATGGTAGGGCATGATGTCATAGACATTGGGGAGCATCCAGCCCATCTGCTGACCGAACAGGAAGGACTGCGCCGCAAAGATACGGCAGCCGCCCTCGTCAAGGTCGCCCTCAAGGCCGTAGCCGTTATAGCCGAATTTGCCCAGCGCGCGGAAGTCGGTGCCGAAGGAGATCACCTTGTCGGAGAAGATGGCGGGGAAGGCGGGAACCTGGTTGTTTTTGACCCAGAGCCAGGAGAGATATCCGCCGAGATGCTTCATGTACGGATCGGCAGAGCATTCGGTGGTAAGCATACGGTCGTCGGGCATGGTGCGGGAAATGCGTTCAAGCAGTGTGTTGTACGCATGGCACCACCATTCGCCGCCTCCCGCGGAATGCTCGTGATGCGGGTCGGTGCAGGGCTTTGCCTCAGCCGCCGCGATCTGGTCGATATAAACGGCGTCAAAGCCGACGTCAAACAGCTTTGTGACGATCTCGCAGACCTTATCCTGCCAGAGCGTCGCGGAAGGACACATTACCGCCAGCTCGACCGGACTGCCGTCCTTTTCCTTTGAGGAATAGGTTTCGACAAACGGCTTTCCGTCATACATTTTGGTGCACCACGGCTTTGCGACGGAGGTGAATTCGAAATCCCGGTCTTCCTTGTCCCTTGTGTCCCAGAGTCTGCCGTTGATATACGGCATGACCTTTATGCCCGCGTCGTGGAACTTCTTCAGCTCATCGACAACGCAGCTCTTCATGGGGAAATAGTGCGGGTAGTCGTTGTCAAACGGAATCTGATGCCAGTAATAGAGATGCACCGCAGTCGTGACTCCGATATCCTTCGCACGGGCGATGACCTCATCGGCAAACGGCTTGTCCTCGGTTACGCGGGTGTTGAACCACTGGCATACGTTCCTTGCCCAGTCGGGGATGCCCTTTCTGCCGTTTTCGTCGTAGTCGGGCGCATATTCCGCCTCATTTTCGATGAAATCGCGGTAAAGCATAGCCGCGTCGTACCAGTCGCCGTCGAACGCCTGCCATACGAGCCTGCCGCACAGCTTCTGACCGTTGGTGCCGCTCTTTATGTCGGCAAGAGGCATGAAGGCTTTTATCGTGAAGGTCTTGCCTTCACCGGTGGTATTGCAGCAGAGCTTCTTTGCGGCGGGCGCGGGGTCGTGCAGACCGTAATATATGCCGAAGCGGTCGTCTCTGTCAAACAGGGCGAGGTACTGCATGGATGCGCCGTATGAGGGGTAGCTCTGAGTGAGTGACCAGCCGCCGTCCTTTTTCGCGGGATGAACCTCGCCGGGTCCGTAGGGAGAAAAGAAATCAAGGCTGTCGGTGAGATCGACCGTCAGCGCGGTATAGTCGCATTCAAGCAGCGCATATTCGCCGTTCGCATTTGAAAGATACGTTTCGAAAACGAATCTGTCGCCGTCGGCAAGCACCTTGATTGTGACGGAAACGCGCGGAAGCACGGAGCTGCCCGAAAGCATGATGTCGCCGCCCTCGGCGCCGCGTACCAGCGAAATATCCGACCAGCCGGATGCGGAATCGACCGTAAGCTCGCTGCCGTCGGAAATGCGTACCGCTTTCAGCGAAAAGAGCGGTGCGAGATACGAAAGTCTTTCCTTGCCGCGCTTCAGGTCGCGCACGGCGCCCAGCATGACGCCGCCGTCATGGGCGACAAAGAGCAGCGCAAGGCGGTTGTTTTGAAGTGTCATTTGTGTTTGTTTGTTTTCCGTCATAGATTTTTCTCCGAAAAATAAAATGTGTAATTTCTATAATAATTCGTTTTCGCTTAAGTAACGCCGCGCACTTTTCTATAATAATTCGTTTTCGCCCCGCGA
>FR892195.1:0-2464 GCA_000433115.1 Ruminococcus sp. CAG:382
CGATATTTTGTTTTAGAAATGGCTTGTCCTATCATTTTCGACTGTATGTTGTTCTTATGCAGTCGTACCATCTGCAGCCATATCTTCGCTGATATCGGCAATTGCGTCGCCTGTTGACTGGAATGTGTCAGCCGAGAAGGGAACACCGCTTGCCGCAACGGGATATATGCCTGTTGTATGGTCGACAAAGTATGCATCAAATCCGCCCTCACGTAACTGCTCCGGTGTAAGGTTGCGGGTGAGCTGATAAACGATTGCCGATATCATCTCCATGTGACCGAGTTCCTCGGTGCCGATATCCGTGAGAATGCCGATGCATTCTTTGTACGGCATGGCATAACGCTGTGAAAGATATCTGAGAGATGCTCCAAGTTCGCCGTCGGGTCCGCCGAGCTGTGTGATTATCAGCTTGGCAAGCGCGGGATTGGGGTTTTTTATGTTAACGGGGTATTGTAACGTTTTCTGATAGCTCCACATATTCAGCCCTCCATATCATTCTGCCAAGGCCACGGCATGTCGACCCATGACCAGTTATCCTGCCTGACGTCCGCAGCAAACATAGGACCGTTGTTTTTCACGTAGTCTTCATACATAATATCACGTGCTGCCTTGACCTTTTTGTAATAGTCAAGCGCTTTGCGGCTGTTCGGGTGTGTGTCGAGATAAAGATTCGTTTCCAACAGAGCGAATTCGAGCTCTCTGAGTCTTTGCAGTCGGTTATCTCTGTTTATTCCTGCTTTCATTTGCCGTTCCTCCTTCCGACAAACGGAAGATTCAGCTTGCGGAAAAGCGTACCGTTGTAAAGCGCTTCATCATCTGCGTAAAGGTCTTCGAATTCCTGATACGGTACATACGCCATCGCAAGCGGTCTGTCGTTTAGTCCTCTGTTATCTATCGTATTCATCGCGGCATTTATTTCACAGCCGTCAATGTATTCAATCGGTGACATAACATTCTCCTCTTTTGATAATCAGACATCACTGCCTGTCAATAATATGATATGCCGTTCGACCTGATTTGACAAAAAAACTCCCGGCAACCGTGAGGCTGTCGGGAGTGCAGTTCAGATTGTAACCTTAAAGAAGGTTTTTTTGCCTTTCTTTATGATGATCTCACCGTTTTTGAAGTCATCTTTGGAGATACGCATGTTGACATCGGCAACCTTGCTGTCGCCGACATAAACACCGCCGCCCTGAATAAGGCGTCTTGCTTCACCCTTTGAGGGAGCAAGCGCGGTTTTGACAAGCAGGTCAATGACTGCGACGGAACCGTCTGTGAAGTCGCTGTCTTCCAGCTTGCAGGTAGGCATGTTTTCGGATGAAGCAGCCTTGTCAAAGAGAGAACGCGCCGCTTCAAGAGCCTTGTCGGCGTCCTCTTTGGAGTGTACAAGAGTTGTCAGCTCGTAAGCAAGACGTTCCTTTGCCTTGTTGATATCGGCACCCGTGTATTTTTCCATTTCGGCGATTTCTTCAAGCGGAACAAAGGTAAGAAGCTTAAGACACTTGATAACGTCGCCGTCGTCGACATTGCGCCAATACTGGAAGAATTCATAAGGCGATGTTTTTTCGGGGTCAAGCCATACGGCGCCCTTTTCGGTTTTACCCATCTTCTTTCCGTCCTTGTTGGTAAGAAGGGTAAACGTAAGACCATATACTTCCTTCTGCTCAGCACGACGGACAAGGTCAACGCCGCTGATGATGTTTGACCACTGGTCGTCGCCGCCAAGCTCAAGAGTACAGCCGTATTCGCGGTAAAGATGCAGGAAGTCATAGCTCTGCATGATCATGTAGTTGAATTCGAGGAACGAGAGACCACGTTCAAGACGTGATTTGACGCATTCCGCAGTGAGCATCCTGTTCACCGAGAAATAAACGCCGACATCGCGCAGAAGTTCGATATAGTTGAGGTTGAGAAGCCAGTCGCCGTTGCGTACAAGAAGTGCCTTGCCGTCCGAGAAATCGATGAATTTTTCCATTTGACGTCGGAAGCATTCGGAATTGTGATTGATCTCTTCAACGGTGAGCATTTTACGCATATCCGTTTTGCCTGTCGGATCGCCTATCATGGTAGTGCCGGTGCCGAGGAGTGCAATTGGTCTGCAACCCGCTTTCTGAAGCCGCGCCATAACCATAAGCTGGAGGAAATGACCGACGTGCAGACTGTCGGCAGTCGCGTCAAAGCCTATGTAAAAGGATGCTTTGCCGGAATTGATAAGCTCTTCTATCTTTTCGGGGTTGGTCTGCTGCGCGATCAGTCCGCGTGCGACCAGTTCTTCGTAAGTTGTCATATATATACCTTCCTGATAAAACTGCGTATAGTATAGCACAACCCGAACCGTTTTTCAACCCCTCAAAGCCGCGCAAAATCACTTTTTCAGACCTTTTTGACCGCGATTCTGCCGATTTCTCTCATACTTCCGTCGTTCAGACAAACGTAAACACGGATTCGACAGCCGTCAAAAAGC
>FR892195.1:2522-39208 GCA_000433115.1 Ruminococcus sp. CAG:382
GCCCGTTCCACCCGCCGTTGCGATGTTTTCCGAAATGTCCGCCTTGAATTCCTTCGGCTCGATGCGCTCCAGTGTGCCGCCGCCTTTTGTACATTCGTCAAGAGAGACCCAGCCGCACTTTCCTCCGTTACGGACCTTGCCCCAGACAGAGCCGTCGTTCATCGTTCGCGTTTCGCTTGTAGTTATCGTTGTGCCTGCCGGTATGTAATAAAGCGTATCGCCGTTCTGAGGCGATGAGCGCAGCCGCAGCGTGCTTCCCGACGGGGTGCGGTATTTAAGCAAACCGTAGTCAATGCTTTCAACGGCATACGCAAACGCGGCGGCGCTTCCGCCTTCCGACGAGCATAGAACGGTTATGCTGTCGGCGGCGGTGTCGAGGGTGACGGTGCTGTACTGGTTGAATCTGCGGCAGCTGTCGCAATGCTCGCCGTCGATCGGAGAGGCACAGGAATGCCTGTATGTTGTACCGTCACGGTAGTCTGTGTTGCGGTAAACGCCGTAGCCCTTTTCAAAATACGCCGAATTCAGCTCCGACATTGAAAAAAGCTCTCCCTCGCCGTAGCGCGTGACCTTGGCAAGAGGTGGGGTTTCCTCTGTAATCTCAACCCAGATTACCTTGCCGTTTGCATCCTCTTTGACACCCGTGACAAGCACGGCATGCGTTGCGTCGCCGACTGCAATAAGTGCATCACCGACTTCGATGGCACTTGCCGTGCTGCCGCAGTAGTCGCCCCACTGTGTGAGCAGGGAAGCGATCATGCGCTTCGGCCGCTCCCAGGCATAGCATACGAGTGTGCTGCAATCGAGCGAGTAATACGGTGCGATCTCCTCATATCGTCCGGAATCCGTGTAAAAGCTGCTTGCGCTTTTTTGCAACTCCGACATGAAATCCTCAAGCGATATGTCGTAGCATATGAACTTTCCGTTATAAACCGGCTGACCGTAGGGAAGTCCGATGACCTCTGTGCCGCCTTTGAAGGTAGTGTCACCGTTGAATCCCACGACCGTCGAGATCGGAGTCCAGTGCAGCTCGCTTATCTGCCGTGCCCGCCGCACAATATTCTTTATCCCTTCGGAATAATATCTTGCCGGAATGTTGTACTCGTATTCTTCGACCGTGGCTGAAAAATCCTTGTCCGAAAAAACGGGCGCGACCGATTGGGCTGTGTCCGCGGCTGATGATTCTGATGAGCTTATCGGTTCCTGTGATATCATAGCGCATCCCGAAAGAAGGAGCGCGGCGAGAGCGGTTATAATTGCAAATTGTTTTTTCATGCGTATCCTCTGAAATGTGTCTGTCGTTTTTACGTGCAGAAGTATACCATACCGATATCATGGAGTCATCATGAAAACATCATGGAAATGTAAAATCTGAGCTGTCAGCTCTCCTTTATCGCGAAAGAAATTATAGCGTCCACAGCCGCATCGTATTCAACCGAAAAGCTTGTCTCGTCGCTTTTGCAGTCGAGACGGACAAGTCCTCCGTATATATATGACTGAACGCTCACAGAGGAATCGACATATGCGAGATTATAAAGCACATACAACGCTTTTTTCGAAAAAGGAGCAAATCCTGCGTGCGCAAAATCACTGCTGCGCGAAACATATTCAAACAGCGCGGCAAACGGGTTTTGATTTTCTTTCTCATATATTTCACTGCTTTCATAGCGCTTGCTTTTCAATATTTCAAGAAGTCGCAGCTGTTCGCTCTGCAGCACCGTTTCCGAGGAATCACAGGGCGAATGCAGCCGAAGATACGACAGCGTATATTCACCGTTTCTGAGGTGATACGCAATATCGATGACTTCGCCGCCCGAAAGCACCACATCCTTTGCAAAATACATATGAAGCTCTTCGCTGAAATAACAGCTGCCGAAATCCTCGACAAATTCGTCCCAGCCTGTCATAATGCAAATCAGCATATTTATGGTGTGCTCCTGTGTCGCGATTTCTACCGCTTCACCGCATTCGACGGCGTACCACGGATACGGTTCCGGTGCTGTTTTCGTGCCGACGGTGCTTATATCCGCATCAAAAGAGCCGTCGCAGTCAAACAGATTGTCCGCAAACAGATAAGCGCAAAAAATCATCGCCCCCGCAAAAGCGGCGCAAAGCACGAACGGCAGCAAAAATCTGAAAATCTTCATATGCGACCGCTCCTTTCGGCAAGCGGAAGAGCCACAATAACGATCGTACCTTTGCCAAGCTCGCTTTTAATGTCGATCGTCGCGTTGTGTTTTTTTGCAATCACGGCACAGAGCGAAAGACCGAGTCCGGCGCCGCCTGCCTTGCGTGACCGCGCTTTGTCCACCATGTAAAACGGTTCCGTTGCGTGTTTGATGTCCTCCGGTTTCATACCGATCCCCTGATCCGCGACAATGATTTTCATGACACCGCCGTCGGGGGCATAACGGATTCCCACCGTTTTGGCAGGTTCCGATGCTTTTACGGCGTTGTCGACGAGATTTGCGATGAGTGACTTGAAAAGCTCTCTGTCTGCGCTTATGATTCCGTCAATACCTTCGCACGAAAAACCGATTCCCGACCTCTCACATACGGGGCGCATTGCGGCGCCAAGCTCATCGATAAGCTCTGCGGTGCTGACGGGCTCAAACGAAAGGGAAGCGTTGTCGGTACTCGCCATGGCAAGGAGTTTTGATGAAAGTTCCTTCATCCGCTTTGCCTCTTCGACAATGACGCCCGCATAATCGCGTCTGTCCCTCTCACTGACGTCCTTCTTGAGCCTGAGCAGATCGCCCATACACAGTATTGACGTGAGCGGCGTTTTCATTTCGTGAGCCATACTGTCAACGAATCCTTTGCGGTTCTCCGCAATATCCGAGAGCTTGCCGACATCCCGCTCCACCGCTTCCGCCATGTCGTTGACCGCGTTGAAAGTAGTTGAAAAATCGCCTTTTCCGCCCTCAAGTCGTGTATCGTATTTTCCTGCGGCGATCTGGCGTATGGCTTTGTTTACTCTGCGAAGCGGCAGTGTATAGCTTCCGACCGAAAAAACAGCACCGAGCGCAATGACAAGCGCCGATATAGCCGAAACAGAAACAGCGAAAATTGTCCTGATCTTTCCGTCCGGCTTGCTTATACGATGTATCGTTTTCACGGCATATGTTCTGTTTTGAAAAACAATCGGTGATTCCACCATGATCTCGCTGCCGGAAACGGTTGCCGTCGTGACTTGTTCCTCGTCTTCGATTGCCTTCACTCCGTCAAGACCGTGAATTGCCGCGTCGGTGTTGTCGTCCGACAGCCATCCGGCAAGCTGTTCATCCTGTTTTCCGCAAAGCTCAGCAACAACCTCATTGACATGATGTATATGTTCGCTTATTGCACTTTCCTTTTCCGTTTCAATATATGAATCAAAGTCACGCTTCACAAAATAAACGGAAAGTGCCGAGCCGATTACGAATACGCCGAGAAATACCACCGAAAAAACTCTCTGACTGAGTCTCACTTCATCTACCTGCTTTCAAGGCGGTATCCCACCTTAGGAATTGTAACGAGTGCACCGTGAAGCCCCAGCTTTTTCCGGAGCAGATTGATATGAACATCGACAGTGCGGTTTTCGCCCATATAAGAATAT
The DNA here is from genome assembly GCA_000433115.1 of Ruminococcus sp. CAG:382. Lineage (GTDB taxonomy): Bacteria > Bacillota > Clostridia > Oscillospirales > CAG-382 > UBA1206. Next base: position 6,121 of record FR892195.1, read on the forward strand.
CCCCATACAGCCGACAGCAACTGCTCACGGCTTATCGCCATATTCACGTTTTGCATGAAGAAAACAAGCAGGCTGAATTCACGCGGAGTGAGCGTGACAGGCTTGCCGTCAAGTGTGACCTGCCTTCCGTCGAGATCGGCGACTATATTCCTGAATTTCAGAACATTTTCGTTTTTGTGCGCACGGCGCAGTACCGCTTCAACACGTGCCAGCAGTTCAATTGCTTCAAACGGCTTTGCGATATAATCATCTGCGCCCGAGCGCAGACCGCGTACCTTGTCGTTTACGTCGCTTTTTGCCGTGAGGAATATGACCGGGACCTCGCGTCCGCGTATTTCTTCAATTATTTCAAAGCCGTCCTTGCCCGGAAGCATGACGTCAAGCAGTATGAGGTCATAATTGCCTTTTATTATCACATCGACTGCGGCATTGCCGTCGTAGCATATATCGCAGTAGTAATTTACGGTTGAAAGTATGGCTTTTATGGATTTCGCAATGTTTTCGTCGTCCTCGACTGTAAGAATGCGTATCATGGCTGAATCTCCTGATTGATATAAGGCATCACCGCTTAATTCGGACGGTTAAAAACAGTATACCCCAAATGTGTGTATTTTTCAACATCGAACATTTGTTCTTGACAACGCAATATAACAGTGATATAATGTACACAAACAAATGTTCGCTGAGGTATCGGAAATGGAAAGAACCGTTCTGCACTGCGATTGCAATTCGTTTTTCGCGTCTGTCGAAACCGTTGCGCATCCCGAATATTCGAAAGTACCTATGGCTGTATGCGGAAGTGTCGAAAACCGCCACGGCATAGTGCTTGCAAAAAACGAATTTGCGAAGAAAGCGGGTGTATCGACCGGAGAGGTCATCTGGAAAGCAAAGCAGAAGTGTCCGTCGCTCCTTGTAGTTCATCCGACTTACGGACTGTACAGTCAGTATTCAGAAGCCGTGAATTCGATATATTATGAATATACCGACCGCATTGAGCCGTTCGGCATCGATGAAAGCTGGCTTGATGTTACGGGTAGCTATAAGCTGTTCGGAGACGGCAGAAGGATAGCGGATATTCTCCGTGAACGTATAAAGCGTGAGCTGGGCATTACAATTTCCGTCGGAGTGTCATTCACAAAAACCTTCGCAAAACTCGGTAGTGACTATAAAAAACCGGACGCCACGACTCTCATAAGCCGGGAAAATTATAAACAGCTTCTTTTCCCGCTTCCGGTGGACACACTGCTTTTCGTCGGAAGACACACAAAGGAAAAGCTGCATATGCTGGGGATAAACACTATCGGTGAACTTGCAGCCGCGGACCCGTCGTTTCTGACCGAAAGCTTCGGAAGAACCGGAGAAAGCCTTTATAATGCGGCAACCGGAGCGTATGACGGTGAAGTCGCGGTATATGGGAGCAGTCATGAGGAAAAGTCGATAGGCAACGGCTGCACCTTCCGGCGCGATATAATGAATTATGAAGATGCGCGCTGTGCCCTGACGGTTATATGTGATGAGGTGGGATACCGTATGCGGAAGGCAGGTGTGAAGGGAAGAGTTGTGACTGTCGGTATGCGCGATACCGGGCTTTCGGTGATAACGCGCCGCTGCACTCTTGAAAACCCGACCTGCTCATCTCACACCCTTGCCGATGTCGCATTTTCTCTCATGAAGGAATACTGGGGAGAAAGGAAACCGCTGCGTTCACTTACGGTGACGGCATCGGATTTTATACGCCAAAGCGACGGCGAACAGCTGAGACTGTTTTATTCCGAAAGCGAAATGCTTGATATGCGTCGCGAAAGGCTTGAACGCGCGGTTGACGGAATACGCGCGAAATACGGAAACGGCGTGCTTATTCACGGTGTGGAAGCATGCGGAAATGCGAACGAAAACGCTAATTTACTGTTGCAATAACGGCAATAATGTGATATACTTATAAAATAAGAATGACCGGACCGGCATGCGTTCGGGTCCTGCCATGAAGGAGGGATGTGTTCTTGAAACTTATAGTCAATATACTGTGGTTCATCTTCGGCGGCTTTGAACTTGCGCTCGGATGGGCGGTGACAGGTCTGATTCTGTGTTGCACAATCGTCGGAATACCGCTCGGAACTCAGTGCTTCAAGATGGCGCGTCTTGTGATGCTGCCGCTCGGCACAAATGTGACGTATAATATGGGCGTCGTCAAAGGGTGCTTCAATGTCCTCTGGGCTTGCACCTTCGGTCTTGTGTTTGCTCTCTGCAGCGCGCTTGTCGGACTTCTGTGGTGCTGTACCGTGGTCGGGATTCCCGTCGGTGTTCAATGGTTCAAGGTGGCAAAGCTGTCCTTCATGCCGTTCGGAACACTCGTTTACTGAAATATAATGTGAGGTTTGAATAAGATATGGATTACAACAAATTGGCGGAGCTGCTGTTCCCCGATGTTCACGAAACTCCCGAGGATATGGAAAAAAAATATCCGCCGCGCAACCTTCCCGAGGGTGCAAAGGTGACACGTTTTGCTCCCAGCCCGACAGGCTTTGTGCATTTCGGCGGGCTCTTTCCGGCAACTGTCGGCGAAAGACTTGCACATCAGTCAGGCGGCGTTTTCTACCTGAGAATCGAAGATACCGACGCAAAGCGTGAGGTTGAAGGCGCAGCTGATGCCCTCATAAAAACACTGGCACATTACGGCGTTCATTTCGATGAAGGTGCAATAACCGGCGGAGATAAGGGCGATTACGGTCCATACCGCCAAAGCAGCCGTGCCGATATATATCACATTTACGCAAAAAAGCTCGTTCTTGACGGCAGGGCATATCCTGTATTCTCAACCGACGAACAGCTTGACGCAATCAAGGCGGCTGATAAAAAAACCGAACTGAAAAATACCGACTGGGAAAAAGAAGCCGAAGCAAGACATGAAGCAATGCTTAAGCGCCGCGAATTTACAATTGAGCAGGTCGAAAAAGAACTTGCCGCGGGTCATGCCTTTGCGCTTTTCGCAATAGCGGACGGCGATCCCTCAAAACGTATAAAGGTCACCGATCTTATACGCGGCGACCTTGAAATTCCCGAATGCGATGAGGATGTCGTGCTTCTCAAATCCGACGGTATACCGACATATCATTTTGCCCATGCCGTTGACGACCATCTCATGCGTACGACTCATGTCATTCGCGGTGAAGAGTGGCTCCCCAGCCTTGCAACGCACTTGATGCTTTTCAGATATCTCGGCTTCAAAGCTCCCAAATATATGCACATAGCTCAGCTTATGAAGCTCTGCGAGGACGGAAGCAAGAAGAAACTGTCCAAGCGTGACATGGGAGCCAATATGGACGACTACAAGCGTCTCGGCTATGCTCCCGAGTGCGTGATAGAATACGTAATGACTCTCCTCAATTCCAATTATGAAGAATGGCACGCACAAAACCCCGATAAAGCATATACGGATTTCCCGTTCAACATAAAGAAAATGAGCAATTCCGGCTGCCTGTTCGATATGGAAAAGCTCGGCGATGTTTCGCGTAACGTGATTTCGAAATTCACCGCCGATGAGGTTTACAACGGGCTTCTTGAATGGGCTGATGAGTTTGACGCCGACTTTGCATCACGCCTGAAAGCCGCTCCGGACCGTGCAAAAGCGGTGATATCGATCGGCAGAGGCGGCAAAAAACCGCGTAAGGATTACGGCACATGGCTGGAGCTGCGTGATTATATGGCGCTGTTCTACGATGAAACTTTCCGTATCATCGATGCTTTGCCCGACAATTTCAACAAGAATGATATTATAAAGACGCTTGACGCATTTGCCGCGTCCTATGACCATACAGATGATCAGAATGTATGGTTCGGTAAGATAAAGGATATCGCCTCCTCTCTCGGTTACGCCGCCGATATGAAGGAGTACAAACAGACCCCCGAAAAATTTGCGGGAAGCGTCGCCGATATCTCATCATTTATCCGCGTTGCCGTAACTGGCAGACTGAATTCACCCGATCTGTACACAGTTATGAACATACTCGGCAAGGACTGTGTTATAAGAAGAATCAACGAATTTAAGGAGACAATAGCGTAATGGAAGAGAAATCCAGCAATTTTATTCTTGACGCAATAGATGCCGATCTCGCGGCAAATCCCGGAATGAAGGTACACACACGTTTCCCGCCCGAGCCCAACGGTTATCTTCACATAGGGCACTGCAAGGCGCTTGTAATAGATTTCGGTACCGCAAAGAAATATGACGGACTTTGCAACCTCCGCATGGATGACACAAACCCCGCCAAAGAGGACACTGAGTTTGTCGATGCCATCCGTGAGGATATCCACTGGCTGGGCTTCGATTGGGGCGACCGCTTCTTCTACGGGTCCGATTATTTCGAACAGACCTATCAGATTGCCGAAGAGCTCATAAAAAACGGCGACGCATATGTATGTGAGCTTTCAGCCGAGGAATTTTCGAAATACCGCGGCGACCTTTCGCATCCCGCCGTATCGCCATACCGCGACAGACCTGCCGACGAAAGTCTTGACCTTTTCCGCCGCATGAGAGCCGGCGAATTTCCTGAAGGGAAGTACACTCTCCGCGCAAAGATAGATCTTGCCTCCGGCAACTTCAATATGCGTGACCCGGTGCTTTACCGCATACGCTATATCGACCATCACAGACAGGGCAAAAAATGGTGCATCTTCCCGATGTATGACCTTGCACACCCCATTCAGGATGCAATCGAGGGTATAACACACAGCCTTTGCTCCCTTGAATATGAGGATCACAGACCTCTTTATAACTGGGTCATTGAGCATTCGGGACTCGCCTCAAAGCCGCGTCAGATCGAGTTTGCCCGTCTCAACATAACCAATACCGTCCTTTCCAAGCGTTATCTCCGATATCTCGTCGAAAACGGCATCGTTGACGGCTGGGACGACCCGCGTATGCCCACGCTCTGCGGACTCCGCCGCCGTGGATATACCGCCGCGTCCATCCTTGATTTCTGCGACCGTATCGGCGTCTCCAAAGCGAACAGCATGGTCGATATCGGACTGCTTGAGCATTGCATACGTGAAGAGCTCAACAACAAAGCTCCGAGACGCGTCGCCGTCCTTCATCCCGTGAAGCTGATAGTTGATAACTACCCCGATGACAAGGTTGAATACTTTGATCTTCCGAACAACCAGAACGACCCCGAAGCCGGCACACGTAAGGTACCATTCTGCAAGGAGCTTTATATCGATACCGATGACTTTGCCGAAGTACCGCCTCCCAAATTCTTCCGTATGAAGCCTGACGGTGAAGTGCGCCTCATGGGCGGTTATATCGTGAAATGCACTTCTGTCGAAAAGGATCCGGATGGCAATATCGTTGCGATTCACTGCGATGCCGACCTTGTTTCCGGAAACGGAAACCCCTTTGACGGCAGAAAGATAAAGGGCACGATCCATTGGGTCTCCGCCCGCCACGCCATTGATATCGGCGCTATCATGTATGATCGCCTCTTCACCCGCGACAATATGAACGATCTGCCCGAAGGCACCACATATATCGACTATATCAACCCCGATTCCGCAATACGTCTTGACGGCGTGAAGGCTGAGCCGTCTCTTGCCGACGCGAAGTCGGGCGAGAAGTTCCAGTTCGTGAGAACGGGATATTTCTGTGTGGATACCAAAAACGGCTGCTTCAACAGAGTTGCAAGCCTCAAGGACAGCTTCAAGGTCTGACGAAAGGTTAATGTCATGAAAATATATCTCCGTTTCCCCGGCTTCCTGAAAAAAGCCCTGACACTCAGCTATGACGACGGTGTCGATACCGATATTAAAATGATTGACATCCTCAACCGTCACGGCATAAAAGCGACCTTCAACCTCAACACCGGACTGTTCTCCGAAATACCGCGTCCCGACGGATACACTCATTATTTCTACCATCTCACAAAATCCCAGGCGCTTGAACTGTATACATCATCCGGACATGAGCTCGCAGTCCATACTCTGACACATCCGTTCCTTGAAACGCTTTCACCTGAAGAGATAGCACATGAGATCACCGAGGACAGGAAAAACATCGAAGAAATGTTCGGCGGCGTGGTGCGCGGGATGGCGTATCCGTTCGGCACCTACGACGACAGGGTAGTGGAGATCGCAAAATCATGCGGAATCGCATATTCCCGCACTACAATTTCAACAGGCTGCTTTGATATCCCCTGCGATTGGCTGCGTCTTCCCGCGACCTGTCATCATAACGATCCGCGCCTGAACGAGCTGACCGACAGATTCATATCGTCTGACGGCGAAGCACCTTCTTTGTTTTACCTCTGGGGACATACATATGAATTCAGATGGAACAACAACTGGGAGATCATTGAAAGCTTTGCCGCGAAGATCGGCGGAAGAAATGATATATGGTATGCTACCAACATTGAGATCTGCGATTACGTCGAAGCCTTCCGAGCGCTCCGATTCTCGGCAGACGGCACAAAAGTATATAATCCCTCCGCATGCGATGTCTGCTTTACGGCAGACGGCAAAAATGTAACCGCCGTATCCGGTGTCGTGACCGATATCGCCTGAGTCTGATTTTGCAGAGAAACGTTTTTTTCGTTTCTCTGCAATTTTTTTTTGCCTTGACCTATTGACAAACACATTTCATCGTGATATAATACCTACAAATCATATAGGAAATGCGACAGAGCATAAAACGCTTATGAAACGAATGCATACAGACTTCCGATGTCCCCTTTTGCAACCCTGAACAAATATACTGAAACAAAAAGGAACATCACTAATGAAAACATATAATAACATAACCGAACTCGTGGGAAAAACCCCTCTCCTCCGTCTCACCAACTATATCCGAGAAAATTCACTTGAAGCCGATATATACGGCAAACTTGAATATTTCAACCCTGCCGGAAGCGTGAAGGACAGAATCGCAAAAGCGATGATAGAAGATGCCGAAGCAAAGGGACTGTTGCATCCCGACTCTGTGATAATCGAGCCGACGAGCGGCAACACCGGGATAGGACTTGCAGCCGTCGCCGCTTCAAAGGGATATCACGTGATCCTCACAATGCCTGAAACAATGAGTGTTGAGCGCCGCAATCTTCTGAAAGCATATGGTGCGCAACTGGTGCTTACCGAAGGTTCAAAGGGCATGAAAGGCGCGATAGCGAAAGCCGATGAGCTTGCAAAGGAAACTCCCCACAGCTTCATACCGAGCCAGTTTACAAACCCTGCAAACCCCACGGCACATTTTGCGACCACAGGTCCGGAAATATGGGAGGATACAGACGGCAAGGTCGATATTTTTGTTGCCGGAGTCGGTACCGGCGGAACGATCTCCGGTGTCGGTGAATTCCTGAAGAGCAAGAACCCCGATATAAAGGTGATTGCCGTCGAACCCGCGACTTCGCCGGTTCTTTCGAAAGGTGTTTCGGGACCGCATAAGATACAGGGCATAGGAGCAGGTTTTGTTCCCGAAACGCTTGACACAAAGATATACGATGAAATAATCCCCGTCGAAAACGAGGATGCATTCAGAACCGGTGCGGCGGTCGCACGCAGAGAAGGCGTGCTTGTCGGGATATCCTCCGGCGCTGCTGTATGGGCTGCAACCGAGCTTGCAAAGCGTCCCGAAAACAAAGGCAAGCTGATAGTTGCGCTTTTGCCCGATACAGGCGACCGATATCTTTCGACCCCTATGTTTGCGTAATAAAAACGGGCGATTGCAATGTCCTGTGCTTTGCAATCGCTCATTTTGTATTACTATATGGAATAGTCGTCGCCGCGGTGCTGTCTTTGAATATCAACAAGATCCTGCAAAGTAAAACCGTTCAGATAATCACGGACGACCTTATCAAGACCCTGCCAAAGAGGTAATGTCGGGCAGTCTGCACTTCGTTTGCAGCTTGCTCCGCCGTCGGTAACGCACCATACCGGTGTAAGGTCGCCTTCGGTGATTTCGAGGATCTCGCAGACCGTATACTGTGACGGAAGCCGTGATAATCTGTAACCGCCCAGCGCTCCGCGGGTTGCGTAAAGAAATCCGGCACGGTTAAGCAGCGGTATGATCTGTTCGAGATATTTTTTTGAGATCTCCTGCCTTTCGGCAATGTCCCTGAGAGAAATCAGGTCGTCTGAATAGTGCTCCGCAAGATCAATCATCATACGAAGCGTGTAACGACCTTTTGTTGAGATACGCATAATGCTCCTCCGGCGGGTATTTGTGGACCTTTGCGCCGCGTCCGGCACCGCAAAAGCTGCGGCAAACGGCGGCGCCGATTTCTATCCCGTCTTCCGTTTTATTCTAACACATACAATACCGATTAGTCAACAGGGAAATAAAAAATGAATGTAAATTTTTCCGAGAAAAAAGCGATAATTGCAATGAGCGGCGGCGTAGATTCAAGCGTCGCGGCATATCTCATGCAAAAAAACGGCTATGACTGCATGGGGGTCACAATGAAGCTGTTTGATAACGGCGATATAGGAATATCAAAAGGACATACCTGCTGTTCTCTTGACGATGTGGAGGATGCACGAAGTGTCGCACGTCGTCTCGGCATACCGTACTACGTTTTTAATTTTTCCGACCGTTTCAATGCGGAAGTCATCGATAAATTTATAAGTGCATACGAAAACGGCGAAACCCCGAACCCATGCATAGACTGCAACCGTTTTCTGAAATTCGACAAACTGTATCGCCGCGCGCGCGAGCTTGATATCGGCTGTGTCGCAACCGGGCATTACGCTTCAGTCGAATATGACGAAAAAAGCGGGCGTTGGCTGCTGAAGCGCGCCGCCGACAGGGAAAAAGATCAGAGCTATGTGCTATATGCATTGACTCAGGAGCAACTTGCCCATACCGTTTTTCCGCTCGGTAAAATGACAAAAACCGAGGTGCGCCATGTTGCCGAACAAAACGGCTTCGTGAACGCTCATAAGCATGACAGCCAGGACATCTGCTTTGTCCCCGACAGCGATTACGCCTCATTCATCCGCCGCCGTACCGGAAAAGACTATCCGTCAGGGAACTTTGTCCTTACCGACGGGACGGTACTCGGTAAGACTGAAGGTGTGATATCATACACCGTCGGACAGCGTAAGGGGCTCGGTGTTTCATACAAAATACCGCTGTATGTCTGCGGAATCGACCCGTCAAACGGCAATATTACGCTGGGGAGCGAGTCGGAGCTGTACAGCCGTGTACTCTGCGCGCGCGATGTAAATCTCATTTCCGTTCCGGAAATAAAGGGAGAAATGTATGTGACTGCAATGGTAAGATATCGCGGCAGAGAAGAAAAAGCGACGGTTACGGATGAGGGCGACGGAGTGATAAAACTTGTGTTTGACAAGCCGCAGAGAGCGGTGACGAAGGGACAGGCAGTCGTGATGTACGACGGAGATACCGTTGTCGGCGGCGGAACGATCTGCAAAGTCGGATAAAAAACGCTTGACATAACTGCGTTGTATGCTTATAATTAGAAATAAGATATATAAATCCCTATGTTTGTATTGATTAACTTCTTTTTTTACGGAGTGCATTATGGCAGATATATTTGATTATCTGATGTGGCGTGGCGATCTGACGCTTGAAAACAGTCCGCTGAACGCAGTTGACGGAATGATTCTTGCCCGTCTTTCATACCTTCCGTTTGAAAATATCGTTGACAGCGGAAATGAACCGTGCGTGACTGTCGGTGCCGCCTGTGAAGCGATCCTCCAAAAGCCTGATATTGAAAACAAGGTGCTGCTTAAGGACGATACCCGTCTTATGGCGGCATTGCGTGACAGCGCACGGTATCGTGATATGCCGCTTTCAGGCTATGTCAACGAGCTTGACGCCGCAACGCAGACACAGTTTTCCTGTATCACGGTCGGACTCGGCGGCAACGATATATGTGTTTCCTTCCGTGGTACCGATAATACCATTATCGGCTGGAAGGAGGACTTCAACATGAGCTTCGTATGCCCCGTTCCCGCTCAGGTGCTTGCCTCGCGTTATGTGGAACGGCTCGCAAACGAAAAACCCGAAAAAAGTATTGTGATAACGGGTCACTCCAAGGGCGGAAATCTTGCCGTGTACGCCGCTGCATTCTGTGATGACGGCGTGCAAAAACGTATAACCTCCGTTTTCAATTATGACGGACCGGGCTTTGACGACCGGGTGCTCAGAACCGAGAGCTATAAGCGCATCTGCAAGCGTATAATGACCTTCGTCCCTCAGTCCTCGGTAATCGGTATGCTCCTGGGGCACGAGGAAGCATATACTATCGTACACAGCGAACAGACCGGAATGATGCAGCACGATGTTTATTCGTGGGATGTCCGCCGCGACGGCTTTGACTGCCTTGAACAGGTCGACAACAGCAGTAGATTTGTGGATTTCACTCTCAAGGCGTGGATAACCGACCTTGACTACAAACAGCGTGAAAGCTTCTTTGATACTGTTTACACCGTAATGAAAGAGACGAACGCCTCGACTCTCCGTGAAATGGGCGAAAACTGGTTTGCGAGCGCCGTAAGCGTACTCAAATCAATAAAAAATCTTGACGAGGCGACGAGAAAGGCTGCTCTCCGCACACTCGGATTGCTTGTGAAATGTGCCGGAATGGGCATATCGCATATGTGGCAAACGCGTGAAAAGACGGAAGCTCCCGCAAAGACGGAGGACAAAAGTTGAAAAAAATATCACGTCCCGTTTTTGTCGTTTTGCTTGCGATTGCCGCAGCACTTCTCATCGCCGCCGCATCGCTGATAATAATCAGCCTGACGCGCGACGGAGGCAAGACTGTCGACGACGCGCTCTGGAACTATGAAAAGGGCTGTATGCTTTACGATTCGGAACGTATCGTAAAGTATTCGTCAGACTATCGCCGCTATGAGCTTGCCGGAAACAGGGAATCGACCCGCTCTGCGCTCATAGAAACACTTGACAAATCATATTCAAAATCAACCTCGCCGTATCTTCAGGGCAAGCTGGAATATTTCTCGTCAAAACTTAAGTATCACGACGTCGGAAGCGATACATACAGCTCGCTTATCGACGAATATGCCGCTTTTGCCGATACCTCGGATATCGAACGCTTTGCCGACGTGACCGCTGTAATTGCCTATAACGGCACACGTGTACTTAAGATAAACGCAACGCTTGTGAAGATCTCCGGCAGATGGTTCTTCTTCAAAAACAACATATAGACAAAAAAGCTGACAGTATCCCGGTGCTGTCAGCTTTTTCGATTCAAATCAGATGGTTTCGAGATTTGAAACGGCGGTCCATGTCATGATATTTCCTTGAGCATTTCCGTTTTCGTCGATGTATTCGCCGAGCAGAACGCACTTTTCGCCGCCTTTTACAATGTCTTTTCCGGAAACCTGAGTTTTTGCAACACCGTAATTTTTCCCCTTCACCCAATCCGGGATTTTCGGTCCGCCGGGATAATAGAATATCGCATCCTTTTTCAGTGTCACAATATCTCCGATACGGATCGGGCGCAGTCTCGCATAGTCCTTGTAGCCGATATTCATATCAACATTGCCTTTGATCCCGTCGATTTTCTCAGTCCCCCATTGCCATACCGTAATATCCGAAACATCCTGCGGCACAGGGCCTTTGTCGCCGCTTTTGCGGTACAGTGCAAACCATACATCATAGCCTTTCAGCATTTTCATGTTGATAAAATGCACCGAAAACGCTCTGTTTGTATATACCATCGGTATATATCCGGCGTCGTATACCGCACCGCAGAAGATCTTCAGAAGGCTTGCGTTGTATTCTCTGTCGAAGCGTGTATAGCGCTCGTCCTCCATATCGGCAGCGCAAGGGAAAACGATTGAGCTGCCTGCTTTTTTTACGGTTTTTATGAAAAACTCGGCTTCTTCAAGCACCTCGTCGCGCGTTGTTCCCGTCATGAAGTGATATGCACCGCATTTTATACCGACGGATGACGCGCCGGCAACGCTTCCGGCAAAGCCTCTGTCTTCAAACGGAGCGATCCCTTTATCCTTGATGCCGCCTCCCTGCGATGCCTTTATCATCGCAAATTCGATGCCGCTGTTTTTAACCTTTTTCCAGTCGGCGCCCATCTGATATACCGAAATATCGATACCTTTCATAGTGAAATTACCTCCGAAAACATACTTTCCACTATCAGTATATCACGAAAGGCGCCATAAAGCGTCCGCCGATATTCCGGTGAAATTCCGGTTTTGTATGCTGTGGGTCGATTTCGTATATCAGGCGAGCTCCTCGCGCAGACGGCTGATGATGCGCTTTTCCCGCCGCGACACCATCACCTGTGTCATTCCCACCGTCCTTCCGACATCGCTTTGCGAAAGCCCCTTCCAGTATCGCAGGACTATTATCCTTCTGTCCGTTTCGTCAAGCGCCGCGATTGCCTGACGCAGGGATATCTTCTCTGCAAGTTCGCCGATATTGTCACTCCCGACAAGGTTTTCAAGCGTTGCCTCGCCGTCTCCGACAGGAGCCGAAAACGAAAGCAGCGGTGAAGAGGCTTCAAGCGCCGCCGCTGCTTCCTCCGGTTCGATCCCGCAAAGCGCGGCAAGCTCCGCAACAGTCGGCTCGGCGCATTTTTCCCGCATGAATTCCTCTCTTTTGCGCTGTAAAAGCACTCCGGTACGCTTCAGTTCACGGCTCACCTTGATGATTCCGTCGTCACGCAGGTATTTCTTTATTTCTCCCATTATCATCGGCACCGCATAGGTTGAAAAGCGGGTACCGACTGAGGTATCGAAGTTGCGTATCGCTTTTATAAGCCCTATCGTGCCGATCTGAACAAGATCTTCAAAATCCACGCCCCGCTCCCTGAACCGCAGAGCTATTGATTTTACAAGTCCCATATTGCTGTTTACAAGCTCGGAAAACGCAGCTTTGTCGCCTTTTTGTGCTTTCGGAAGCAGAGAATCGTTGTCAATTTCAAACATAACATCACCCGTTTTTTGATATGTACTATGTGATGGATATGTTTTTTTCGAGCCGCACCACCGTTCCTTTTCCGGGCTTTGAACGAACCCTCACACGATCGGTGAAGGATTCCATGACGGTGAAGCCCATTCCGCTCCTTTCTCCCTCCGGGTCGGTTGTGAAAAGCGGTTCCATTGCCTGCTTTATGTCGGATATTCCCCTGCCGCAGTCCTTTATTGTCATGACGAGCCGTCCGTCACCGTAGTATTCGCCTCTCAGTTCAACCATGCGTTTTTCGGGCGGCAGCGGGCTGTCGCGGTAGGCGTGGACAATGCAGTTGGTGACGGCTTCGCTAACGGCAGTCTTGATATCCGCTATATCATTGACACGCGGGTCAAGCTGGCTTGCGAATGCCGCCATTGCAGAGCGGGCGAAGCCCTCATTGACGGATTTTGCGGGGAATATGCATCTGAATCTGTTGATCGGTTTATTGTTCATTGCGTTTGTCTTCCTCCACCTTTATAAGCCTGTCCATTCCGGACAGCATAACCATTTTAGAAACGGGACCCGATGGCGAGATCAGCACCGTTTCGCCGCCGAGCGACTTCATAAGTCTGTATCTCCCCATGACATAGCCGAGCCCCGACGAATCGCAGAAGCTGATGCCGGAGGTATCGATAAAAAGAACCTTCGGATGTTCGCGGTTGATGACCGCATCGGTGTTTTCGCGTGCGGTTTTCGCGCTGTGATGATCCATTTCTCCCGAAAGGGTGACGCATAACGCCCCGTCGCTGTATTTGTAGTTGAATTTCACTTTTCCACCTCCTGTGCAAGTATAACACGTATTCTGCGCGAAGTATGTCACAATGGGCGAAGGCGTATAAATAATTTCGGTGTGTCGGAGAGCTGTTTTGCGCCGCTCTTGACGTTTTGGCGGAATTTATGGTATAGTATGAAAAAGAATCTGCCGAAAAAATTTTATCTAACCCAACCTTTTCACTGTTTTTCGCACTTATAGGTGAAACCCTCCGAATGAAAGGATTTTTTATGAAAGCACATACGGATAAAAAGGACGAAACTCTTGTTGAACTGACATTGCTCGGCGATAAGACCGCATATGAAGAGCTTGTTCTGCGTCATCAGCGCGCGGTGATGGGAACGGCTTATAAGATGACGGGAAACAGATACTCGGCGGAGGACGCTTCGCAGGATGCGTTTGTTTCGGCATGGATGAATCTTTCCGAGCTTCGGGACGGCGCAAAATTCGGTTCATGGGTCTGCGCATTTGCCAAAAACTGCGCAAGGACGCTTGAGAGACGGTACCGTGCCGCGATCCCGGCAATCAGCCTTGACGAATCCGTGTTCTTCGACGTCGAGGATACGGCTGACGTGATTTTTCCGGATGAATATGAAGACATTCACGCGGCTGTGGATGCCCTCAGCGACAAAATAAGGGAAGCGGTCAGGCTTCATTATTTTGAAGAAATGTCCGTCGCCGAAATCGCAAAAATGCTTTCGGTTCCGGTCGGCACTGTCAAGTGGCGCCTTTCGGAGGGGAGAAAACAACTGAGAAAGGGTTACGGAATTATGGAGAAAACATATAACGAAAGCGAAAGCCTCGTTACCCGCGTTATGCGACAGGTCGAGGAACTCAAGCTGTGGGGACTCAAAAACGACAAAACCGGATTTGAAGAGGAATATCGCGAGGTATTGTGTAATGTCAAAGCGCTTGAGGATTCAAAGGAAAAAAGCGCCATGCTTGCCGATACGCTGCTGCGGGGCTATTGATGGATTCCCGGCGAAAAGAACGATGAGGTTTTTGCACGCATCAAAAAAGCCGCCGATGACGGTCATAACGAGGACGTTATGATGATGGTCGCGGCTGAGGAATTCGGAAGGTTTTCCGGCGATGAAAAAATCAGATTCATGCAAGAAACGCAGATACCTTATTACCGTGACAACGGATATCCGAAAACGCAGGCATACGTCCTGTTCTGGCTTGGATATGAATACCGCGAAAAAGGAGAATATGAGAAAGCCATCCGATGCTATGAGGAAACGATGAAGCTTCTCACCCCGTCAGACGTATATTATGCTAACGCAAAAGCCGCAATAAAAGGAGAAAAACGTTCGATTGCAGCTTCAAAGAATCCGGAGATTTTAAGCTTCAATCCCCATGTCACGGGCGAGGTTTACAAAAAAATCGACGGAAAGCTCTTTTTCTGGGAACAGCCCGGGTATGGCTGTTCGGCGAAAACGGCATACACTTCGCTTTTCTATAATATGTCACGCTGTGACAGTCTGATGCTCGACGAAAACATGAAAACCGGAGATGTGATTACATCGTCCGGCGGTGAAATGACACTCACATACAGCCGCGATGACGGTATATGCGATACTCCCGCAGGGCATTTCGAAAACTGCTCGGTATATATTCTTGACGGGGAGTGGAGGGGGCTGACGCACTGTGAAACATGGCTCTGCCGCGGAGTCGGCATTGTCCGCCAGATCGTGACGCGTGACGGGGAGACACACGAGTGGGTACTTTCCGCATATCAGACGGACGGCACTGACGGACTCCTCCCGTTTGCCGCGGGCAATCGGTGGGAATATGTGCTTGCGACGCCCGAAACCGTTTGGCTGGCAGAAAGAGAAAACATTTTCGAGGTCACAGCCTGTGACAGCAGCTCTGTAACACTTTCAAGTATGAGCTTTGTGGCTGTAAAGGGCTATCACGATACATGGGAAGGCAAAACGGCAGAGGCGAGGTACGGCTACTGCAAGATAATATCTCCCGATGAAGGGATCCTTTGCGATGTAAGCAGTGCAATGAAGCGTGCCGAGGAGCTTGCCGTTACAAAACGCCAAAAGGTCCATACTGCTGTGGCAAACAAAGTTATGCGCCGCATTTTTGAAACCGATCCCGATATCAATCCGGATTATGCGGAAAAAGGAGTGTGGAATTTCTTTGAACTCGATGAGATAAGAAAATCCGACGGCAAGGTCGGATATGAACGCATACACGATTTCAGCTTTGAATGGAAAGATATGTCGGCATACGGCACCGACAGCGAAGGATATAAGCTGCTTTACAGCTTTTTCCTTTGCATTCTGCGGGATGCGACGGGCTGCCTGTGGTCGGACGAATGGAAGGACGGTTATCATTTTGATGAGAAGAAAGCCGCGGAATACGTCACAAGGAATTTCAACGTTACCGGCGGCGAAACGGTTCAGACTCCTGCCGGAACATTTGAAAACTGTCTGTGCGTCAGCTTTGATTATGATGCGTGGGGATATTTCTCGGGCAAAAGCGAATACCGGTTCGCGGACGGTATCGGCGTCGTGAGGTTTGAGCATCCGTTCGGCGACGGCAAATGCGCTGTCTGGGAGCTGACGGAATACAGAGGAAAGGGAAGCGGGTATTTCCCGACCGACGACGGACTTTTCAGAAGATACGAGCCGGCTTCGCTCGGCGACGGTTGGCACGGTTCGGTGGAATACACCTTTGACGCCGACGAGAGCGGGACAGTCATGTTCAAAGACGCACTGGGAAACCGTGATCGCATTGACTATGAGAAAAAATAAACGGGTAAAGACAGCGCTGCGTGAATTACACGATGTTGTCTGAAAAAAACACCGTACCGAAAGCGTATTGCTATCGGTACGGTGAAAATTTTAATCATTTGATTTTTTCAAGGACCCACATCTTTGAGGAATACTCATATGTGAGGTCTACGGGGATTCCGTAGCCCATAAGCTCACTTCCCGTGTATTCCTTGCCGGAATCGTCGCGGTAACGCGCATCGGGGTCAAGCCCTTTGAGTTTCAGGCGCTCATAATGCGGATAGATACGCACATGCGTGAGGACATATTCGGCAATACAGATGCTGTCGTCATCGGAAATGTATTCCCATGCGGCGCAGTCGCCTTCATAGCAGGAGCGCAGACGGAAATAGCGTCCGTTTGCGGCGACATGGCTGTATTTTTTATAAAACTCCGCAGTGCGTCTGACGAGTGACTGTTCCTCCTCCGAGAGGGCTGTCGGGTCAAGCTCATAGCCGAATGAGCCGGTGAAGGCAACATTGAAGCGGGTATCAAACGGTGTGACATGACCGGTCTGATGGTTCGGAGACGCCGAAACATGTGCGGACATCGACGAGAGGGGATAAACGAGCGATGTGCCGTGCTGTATGGGCAAACGTTCAATTGCGTCGCTGTTGTCGCTTGTCCAGGTCTGCGGCATATAGTAGAGCATACCGCAGTCAAAGCGTCCGCCGCCGCCCGAGCAGGATTCGAACAGAACGTCGGGGAAATCGGTCACCAGACGTTCAAGCAGGCTGTAAAGCCCGAGGTAATAACGGTGGGAGACCTCCTGCTGTCTGTCAACGGGCAGGTCGGTGCTGCCGACTTCGCTCATATTACGGTTGAAGTCCCATTTCACATATGAAATCGCGCCGTTTTTCAGAACCGCGGCGATAGAATCATAAAGGTAGTCGCAAACCTCCTTGCGGGAGAGGTTCAGCATGAGCTGCTGTCTGCCCTCGGAGCGCGGTCTGCCGTCGATATGCAGGCACCAGTCAGGGTGTGCGCGGTAAAGGTCGCTGTCGGGAGAGACCATTTCCGGCTCAAACCATATTCCGAGCGTCATTCCGTGCTTTTTCAGCACATCGTGGATTGCTTCGATTCCTCCGGGGAGCTTTCGCTTGTCGACGACCCAGTCGCCGAGCGAGCAGTTATCGCTGTCGCGCTTGCCGAACCAGCCGTCGTCGATGACGAGAAGCTCTATACCGAGCTTTGCGGAGCATTCGGCAATCTTTATCAGACGTTCCTCGTTGAAGCCGAAATAGCAGGCTTCCCAGCTGTTCAGCAGAACGGGACGGGTCTTGTTTTTGTATTTGCCGCGTATAATATGGTTATTTATAAAGCTGTGCATATTATGCGACATAGCTGTGAGACCGGATGTTGAATGGCAGAGTATGGCTTCGGGAGTATCGAATTTTTCGCCGTTTTCAAGCTTCCAGGAGAAGCCGTCGGGATTTATGCCCATACGTACACGCGTGCAACCGAACTGAGTCGCCTCGGCATCGGCGGTAAATGAACCGGAATAGACAAGAGTGAATGAATATGCATCGCCGCTGTCCTCAGTCGCGTCATGAGATGTGAGTATCATGAAAGGGTTATGGACATGAGATGAAGCACCGCGGCGGCTGTACAGCGAGAATTTTCCGCCTTTGAGAGGAAAACGGTCGATGTGCCGTTCACGCGCGTGAGAGCCGATGTTGGAGATTATGTCGAAGCGGTCGGTGTCAAAATCGACGGAAGCGGACATTGCACACCGAACGCTGACGGCATTCCTTCCGTTGTTGATTATCACCGCGCGGCGGGCAATCACATCGGTATCGGCAAACACGGAGTAATACAGCTCGACCGTTACGTCGCTTATGCTGTCTTTCAGCGTTATGACAAGCGTTTCGGGGCAGCCGTAAGACGCGGGAAGCCCTTCGGGGAGAGGTTTTCGGTCAAGAATGCGGTATGAATCGTATTTCGGGTCGACTATATCCGATCCGTCGGCGTTGATGACTTCAATTGCGGGACTTCTCAGGTCGCCTCTGCCGAATGCGGGATATTCAAGCTGGACATCATCAAGGATGAGTCCCCTGCAGTTTTCAAGATGGCTGCAGAAAGCCGCTCTGCCGTATTCACGGTGCATATAACCGTGGTCGCCGTCATTCAGCTTTGAGCCCCAGTAAGTATGGATGAGATAGCCTTCGCATATCTGCATCACGTACGAGGTGTTTTTTGTGTTGAGCTGGAACTGTGAACCGTTTACTGTGACAGACATAGTAAACTCCTTTTGTTTTATAGGTTGAGGAAAGCTTTTGCTATTGCAAAATAAAGAAGAAGCGAGATCGCGTCAACGATCGTCGTGATAAACGGGCTTGCCATTACTGCGGGATCGAAGCCGATACGCTTCGCAAGCACCGGCAGGCTGCATCCCACAAGCTTTGCGGCGATGACGGTCAGCACGAGTGTCAGGCAGACGACAAGGTCGACGGTAAGCGAAATATTGCTGCCGAATATGAGGTTATCGACAAGAAGTATCTTGACGAAGCTGCAGCCGGCAAGCGTCACGCCGCAGAGAATCGAAACACGGCATTCTTTCCACAATATCGAAAAGATGTTGCGGATGGAAATGTCGCCGAGGGCGAGACCGCGTATCACAGTGACGGATGCCTGACTTCCGGCGTTTCCGCCGGTATCCATCAGCATCGGTATGAACGCTATAAGAGCAGCCTGCGCGGCAAGCTGGTTTTCAAAGCTGCTGATTATCTGACCGGTGAAGGTCGCGGACACCATCAGCAAGAGCAGCCACGGAATCCGGCTTTTCCATATTTCAAACGGCGATGTTTTGAGGTACGGCTTATCGGACGGCGTTATCGCTGCCATTTTTTCGATGTCTTCGGTCGCTTCGTCTTCAATGACGTCGATCGCGTCGTCGAACGTTACGATACCGACGAGACGTTTTTCCTTGTCGGCAACGGGCATTGCGAGAAAGTCGTATTTGCTCATTTCCTTGGCGACGTCCTCTTTGTCTTCGGTCGTTGAAGCGTATATGACGTTCGTATCCATTATGGCGGAAACAAGGGTGGCTGCATCGGCAAGGAGAAGATCCTTTGCCGTACATACGCCGAGCAGATGACGGTAATCGTCGGTGACATAACAGGTGTAAATCGTTTCCTTGTCCACACCGGTTTCACGTATGTGGTCGATAGCCTGTCTTACAGTCATTTCGGGTTTCAGACTTACATATTCGACCGTCATAATACTGCCGGCACTGTCTTCGGGGTAGTGAAGCAGTTCGTTGATTGCACGGCGCGTTTCGGCGTCGCTTGTCGCTATTATGCGTTTTACAACATTTGCGGGCATTTCCTCGATGATATCAACGGTGTCATCAAGGAACATTTCGTCGAAGATTTCGTGGAGACGCATATCGGAGAAAGAACGTATCAGTGTTTCCTGCGCGTCACGGTCCATTTCGACAAAGGTTTCCGCAGCCGTCTCTTTCGGAAGGATGCGGAAGGCAATGGCGAGCTTTTCGTCATCAAGCTCTGCAAAAAGTGCCGCTATGTCCTGCGGGGTTTCGTTTTCGAGAAGCTTCTTAAGCCCCTGAGGATTGCGTTCGTCAAGGAGCCTTTCAAGCTCGTCTCTCTGCTCATCAATGAGCTTTTCTTTTTCGTCCATTTTTTCTTCCTTTCTTTGTAGTGAAAATCAAAGGGAAGTAGGACAACAAAGCCGAGTCTTTCAGCCGGAACGGTTATTGATTTTTTAAGCGGCGAAAAAGACACAATCGGTGACTGCTGCCGCTACTACTGCCGGAATCCATGTTTTTTTCGCCTCCTGTAATTCAAAAATACACATTCATTGTATACTCCGCGCTGTCTTTTGTCAAGAGCAAAAATTAAAGAATTCGGGTAGTCTTTTTGGTGAAAAAAGTATTTGCTTTTTGTCGTTTGCTGTGATATACTGTTTTACAATAAATGATCGTACGCCATCGTGCGGTCGCCGGATATGGAAAGGAAGTCAACAATGAACAAAGTCGTAGTCTTTAATCATCCTATGATCGCACACAAGCTCACTCTTATGCGCATGAAGGAAACAGGCGCAAAGGATTTCCGCGATCTCCTCACCGAAATTTCAATGCTTATGGCATATGAAATCACACGGGATATTCCTCTTGAACAGGTCGAAATCGAAACTCCCATATGCAAAACCATGCAGCCCAAGGTTTCGGGTAAAAAGCTGGCTATTGTGCCTATTCTCCGCGCGGGTCTCGGCATGGTGGACGGCTTTCTTCAGATTGTACCCGTTGCAAAGGTCGGTCATATAGGTCTTTACCGTGATCCGGAGACAATGCTCCCTGTTGAGTATTATTTCAAAATGCCGCCCGATATAACCGAGCGTACCGCAATTATTCTCGATCCTATGCTTGCGACCGGCGGCAGCTCTGTCGCTGCAATCGACAGCCTCAAGAAACGCGGCTGCCATGACATCATGCTTATGAATCTCATCGCCGCTCCGGAAGGAATTGAAGAGGTCAGAAGAAAGCATCCCGATGTTAACATATATGTTGCTGCGGTTGACGAAAAACTCAATGAACATTGTTACATCATTCCCGGTCTCGGCGATGCGGGCGACCGTCTGTTCGGTACCAAATAATGGTCTCCATCGGTAACGATTGGGATGCTATTCTTGCGGATGAATTCAAAAAGCCGTATTATGCCGAGCTTCGTCGATTTCTGAAGGCAGAATACGGTTCGCGGGTCATTTACCCGTCGATGTACGATATTTTCAACGCTTTCAGGTACACCGCATACGGCGATGTGAAGGTGGTCCTGCTCGGTCAGGATCCGTATCACGGCGCGGGACAGGCGCATGGGCTTTGCTTTTCAGTAAAGGACGGTGTTGCGCCTCCTCCGTCGCTCGTCAACATCTTTAAGGAATTGCATAATGATGTCGGATGTGCCGTGCCGCAAAGCGGATGTCTCACAAAATGGGCGGAGAGGGGAGTCATGCTGTTAAACAGCGTTCTTACCGTCCGCGAAGGCGCGGCGGGTTCTCACCGCGGAAAGGGTTGGGAAACATTCACCGATTCGGTTATTTCGCGACTCAACGACCGCAAAGTGCCTATTGTGTTCATGTTGTGGGGCAATTATGCAAAGAGCAAGATTCCGCTGATCACATCTGACAGGCATCTTGTGCTAACCGCGGCACATCCGAGTCCGCTTTCGGCTTCGTATGGCTTTTTCGGATGCAGACATTTTTCAAAAGCAAACGATTTTCTGGTCAGAAACGGTATGACGCCTGTCGATTGGCAGCTCTGATTACAGCCTGACTGCTTTGGCGAGTCGCCTCTTTAATTTATTTTCAGCAATTTCAGGAGAATTTCAGTAAAAACCATTTGCGTTGCTGCTTGTTGCAGCAATCCTCAATATTACGAAATGCTTCTCAAGCTTCAGGAATACCGAAAGCGCAGTATGAGTACAGGTAACGGTTAATATGATACGTCTTGATATTTGACATAGTGTACAAAAATACGGTGCCGGGTTTGTTGAATATGAATAAATATCCGTGCGTTTGACAGAAAGAGGTTGACAGACGACAGAACGAGTGATATAATCGTATCGTTACAAAAACACTTTTTTAGGAGGATTATAATGAAAAAGCTTTATGCTTTGTTGCTTGTTGTGGTTATGCTCGCCGCATCTCTTGTGGCATGTAACGACAACAACACAAATTCGGAGCCCACTGACCAGTCAAAGGGCAATGAGTCGACTGCATCAGTCGGCGAAGCAAGCGAGGCTGTCAGCGAACCCGAAAATGCCGGTTGCTGGCTCCCCGAAAAAACATGGAATACAACCCTTACATGGGCTACCGCGTACAACGAGGAAGATTCCACTTCCGACGTTCGTTACTATGAAATCTGGTGCGAAGAGGATCTCGGCGATATTGTAAGCCAGGCTGTCGTCGAGCGTTCGCGTTGGCTCGAATCAGAGTATGGCATTTCGATTGAAATGGTTTATAATCCGAAGGACGGCGTAGTTTCCTATGCCGAGCTTTGCGCCGAGAGCGATATGCCTCTCGATGTTATCACGGGCGCTGCTCATGCGATAGCTCCTACCTTGGAAAAAGGTTATTTCTATGATTTCAAGGAAATCAATGCACAGTACAATGACGGCAAGGGCTGGCTCAGACTCAATGAGAATTACTGGGATCAGAACTCCATGCGCGATTATTCTTTTGCAAACAGAGTTTTCATGCTGACCGGCGATATCTGCCTTTATGACGATGAAACCACTTGGGCAATGTTCTTCAACAAGGGAATGGCACAGGAATACGGCATTGAAAGCCCCTATAAGACCGTTAAGGACGGCAATTGGACCATTGATCTGCTTCACGAATACTGCAAGCAGGTTACCATGGCTACCGGCGATAAGCTTACATGGGTTGCCGAGGATCATAACAAGTGGGGCATGGTCACTCAGTCGTTTGACTGCATTATGTTCATGATGGGTTGCGGTCAAAGCATGGTTGCAAAGGATACCAACGATCTTCCTTATCTCCGCATTGATGAACAGAGAAACATTGACGTCGCTCAGAAGGTCGTTTCCATGCTTATCGACGAAAACTTTGTCGGCTTCGCAGACTTCTACGGTGCTTGGAACTCCGGTGTTTACGATGTTGAAACGCAGATGTTCGCAAACGGCGATGCTCTTTTCATGCCTCATAGCATGACAATGCTCAACAGCCAGAAAATCAAGGAGTCTGAAGTTGATATCGGCGTTATCCCCATGCCCAAAGCAGATGAGATCCAGGAAGACTATTCTTCCTCCTCCAATGTTTACGGTCTTCAGATGGTAGCTGTTCCGATCACCAATACCGCTAACCTCGAAGCTACTCTTTATGCTCTCGAGGCTATGGCTTGGTACGGTCAGCAGTACGTTACTCCTCAGTACTATGAGAAGGTCCTCAAGCTCCAGAAATTCCGTGATGAGGACGCCGAAGAAATGCTCGATCTGATCTTCAAGAACAGAACCTATGATATGGCTATCGCCTACAACTTCTCTGATATGATTCAGTTTTACAATAAACTGCTCGGCGGTAGAACGACCGACATCGTTTCCAAGTTCGATGCAAGTCGTCAAGCATATCAGGAAGCAATTGATAACGCGATCGCAACATTCACACAGCAGTAATTGTTCGCAAAACGCCGCGACACAAAGTCGCGGCGTTCTTTGATATGATTCGGAGAAAAACATATGAAAAAAAATATTTGCCTTATTCTCTGCCTGATGATGCTGATTTCGGTATTTGCATCCTGCAATGATGCGCAGACGAACGAAAGCTCGGATGCGTCTGACAATTCTAACAGCGACACCGTTTCGTCGGAGACTTCGAGCGATGATATTGTCTACAACGGCGGTGAGGATATTGAAAAGCTCTTTACGACAGTGTTGCCGGCAGACAGGGAATATATAAACGTCGCAAAGAACGCAAAATACACATTCAGCCGTGAACCGTCTGATAAGTATCCGGATTCGGGCAACCTACTCACCGATTCCGTGCGCGGCTCGTTGGAGAGTGTTTCGGGATTTGTCGGTTTCATCGGTAAAAAGCCTATTGAAATCACTCTTGATCTCGGTCGGAAAATTGACGGCATCTGCGGCTTTTCGATCGATAATATCATCGATACCGAATATGGTCGCGGCACTCCCAGAAGCGCAGCATTCTATGTTTCGGACGATGGCGAAAATTATGTTAAAGCTGCTTCAAGTGCGGTTTACACACTGATGACCGGCGGCGGAAGACGTATTTACAAGATTGAAGTCTATACCGAAAAGGGGTTTTCGGCACGTTATGTCAGGCTTGTTCTCGATGATATACTCATCAACTGGACGCTGCTTGACGAATTCAAAGTTTATACATGCACGGAAAAGAAGCCCGAGGAGCCTATACGCGACGAAGAGACGTATTATAGAAACGACGACATGCCCAATGTGACCGAGGAGCTTTACTGGGATTCTTCAGAAAGCGACTTTGAGGATCAGATTAATCTCATTTCCGGTCTGGGACAGCGCATCTATTCCCACGCTGCGCTCAGCGACGAACTTAAAACAGATTATTTTAATACTCCCGCTTCAATAACTGCGCTTACCGACGGCAAGCACGGCAAGTATTCATACACCGATCCGTCAAATGCTCACTTTACCGGCGGTGCAGGCAGAGACATAATTTATGATCTCGGCAAGCTCTCTACGGTCAATTATGCGACAATTGACTGCATGGTTGCGACGGATGCGGGAATCAATGTTCCCGAAATGGTTATTGTTCAGCTTTCAGAGGACGGTGTCGAATGGCAGTCTGTCGCTGTTGAGAGAGCTTCATCTTTTGCCGGATATTTTGTCGGAAAAGAAGCCTGGTCAAAGCTTACGGTCACTTTTAATGCCGAAGCATATAAGGCGCGCTTTGTCAAATTTGCGATCAGCATCAGTACACATTGCTGGATGAGCGAAATTGAAGTTTTCGGTTCCAAGAAGATTACCGACAATGCAAAGAAGCTTGAAGGCCCTTCCGCAAGTATCGGCGATGATATGTATGTCAACGCATACCCGTCACTTGACGTTCTCGGCGGCTCCGAAAACATTTATCTTGCTTATAACTACAAGGTTGAAAACCGTACTGCGGGTCTCCGAAGCAAGGAACAGTACAAGCCGCTTGTCGGTTATTATGACAAGGACGGAAATCTGAAGGATTTCTTCTTTGATTCTTATCTTTACCTCCCGTGTTCCACAACCTGCCCGTCAGGCGGTCTGCTCTGGGAATCGGAGTCTCAGCCCTCTGTCATGAGCGACTGGCTTGATTATGAAGCTGATCTCTGGGCTGACGGCTACAATATTCAGGCGCTCAACGAAGCTGTCGGGGAGGTCAAGGAAGAACTCGGACAGTCCGATTACAAAGCTTACGTTTATCTTTCCATATTCAATCTTGCGTCGGTCGACAACAAATTCGGCGACATTGACGGCGATGGTGTTGTCGAAAACGCGAACAACATAGGGGACCGTATCAAGATCGCACAATGGTGGATTGACAGAAACATTGAAAAGTACAATGCCGCAGGTTTTGAGAATCTCAAGCTCAACGGTTTCTATTGGTACGATGAGGGTATCGGTCTCGGTGATGCCGAAAAGCGTCAGATGATCGATTTCATCGTGAATTACGTTCATTCCAAGGGATATTATATAATCTGGATCCCGTATTATCAGGCATCCGGTTATTCGTCATGGAAGGACTGCGGCTTCGATTGCGCTAATATGCAGCCGAACTATATGTTCACTGAAGGCTCGACCGAACAGCGTGTTTATGACAATGCCAAGTTTGCCGCCGCATACGGTATGGGTGTTGAAATCGAGGTTGACGGCAATGTGTTCAGCGGTGACAATGACGCATTCACACCGAGCAGATATGACAGGTATCTTTCATATCTCAAGGTCGGTGTCGAAAAGGGATACATGAACAGCATCAAGATGTATTACTGCGATGCGGTTCCCGGCGTATATCTTACAGCTTACAACAACAGCGATCCTAAATATCACGGAATATATGATATTACTTATCTTTATGCAAAGAGAAAGCTTTCGCTCGATGACCCGGGTAAGACGTTTGATAACGCGCCTGTGGTCGTCACCGCAAATGAAAAATTCAGCGGAAATCTTGTCTCCGACAATATATACAGTCAGTATACCATCAAATACGGTGCGCGTCACGGATCGTTCGCGCTTACTTCAAACGGCGCTTTCAAGTATACCCCCGATGAAAACTTTGTAGGAGAAGATACTATCGTGCTGACGTTGAATAATGGTATAGCTGAGGGTGAAGTTACTCTCACCATAAGAGTAGAGCCTGCAAAATAGGGTTTCGACTTATGGACAGTATCGAAAAGCTGAAAGATATGATCGCGTCGTCGGAGAACATTGTTTTCTTCGGCGGCGCCGGAGTATCGACAGAGAGCGGCATTCCGGATTTCAGGAGTGCCGACGGTATATATAGCCGCGATGCAGTTATTCCGCCGGAACGTATTCTCAGCCATACATTCTTCATCAATCACACCGCAGAATTCTTTGATTTTTACAAGTCAAATATGATTTTTCCGGATGCAAAACCGAATGCCGCACATCTCGCGCTTGCATCGCTGGAATCTGACGGAAAGCTCAGGGCTGTGGTAACGCAGAATATTGACGGACTTCATCAGGCTGCGGGAAGCAAAAAGGTTTTTGAACTTCACGGCTCGGTACACAGAAACCATTGCATGGAATGCGGCAGATTCTTTGATGCCGCATACATTATGAATTCCTACGGAATACCGAAATGCGATGTCTGCGGCGGAGTCGTAAAGCCGGATGTCGTATTGTATGAAGAAGCACTGGATGACAGAGTCTGCGACGGTGCCGTCAGAGCAATTGCCGATGCGGATATGCTGATCGTGGGCGGAACATCATTGTCGGTTTATCCTGCGGCGGGATTTGTCAGGTATTATTCCGGCAGCAGGCTTGTCATCATCAATGCAAGTGCCACCCGATACGATGACCTTGCCGATTTCACAATATCAATGCCTATCGGAAAGGTTCTCGGCAAAGCGGTTTCGATTTCGTAAAAAGTCACTATTGAAAAACGGACCTGCACATCAAAGTGCAAGTCCGTTTTAATTAGCGATTTTTTGATCATGCTGCATATACGGAGGTGAAGATCGGACGAGAAGGCAGGGAAGTCATTGCTTTACCGTACCGTTGCACAATCCCGCTTCGCGGATGAAGCAGGAATCGCATTTCGGAGCGCGTGCCGAGCATATTTCTCTTCCGAAATGGACCGCACGGTGGCAGAATGCGGATTGTTCGTCTGTCGGAATAAGCGGAGTGAGCGCGTTTTCCACCTTTCGGGGATCTGTACTGTCGGCAAAACCCAAGCGGTTTGCGATGCGTATCATATGAGTGTCCGCGACGATTCCGCCGAGTCCGAACACATCGCCTCTTATGAGATTTGCAATCTTGCGTCCGACACCCGGAAGGGTCAGCAGGGCTTTCATGTCGGAAGGTATTTCACCGCAGAAATCCGATTCCAGCTTTACGCAGCAAGCCTTCATATTCTTCGCTTTTGCTTTGTAAAGCCCGCAAGGACGAACAACCTGTTCGAGTTCATCAAGGCTGCATTCTGCGAGAGCATGGATATCGTGGTATTTTTCAAAAAGCGGTACTGAAATAATGTTGACCCGCTTGTCGGTACACTGCGCCGAAAGGATTGCCATCATCAGCAGTCTGTACGCATTGTCGCCCGCTTCAAGTCCGCATTTTACATCGGGATATTCTATTTCAAAAAGTCTTGCGACCGTTACAGCACGTTCACGGAGTGTCATATCATTCATCAAAAATATAGTTTACATCGCCCGAGAGCAGAGAAAGAACGCCTTTGTATACATTTTCGGCGCGGTCATCAAAGTTCTTTCTGAGCTTATCGGCGTAGTATTTTTCGGTAAGAAATACCTGCAGGTTCATAAGGACCTTGTCCTTGTCTTCGATTTTGCAGCTGAGCATATATCCGTTCGGAAGTTCTTCAAGATCACTTGAAATCCTGTTTCCGGTTTTATAAAATGCAAGCAACCGCAGTGCAGAGCGCAGAGCCTTTTCACGTACCGTGGTGAAAAGCTTCATCTGAACATTTGAAACTGCTTCTTCGCCTGCCGGAGTTATGACGTATACCGGATGAGAGTCCTCCTTGCGTTTCTGCTCGAGGATCTGACCATTTTCAAGCAGCTCGGCAAAGCAAATGGCAAAATCAAAATAATTGACATAGCCGTCCTGAATAACGATATCGTTTATCATCGAAAATTCGAGCGGCTCTTTTATGTTCTTCAGCAGAAACAATATGAAAATTTTTATTTCAAACTTATCTGTCAGCTCCATGGCGGATGACTCTCCTGGTTTTTGATAACGACAGCCGCCGAAAAATGCTCGGAAAACGCTTTTTCAGGCGGCTATATATATAATACTACATTTTGTTCAAAAAAACAAGACAATTTTTCCTTGAAATTATGGTGAGTTGGTTGTATAATAAGACGATAACGATATCGGAGGACGACTATGGCGCTGACCTTTCCCGGAGGCATTGCTTTCTATGACCGCAGATCGACTGCCTGCAAAGAGTTTTCTGAAATGGAAGCCCCGGCATTTTGCAGATATGATATACCTGACGGCTTTGATACAATTGTGAATGCCGGTGATATGATATTCGTGAATTCGCCGCTGATGCGCGATCACGAAGGTTTTTACATTTACTCCACGGTTTCGGGGAATGTATGCGAAGTGAACCGAAAGATTGTTACAGTCGAAAACGACGGAGAATTTGTTTCGGTACCTCTCTTTGAGCAGATTCAGAAACCTGTTTTGGAGCTGACATCTGACGAAATCATTTCATATGTCAAGTCCTGCGGCATAACAGGCACTTTTTCCGGTGAACCGGTTTACAGAAAAATGGAACGTTCTCTTCAAAAGGCGCGTCGGCTTGTTATTTCTTGCGTTGAATCTGACCCGTGCTCGGGTCATGTCAGATCTTTTGCCGTTAAAAATGCCGATGGTATTGTATTGGGCGCCAAGCTTGTAATGCTGGCACTCGGCATAAAAAAGACCGTCATTGCGTTCGGAGAAAGGGACACGAAAGTCGCTTCGGCGTTTGAAAAAGTAATAACTCATAAGAATATGCTTGTAAGTGCATTTGTCGATGAGAAATACCCACAGGGAGACGACAGATTGCTTATTTCATCAATATATCATGTCGAGATACCGTTTTCACGCACTCCCGAGGAGTGCGGATATCTCGTCATGTCTGCCGAGACGGTTTTCAATGTATATCATTGTCTGAAAAATGCGTGTTGTGTTACGAAAAAGGCACTGACCGTTGCAGGTGACGGTATTCCGTCACCGCTTAATCTTATGGCACATATCGGTACGCCTTTTGAGGATATCGCGTCGTCATATCAGGCGGAAACAGATGCATTGGCCGTAAACGGCGGAATCATAAACGGCAGGATCACAGACGGCGGCGCTGTCTCGCAGTCTACCAACGTTCTGGCGTTTGTCAGACCTTATAAGCAGCATACCGATGAATGCATACGCTGTTCTCGCTGCGCTTCGGTTTGCCCGATGCATCTTATCCCGTATATGTTCCTCGAGAATCATCAAAACGGGAGACACGGTGACAATATCGACTTCGGAATTTATAACTGTATAGAATGCGGCTGTTGCGCCTATGTATGTCCGTCTGCAATAGATCTGCTCGGGATGATACGTAACTACCGTGGTGAAGCATCGATTGTATATGAGTCTGATGAGCCTGACGATTTACCTGATATTTCGAATGAAGCGGTATTTTTTGAGGAAAATTCCGACCCGTTTTTCGGTGCAACGCCTGAAAGTGCAGTTGATGTCAATTCTGAAGAGCAATCGGATGATGATGTTGAAGCATTGCCGGAAGCTGACGAATCCATCGCGGCTGCAGTGCGGGAAGCCGAATCGACACCGTCTGGCGGAGACAGCGATCTTGTTTCAATACCGGAGCTTGACCTTTCGGAGATAGGAAAAAAACGTAAAAAGAAAAAGAAGGATTTCGGAAAAGAGCTTGGCGATGTTCTCAAAGCAAATCCGGAAGATTTTGATGAGAAGGGGGATGACGCAAATGATGATTGCAAATAGCAGTATGCACGCACCGTACGTTAGAATGGGACGCGGAAGCTACCGTGTTATGTGCGATGTGCTCATCGCTATGATACCGCCGATCGTATGGGCGGTTTATGTGTTCGGCGGGCGGGCTGTCACGATGATTGTCGTAGGCGTGACGTTTGCATCTGCTGCCGATTATTCATTCAGACGTTTTATCTTCCGTAAGGGGAATGATTTCGATGTTTCGGCGGCAGTTACCGGTATACTCATCGGATTTGCACTCCCCGTATCCGCCCCGCTTTGGCTTCCCGCATTTGCGGCGCTTGTTGCAATATGCGTTAAGTATTCCGCGGGCGGCATCGGTAAAAATCTCTTCAATCCGGCGGCGTCCGGCATCTGTGTTTCGTATCTCCTTTTCGGAAAAAATATGACCGTATTCACAAAACCGTTTGCATCGCTGCCTGCATTTGCGCTGAGCGTTCCCGACGCGGTCCTCAACGAATACGGAGTTGCGACATCACTTGATCTCATGCGTGACGGGAAGGTGGTCACGTCCTCAATAGCGGATTATTTTTACGGAATAGAAGCCGGTGCGATCGGCGCCGTTTCCGCAGCGCTTCTCACGGTTTCACTCATATATCTTCTCATACGCCGTGTTTCCGGTGTGGGGGCACTTGCCGGATATCTTATGGGTATGCTCGTACTTACGTTTTTCACTGCGTATGCCGATTGTGAACCGATCGATTTTGCAGCGACTCAGCTGTTTTCGGGCGGCATATTTCTTGTTTCGGTATTTATGCTGAGCGACTATGCAACGTCTCCGTCAACCATGGCGGGCAAAATCGCATTCGGAGTCGTCTGTGCTGTGTTTACCGTTGCTATACGATATTACGGAATGATTCATTACGGCGAGTATTTCGCACTCCTTGTGTCGAATATGCTCGTCCCGGTTATCGACAAGGCAACGTGGCAGCGTGTCTACGGCAGTTATGTCAGGAGGAACATTGATGGCTGAATTACTGATAACGGTTTTTCTGTTGCTTGCACTCGAAAATGCACTGTTCACAGTTGTCTTCAAAAACACACGTTTTCTTGCATTTTCATACGAAACCGGCAATGTGTTCCTCTATGCGATCATGCTCGGTGCAATACCGGCATTGTCCGTGATTGTTTCCGCAATGCTTTCGGATACAGAAAGTATGCTGCTTGCAGTCCTTATATCCGTTGTGCTTGCCGGAGCGGTTACTGCATATGAAAAATTCGCGAAGAAGAGCGACGATTGGTATTTCGCACTGTCGCTCGTCATAAATACTGCGGTTGTTGTATTGCTCAGTACAGTATTTGCGAAAAAAAATATTGCCGTTTCTCCGACTGTATGCGCAGTGTTTTCGGGAATCAGCGCAGCTGTTTCCGCGCTGTGTTTCTGCGGCGTCAAAAACAACTTTTATCGTATGAAGCGCAATACGGTCATGACATGCGTCGCTTCGGCAGTGCTTGTACTGATTGCGATTGCGGCGTTTTTAGGTTTTGCAGTCTGAGGGAAAAATGATAAAAAAGAACGATAGAATTCGTGTCAGCATTACCGACGTAACCAATCTCGGATACGGCGTGGCAAAGTACGACGGCGAAACCGTTTTCGTCAGAGATACGGTCACGGGTGATGAAGCCGTCGCGGTGATTATAAAAAAATATCCGACGTATGCTATTGCAATCTGCGATTCGCTCATGAAGCAATCGCCTTATCGATGTGAGAATCGCTGTGCGTCATTTCCGGTGTGCGGTGGCTGCTCATACCGCCATATTGATTATGCGTATGAGCTTGAGCTGAAGCGTTCATATGTCAGCTCCTGCTTTGCTAAAGAAGGGCTCGATATCTATGTTCAGCCTGTCATGCATACAGCCGTCACGGCATATCGAAACAAGGTTCAGTACCCCGTTGCGGTCGGAAAAGACGGAAGGCTGTATCTCGGATTTTTTTCGGAATACAGTCATCGCGCTGTCAGCAGTGACGGTTGTCTGACGGAAGCAGCATGCTTTTCGCCTGTAAAAACAGCTATAACCGATCTGATAAACCGTTTCGGGTACAGTGCATATAATGAAAAAAACGGAACAGGTCTTTTGCGTCACGTGTTCTTGCGCTGTAATTATAAAGGTGAGGTTCACGTATGCTTTGTAATAAATGGTACTGTGCTTCCGAGACAAAGCAATTTCGTTTCGGCTCTTCTCGCTCAGAGAAATGAAATACGTGGCATATCTCTGAATATTAATACCGCAAACACAAACGTCATTCTCGGCGAAAAAAGTATTTTGTTATATGGCGAAGAGAAATTGATTGACATAATGCTCGGACGAGAATTTGCCATCAGTCCGCAGTCATTCTGGCAAATAAACCGCGATACTGCAGAAGCGCTCTACGCAAAAGGGAAGGAGTTGCTTGCTCTTGACAGCGGAGATGTTTTGCTTGACCTTTATTGCGGCATCGGCAGCATCGGGCTTTCGATCGCGGATAAAAGCACTCGTCTTTTTGGCGTTGAAGTAGTGCACGAAGCTGTTGAAGATGCCGTTTACAACGCAAAGCGCAATGGATTTTCTGATGCTTCATTTATTTGCGGTGATGCTCGAATCGGTTTTTCTGAATGCCGTGAAAAATTCGGAAGCTTTGATGCCGTAATTGTCGACCCGCCCAGGAAAGGAATTTCTGCCGAGGTGATCGGTCATATTGTCGACTCCGCGGTGTCAAAGGTACTGTATATTTCATGCAATCCCGCGACCCTTGCGCGCGATGTAAAGACGCTTTCTGAAATGGGATATGTTGCGGATATCGCGTATCCGTTCGATATGTTCCCTCGTACCGGGCATGTTGAGACGGTTGTTTTGCTTTCCAAGGGAGAAATCGACTCGAAGAAGGTGCGGGTGGAGT
>FR892196.1:0-731 GCA_000433115.1 Ruminococcus sp. CAG:382
ATCTTTTTTAACGCCCCTTGACAATCGGAGCGCGTAATGATAAAATTCAGAAAAGAAATGCAAAAAGGACGGCAGACACATGACACTGAAATTTACGAAAATGCAGGGCGCGGGAAACGATTACATATATTTCAACTGCATTGAAAGGGAGCTTGACGACCCTTCGGAGGTTTCACGGGCAATGTCGCCGCGGCATTATTCCGTGGGTGCTGACGGCATCGTCATGATATGCCGTTCCGATGTTGCCGATGCGAAGATGCGTATGTTCAACGCCGACGGAAGCGAGGGCAAAATGTGCGGCAATGCGATACGCTGTGTCGGAAAGTACCTTTACGAAAACGCTCTGACGAGTAAAACCGAGCTGAAGATTGAGACGCTGAGCGGTATCAGGACGCTTTCGCTTCTTACGGAAAACGACAGAGTCGTCGCCGTGCGTGTCGACATGGGCAGAGCAGAGCTTGACTGCGCGGCGATACCTGTCATTTACGACGGCGACAGGGCTGTCGATGTGCCGATCGGGGTGGGAGAAGAGACGTACCGCTTCACTGCGGTTTCAATGGGAAATCCGCACGCGGTGGTATTTGCCGACGATGTGCGGTCCGTTCCGCTTGAAATGATCGGTCCGCTTTTCGAAAAGCACACGATGTTTCCGGAACGTGTCAATACGGAATTCGTCCGCGTTGTTTCGGAGAATGCGCTTGAAATGCGTGTCTGGGAGCGCGGTAGCGGGG
>FR892196.1:756-13823 GCA_000433115.1 Ruminococcus sp. CAG:382
GACATAGGCCTGCGGTACGGGCGCCTGCGCTGCGGCGGTTGCGGCAGTCGTAAACGGATTTTGCCGTTTCGGCAGCGATATTTCGGTGCGGCTGCGGGGCGGTGTGCTTGTCGTGCGTGTCGGGGAGAATCTTGGCGTGACACTGACGGGCGACTGCGTGCGCGTTTTTGACGGGGAATATGAATTCGGCAACGGTTAGGAGCCGTTCGCTTTTCATCATGTTTGCGCTTTTGCTATTGAAAAAAACAAAGTCGTGTGCTATACTTGATATAAAGAAAGTGTCGTATATCATATAAGTATAAGCGGGCATATTTTGCCATAAATTTTGATAAACGAGGATAATCATGTCTGAAAATACTGCACTGTCGCCGGAAAAGGATACTATCCTGATTGCCGACGACTCCGAACTCAACAGGGAAATGCTTGTCGGGATCCTGGGTGATAATTATAACTATATACTGGTGGAGGACGGTGTCCAGGCGATCGAAAAGCTGAGCCTCGGTATGGAGGTCAGCATCGTGCTGCTTGACGTCAATATGCCGAATATGGACGGCTTCGGTGTGCTGAAGGTCATGAACAACAGGCACTGGCTTGATGAGATTCCGGTTATCATCATTTCGGCAGACAATGATTCCGACTGTATCAGGACAGCGTATGAACTCGGAGCGAGCGATTATATAGCAAGACCGTTCAAAGCCATAGCGGTCAACCATCGCGTTCAGAATATGCTTGAACTTTATTCGCGTCAGAAACAGCTTGTCAGGATGATAGAGGAACAGGTTTTCGAACGAGAAAAGACAAACAACCTGATGATCAATATTTTCAGCCATGCGATAGAATCCCGCAATCAGGAATCGGGCAGCCATACCATTCATGTGCAGATGATTACAAAGCTGCTTCTGAACAAGCTTGTCATGAAAACCGGGAAATATAACCTCACAAAATCCGATATCGCACTGATTTCATCGCTTTCGGCGCTGCATGACCTCGGTAAGATAGATATTTCGGAGACGGTTCTTAATAAGCCGGATAAGCTGTCGCCGGAAGAGTGGGAGATCATGAAGTCCCATACGATAACCGGCGACCGTATTCTTGACAGCGTTTCACCCATGAAGGATTCGGAAAAGCTCATGAGAGTCGCACACGAGATCGTGCGTTCGCATCACGAGCGTTGGGACGGCAGCGGTTATCCCGACGGGCTGGCAGGTGACGAGATACCGATCTCGGCGCAGGTTGTCGCGCTTGCGGACGTTTATGACGCGCTGACGAGCGAACGCTGTTACAAAAAGGCGGTGCCGCACAAAACAGCTATACGTATGATCGCGGACGGCAAATGCGGTGCGTTCAACCCGATCCTTATCGAGTGTCTGCGTGATGCCGATGATGAGCTTTATTCCGATCCGGAAAAATGTATCAGCGACTCGGAGAGAAGAAACGATGCGATTATGATGACCAACGAGGTCCTTGCCGGCAAATCACTGGTGATTGATGGGCTTTCGCAGCGTTTGGCTGAGGCTGAACGTATAAAAAAGAAATTCTTTGCCGATGAATGCAAGGGGATTGTGTTCGAATATTTTGCGAAGCTCAAAAAGGTCACATATCGAAGCGAGTACGAGGGCGGTAAAATGAGGGAGTATTTTGCCGATGAGAAAAATATACGGCTTCTCGGAAAGACCGACAGCGGCGAGTTCGAAAACAGGCTTGCCGCCGCGACGCGGGAGGCGCCCGAGGTCGAGATGAAGGTGCTTGTTCAGGTACACGGTGATATGCGCTGGCACAGGCTTCACGCGCTTACGGTATGGCCGACATACGGCGAAGGGTATGCTTATGTAATCGGGCACTTTGAGGACATACACGATTCTGTCGTGAAAAAGGGGCTTACCGCAGCAAACGATGCGGAATTCACCGTTTCGACGTATGAAACGATTAAAAATCTGTTCGGCACGGTGAGGATCGTCGATCCCGTGACGACAGAGGTGGTCACGATCGATGAAAACGGCAACTTTGTCGAAACGGGAAAAAGATGCTATCAGCTCTGGGGCAGGGAAGAGTGCTGCGAAAACTGCTCATCGAAGAGGGCGCTTGAGGAGCGCGACTGGATGAGCAAGCTCGAAGCCAGCGACAACGGCATTTTTGCGGTGCTTTCGCGCCACGTTGCGCTGAACGGTCGGGACCTTGTCATGGAAATCCTTTTCCCGATGGATGAGAATCTCAGAGCGGCAAAGACAGCACTGCCGAGTAAGGCTAACTTTATGCTGATGAATTTTTACCGTGATTCACTGACACGGGCTTATTCACGTGTTTATCTTGAAGATTTCCTGCCGAATCTTCAGCATTCCGCCGCTGTTGCAATCGCGGACGTCGATAATTTCAAAAGTATTAATGATAAATACGGCCATCAGATCGGCGATATTGCGCTTAAAGCCGTTTCGAATGCAATGATGACGTGTCTGCGCAAGGAGGATGTTCTGATACGCTACGGCGGGGATGAATTTCTGCTTCTGTTCAAAAGTATCGAAGAGGATGAATTTGAAGATATGCTGAAGGCGCTTTCGGAAAGTGTCGCTTCCGCGGTACCTGACGGATATCCTGAAATAAAGCTCGGGATAAGCATCGGAGGCGCATATCATGTCTTTCCGCTTGCAAGAGCAATCTCGGTGGCGGACAGCGAAATGT
The DNA here is from genome assembly GCA_000433115.1 of Ruminococcus sp. CAG:382. Lineage (GTDB taxonomy): Bacteria > Bacillota > Clostridia > Oscillospirales > CAG-382 > UBA1206. The sequence continues at coordinate 3,433 of FR892196.1, forward strand.
ATAAAAACAAACAAAACAGAGCTATGAAGGGAAAGGAAAACGGAGACTGAAATGACGATTCGCGAATTTTACACCGTGATAGGCGGTAATTATGATGAAGTGCTCGGCAGATTGCAGCATGAGGAGCTTGTGCGCAGGTTTGTGAAACGGTTTCTGATTGACCGGACGCATGAAAATCTCGTTGCCGCACGGAATAACAACGATGTTGCTTCCGCATTCCGTGCCGCGCATACGCTCAAGGGCGTTGCAGCGTCTCTCGGCTTTGATGGCCTGACGACGACGGCGTCGGTGCTTGCAGAAAAGCTCAGACCGCAGACCGGCTTTCCGGATGATGAGTATTTTTCGGCTGTCGGCAGAGAGTATGACAGAGTGATTGCCGCTGCCGGACAGCTTGAGGACTGAGGCGGGAAGGTGTGGGAAATGCGCGTCCCTCATAAATACAGGGAGCTTTTGAATGACGTAAAGACGGCTGTCGTTTCGGATGCGCCGCGTCGGCGTCTTTCGTTTTATGTCCTGAATCTTGCGCTGTCGTTGACATCGCTTATCATGACAATCGTCAATGCTTTCACAAGTGAATTTCTGCTTCTTGCTGTCACGCTCGCCTATGCGGTTTTATGTTTTATCAACTCGCTTTTGATTTCCCGTAACAGGGTCAATGAAAATGTGCTTTACTTCGTTCTTGCGGCAGAATCGCTGGCGCTTATGGTGTTCTTCTTTGTGAGCGGAGTGCCGAACGGCTTCAGCGCACTGTGGGCTTGTCTTATCCCGAGCTTTTCGCTCATCGTTCTCGGTGTGAAATACGGTATGTTTTTCTCTCTCACCGAGCTTGCGGCGATCATATTCCTTTTCTGGACTCCGGTCGGAAGATCGCTTTTGCTGTATTCGTACACGGATGAGTTCATGCTTCGTTTTCCGTTTCTCTATTTTTCCATGTTCGTAATCGCGCTTCTTATTGAGCTGGTGTGAAAGGAAACGCAGAATCAGCTTGAAAGCGCGAGAGCACAGTATCTTTTTCTTTACCGTCATGATGCCCTGACGGGGCTTTTCAACCGATACGGTATTGATGAATATATTCAGAACACGTTTGCCGGTGAAAGCGCCGGTAATGCGGCGGTCATCCTTTTCGACATCGACAATTTCAAACAGCTGAACGATGCATACGGGCATGAGTTCGGAGATACGGTGCTGAAAACGGTTGCAAACGTTCCGCTATCGTTTTTGTGCGAGCGTTGCCGCTGCTGTCGCTGGGGCGGTGAGGAATTTCTGGTGCTGATGCAATGCGGTCATGAACCGGGAGAGGTTGCGGAGCGCATCAGAACGGCTGTCGATAATACCGTTATCATGCACGGCGACGAGCAGGTCAGAGTCACCGTCAGCGTTGGTGTGTGTATTTCGGATGCCGTCACGGGTGAGACGGTGCATGATGCAATCGACTGCGCCGACAGAGCGCTTTACAAATCGAAAACCGACGGAAAGAACCGTATTACCGTCTATTCGCTTGATGCATAAGTAAATGAAACGGCTCCGGAAAAATTCCGGAGCCGATTTTCGCGTCAGTTATGCTTTTTTCTTATTGCTTACAATTGAATTGTGCGATATTGTTTATTTCTTATTGTATTTTTCGAGATACCATCTTACAGACTGCTTCAGGACAGCCAGTTGTGATCTCAGATAATATTCGTCCTCAAACATGGCATAGTGCACACAGGCGCGGACGAAAATGAAGATGAGAGGGAGAATCACTTCGGCGGGTATCCCGATTTTCGGCTCAAGCTGTTTTGCATACGCGGAATAGCGCTTGTTTACTCCTTCGAAGAACTTCTTTCCCTGATCCATGAACTTCGGGTGAGTGAACACCTGATACATGAGTCTGTATTTCTTGCCGTGCTCATGCGCTGTCCAGTAGGGGATCTCATTGATGAATCGCTCTATATCCTTCGGATCCTTGGGCGCTTTGCTCATGAAGTCGTTTTCCACCTTAGCCATGCAATATTCCGTTGACTGGAGGATGATATCGTCTACATTTGCAAAATATGTATACAATGCGGCAGACGATACTCCGCTCGCCTTGCCGAGTGCCTTTATTCCCGTGCCCTGCAAGCCGTTATCGGCATAGCAGTTGAAGCACGCCTCCATTATCGTTTCTTTTTTGATCTGATAGGTGATTTCGTTACGAACTTTCATGTCTTACCGTCCTTTTTAAAGTTATAAATCAATTAGTTGTTATCATTGTATCATAATATTAATATACTGTCAACAACCTTTTCGGGAAAAATTCAAAAAAATGAAGACTTTTCTGCATAATTGATTGAAACGGAGCGAGGATGGCAATGCGTAACGGGCAGAGAGGCGCGTATCGGATACACCGTCCGTCAAAAGCTCCACAAAGCGCGAAAGGCGATTTGGTTGTTTTGTGCCTTTCGCGGTCTTGACAGCGGAGTAAAAATGTGTTACAATCAAAGCGTGGTAAACAACAAGCAATCCTTTGTGACTGACGGAAAAAGCAGAGTACTGCGTGGGAGCAGAGGATAATATAAAGAAAGGCTTTTCCTTTCTGCCGACCGTCTGGGCTCAGTTGAGTTTGAATACAAGGCTTGACTGCGCTCTTTTTGTTTTATTTCTTTCCCGAAAGGAGATTTTTCATGAAAAAAGTCGGAATCGTCATGGGCAGCGACAGCGATCTGCCCGTTGTCCGCAAGGCTGCGGACACACTGAATGACTTCGGTGTCCCCTTTGAGGTACACGTCTTTTCGGCGCATCGTACACCCGATGAAGCCCGAAATTTTGCGACATCCGCAAGAGATGCCGGCTTCGGCGTCATAATCGCGGCTGCCGGAATGGCGGCACACCTTGCCGGTGCAATTGCGGCGGGGACAACACTGCCTGTCATCGGCATACCCATGAAATCAGGAAACCTGGGCGGCATTGACGCTCTGCTTTCAACCGTACAGATGCCGTCCGGCATACCTGTTGCGACGGTTGCAATTGACGGAGCGACAAATGCCGCTTTACTGTCTGTTGAAATACTTGCGGTGAGCGATGATACTCTTGCCGCAAAGCTTGACGCGAAGCGCAGGGCGGACGCTTCGAGGGTGCTTGAAAAGAACGCCGCCGTAGAACAAGAATTCAATCACTGAAAACCGGAGGAAACGAAAATGGAAAAAAGAAATCAGCTCTATGAAGGCAAGGCAAAAAAGGTATTTGCGACCGATGACCCCGCGCTTGTCATTGTTTCGTACAAGGATGACGCGACCGCGCTTGACGGTCTGAAAAAGGGTACGATTGCGGGTAAGGGTGTTGTCAACAATAAAATGTCCGACTTTCTGTTCGCACTCCTTGAGAAAAACGGCATTCCGACTCATTTCGTTGAGGAGCTGAACGACCGCGAGGCGCTTGTCAGAAAGGTTTCCATCGTACCGCTTGAGGTCATCATCAGAAACATCTCCGCAGGTTCGTTCGCAAAACGCTACGGTGTTGAGGAAGGTATCGTATTCGCGGAGCCGACGATCGAATTCTCATACAAAAACGATGAACTTCATGACCCGCTTATAAACAGTTACCATGCACTCGCTCTCGGTCTCGCGACAAAAGATGAAATCGAAACGATAAAGAGCATGGCTTTCCGTGTCAACGATATTCTCAGAGAGTATTTCCTCAGACTCAATGTGAAACTTGTCGATTTCAAGCTCGAGTTCGGCAGACTGCCCGACGGCAGGATCGTGCTCGCAGACGAAATATCTCCCGATACCTGCCGCTTCTGGGATGCCGTGACCGGCGAAAAGCTGGACAAGGATCGTTTCCGCCGCGACATGGGCGGCGTTGAGGGCGCGTATCAGGAAATGATGAAGCGTGTTTTCGGTTGATGTCGGAGGATATATGAGCAGTATCAGAGAAGAATGCGGTGTTTTCGGGATATATTCTCACGAAGAAACCGATGTCGCGCACACCGCGTATTACGGGTTGTTTGCGCTCCAGCACCGCGGTCAGGAATCCTGCGGTATTGTCGTAAACGACGACGGGGTTTTTAGAAGCTATAAAGATACGGGACTGGTGAACGACGTGTTCACCCCGGAGATACTCGACAGCTTCGGCAAGGGCAGGATTGCCGTCGGTCATGTACGCTACGGTACGACAGGTTCGAACGGCAGAAACAATGCGCAGCCCATCGTTGTCAATCACATCAAAGGAAATATGGCGCTTGCGCATAACGGAAACCTCGTGAATTCTGGCGAACTCAGACACGAGCTGGAGCTTCAGGGGTCGATCTTCCATACGACGAGCGATACGGAGGTCATTTCATACATAATAACCAAGGAGCGTCTCACAGCGCCCTCCATCGAAGAGGCGGTCAACCGCGCAATGGATAAGCTCAAAGGCGCGTATTCGCTTGTCATTATGTCGCCCACGAAGCTTATTGCAGTACGCGACGAGAACGGCTTTCGTCCTCTTTGCTACGGCAAAACGCCCGACGGAAGATACATCGTCGCATCGGAAAGCTGCGCGCTGGATTCTGTCGGCGCCGAATTTATACGAGACATACGCCCCGGCGAGATCGTCGTTTTCGGCAGGGACGGCGTACGTTCGATTGACGCACACTGCAACCGTGTGCCCTGCTCGCTCTGTGTGTTTGAATATATTTATTTCGCGCGTCCCGATTCGGTCATAGAGGGCTGCTCTGTCCACACAGCCCGTATGCGCGCCGGCGCTTTCCTTGCCCTTGAGCATCCCGTTCAGGCTGATGTCGTGATCGGTGTGCCGGACAGCGGCATCGACGCCGCGATAGGCTATGCAAAGCAGTCGGGAATACCGTATGAGCCGGGCTTTATCAAGAACAAATACATCGGGCGCACATTCATCGCCCCCGGTCAGCAGAGCCGCGAGGACAAGGTGAGGATAAAGCTCAATCCCATCGGCGACGTTGTACGCGGCAAGCGCGTCGTCATAATCGATGACTCCATTGTGCGCGGTACGACGAGCGCACGTATCATAAAGCTGCTTCGTGATGCCGGGGCAAAAGAGATACATATGCGCGTTTCCGCTCCGCCGTTCCTGAATCCATGCTACTACGGCACCGACATCGATTCGCGTGAAAACCTGATTGCCTGCAAGTATACAATTCCGGAAATCGCAAAAAAAATCGGCGTTGATTCGCTTGGCTATCTCAGCGTCGAAAGCGTCAGACAGCTTGCAAAGGGCGTGAACGGCACGGGCTACTGCACAGCCTGCTTCAGCGGCGAGTATCCGACGGAAATCCCCGATGCGCCTATGAAAAACCGTTTTGAGACAAAAATATCCGAAAACAATTAAATAAATGTCAATATATTTCTACTGATAAGGAGCAAAACATGAAGAACTCACAATCAGAGGCATACGCAAAGGCGGGAGTCGATATAACCGCAGGTTACCGCGCGGTTGAACTTATGAAGCAACATATCGCACGCACCATGACATCGGGTGTCAGCTCTGACATAGGCGGCTTCGGCGGTCTTTTTGAGCTCGACCTTGAGGGAATAACACGTCCCGTGCTTGTCAGCGGTACTGACGGAGTCGGTACAAAGCTGAAGATTGCTTTCCTTATGGATAAGCATGACACGGTCGGCATCGACTGCGTCGCGATGTGCGTAAACGATATAATCTGCTGCGGTGCAAAGCCGCTGTTCTTCCTCGATTACATCGCCTGCGGCAAAAATGTACCGGAGCGTATCGCCGACATCGTCAAGGGCGTATGCGACGGCTGTGTACAGGCGGGAGCGGCGCTCATCGGCGGCGAAACGGCTGAAATGCCGGGGTTTTATCCCGTCGACGAATATGACCTTGCCGGTTACTGCACCGGCATCGTCGACAAGGCGCGCATCGTTGACAACAAGACCATGCGTGCGGGTGATGTTGTCATCGCGCTTCCGTCAAGCGGCGTACATTCAAACGGCTTTTCTCTTGTCAGAAAGGTGTTCGATGTCGAAAACGCCGATCTGAAAACTCCTCTTCCCGATCTTGGGAACAAAAGCCTCGGCGAAACGCTTCTCACGCCCACAAAAATATACGTAAAACCCGTTCTTGCACTGCTTGAAAAGGTTAAAGTGAAGGGTATTTCGCACATCACGGGCGGCGGTTTTTATGAAAACATCCCGCGCAGCATTCCGGACGGTCTCGGTGCGGTCATCGAACGCAAAAGCGTCCGTCTGCTTCCGATATTCGACCTTATCGCAAAGGTCGGCGGCATCGGCGAGCGCGATATGTTCAACACCTTCAACATGGGTGTCGGCATGAGTATAGTCGTAGCGGAGAAGGATGTCGATAATGCTCTTGACGTATTGCACGTAAACGGTGAGGACGCATATGTCATCGGTACCATTGCCGAATCAGGCACCAAGCTGACATTATGCTGAAAACGGCTGTCGGAGGTGTCGGGGCGGGTATACTGATTGCAATAGGCGGATGCGTATATCTTGCGTGCGAAAATGCATATGTCGGCGCAATGCTTTTTTCGGTGGCGCTGCTTTGCATATGCTGGCAGGGCTTTGACCTGTTCACCGGTAAGATCGGTTATATCACGGAAAACAGAAACGCCCGTTTTGCGTCCGCACTCGCCGTCACTCTGCTTGCAAACATTGTCTGCGTCTTTTTACTCGGAACCGCCGTCAGATATGCGCTGCCCGCACTTTCGGAAAAAGCTGCTTCGATTTGCGCCGCAAAGCTTGCTCAGACGTATCTTCAGACATTTGTCCGCGCCGCATTCTGCGGTGTGCTGATGTATCTTGCGGTCGATATATTCCGGAAGAAGAAAACGCCGCTCGGCGTTGTTTTCTGCATTCCGGTGTTCATACTTTCGGGCTTCGAACACTCGGTCGCCGACGCGTTCTATTTCGGTGTTTCGGGCGCTTTTGAGACAAAAACCGCGGCATTTCTCGTCTTCGCGGTACTCGGCAACGCAATCGGAAGCATAATAACGGCAATAATTTCAATCGTAAAATCCGGACCGGCAAAGGAACAGTAAAAATGGATACAAGTGAAAACAGAATCAATATAGCGGTGCTTGTTTCGGGCGGCGGCACGAATTTACAGGCACTCATCGACGCCGAAAAGGCGGGCAGGGTCAAAAGCGGAAGGCTGGCGCTCGTCATATCGAGCAAGCCGGACGCATATGCACTCGTTCGGGCACAGGAAGCGGGTATTCCCACCGAGGTCGTGTCGAAAAAGCAATACGGCTCCGAGGGGATGGAAAAGCATATCCGCAGACTGCTTGAAATGTACGGAATAAAGCTCATTGTGCTGGCGGGCTTTATGTCCATCCTCAGCCGTGAATTCACGACGGCATATGACCACAGAATCATTAATGTGCATCCTTCGTTGATCCCTTCGTTTTGCGGCGAGGGCTTTTACGGACTGCATGTCCATGAAGCGGCGCTCGCAAAGGGCGTGCGCATTACGGGCGCGACTGTGCATTTCGTAAACGAGATACCTGACGGCGGCGATATCATCGAACAGAAAGCTGTCCGTGTCTTTGACGGCGACACTCCCGAACGCCTGCAGAAGCGCGTGATGCGTCAGGCTGAATGGAAAATACTACCTGCGGCGACCGAAACGGTTGCGCGTAAAATACTGAAAGGTGAGATCTGAAATTATGAATGTATACAAAACCGCACCTATATCCGACCTGCTTGCGGGCAACAGCTATGCCGGACGCGGCATTGTGATAGGCAAGTCCGCGAACGGCAAAAGCGCCTGCACCGCCTATTTCATAATGGGCAGAAGCGCAAACAGCCGCAACCGTGTGTTTGAACTGACCGACGATGTGCTTTACACAAAGCCGTTTGATCCCGCAAAGGTCGAAGATCCCAGCCTCATCATATATGCGGCTGTGCGCCGCTTTGAAAACAGGCTGATTGTCACAAACGGCGATCAGACCGACACCGTTTTTGAAGGGCTGAAGCAGGGCAAGAGCTTTTCGCAGTCTCTCGCTTCGCGCCGGTTCGAACCGGATGCGCCCAACCTTACGCCCCGTATCAGCGGTATGCTGACCTTTGAAAACGGCGGATTTTCGTATGAAATGAGCATCCTCAAGAGCGCCGATGCGGACGGTACAGCCTGCAACCGTTTCACGTTTTCATATTCTCCTATAAATGGGGTGGGCCATTTCATACATACCTACAACTGCGACGGTAATCCGCTTCCCACTTTCACCGGTGAGCCTGAGCGTGTCTGCATTCCCGATTCGGTCGACGAATTCGCGGAATTGCTCTGGGATGCGCTTGACAGCGAAAACAAAATCTCGCTTTTTGTGCGCTATACCGACCTTGAAAGCGGCAGAGAAGAGACACGTATCATAAACAGGAACAGATAAGGAGACGCATCATGAAAGAATTCGAACTCAAATACGGCTGTAATCCCAATCAGAAGCCCGCACGCATTTATATGCGCGACGGCAGCGACCTCCCAATTGAAATACTTTCCGGCAGACCCGGATATATAAATTTTCTTGATGCGTTCAATTCGTGGCAGCTTGTGAAAGAACTGAAGCAGGCGACCGGTCTGCCTTCCGTCACCTCTTTCAAGCATGTCAGTCCTACTTCGGCTGCTGTCGGAGTTCCGATTCCCGAAAAGCTCAGACGCGCCTGCTTTGTCGATGATTCGTATGCGCTTTCTCCGCTTGCCTGCGCATATGCAAGGGCGAGAGGCGCTGACCGTATGTGTTCCTTCGGCGACTGGGTTGCGCTATCCGATGTCTGCGACGTGCCTACCGCTCTGCTGCTGAAGCACGAGGTGTCCGACGGCATAATCGCTCCCGGATATGAGCCGGAGGCGCTTGAAATACTCAAAACAAAGCGCAAGGGCGCGTACAATATCGTGCGTATCGACCCCGATTACGTACCCGAGGAAACCGAGCGCAAGCAGGTTTTCGGTATCACCTTCGAACAGGGCAGAAACAATTTCCCCATAAACCGTGAGCTGCTTGCAAATATCGTCACAAAAAACAGGGAGCTTCCCGAATCGGCAGTGCGTGACCTGATAGTTTCACTTATCACCCTCAAATACACGCAGTCCAACTCCGTCTGTTATGCGTATGACGGACAGGCAATCGGTGTGGGCGCGGGTCAGCAGTCGAGAATACATTGCACGCGTCTTGCCGGCAACAAAGCGGACACGTGGTTCCTGCGTCAGCACGAAAAGGTACTTTCGCTTCCGTTTGCCGACGGTCTCGCACGACCCGAACGTGACAACGTGATCGACGGATATATCAATAAAAACGAAGAAGATGTCTGCGCCGAGGGCGTATGGCAGAAATATTTCAGATATCGCCCCGAACCGCTTACAGCCGAGGAAGCCGAAGAATATCTTGCCGGAATACGCGGCGTTTCTCTTGGTTCCGACGCGTTCTTCCCGTTCTCTGACAACATAAAGCGGGCAAGAAAAAGCGGCGTTGACTATGTTGCGGAGCCGGGCGGCTCCATACGTGACGACGAGGTGATCCGCTGCTGTGACGAATACAATATGGTCATGGCGTTCACCGGAATGCGTCTGTTCCACCATTGATGCCGTGGGAGGCGGGTTAACATGAAAATTCTTGTAGTAGGCGGCGGCGGGCGTGAACACGCCATAATCCGCAAGCTGAAGGAAAACAAAGCCGTTGAAACGGTATACGCTCTGCCCGGAAACGGCGGTATCGCACGGGACGCGGTATGTGTGCCGATCGGAGCCTGCGACATTGACGGCATCGTCGCGTTCGCAAAGGAAAACGGCGTCGATTACGCGGTGGTCGCGCCGGACGACCCGCTTGTACTCGGCTGTGTCGACAGGCTGGAGGAGGCGGGTATACCCTGCTTCGGACCGGAGGCAAAAGCCGCGATAATCGAGGGCAGCAAGGTCTTTTCGAAAAACCTGATGAAGAAATACGGTATTCCGACAGCCGCCTTTGAGGTGTTCGACGATATTGAAAAGGCGCTTGCTTATCTTGAAACGGCGCCGATTCCCACCGTCATCAAGGCGGACGGGCTGGCACTCGGCAAGGGCGTTACCGTCGCAATGACGCGGGACGAGGCAAAAGCTGCCGTTACCGAGGCAATGGCGGACAAAAAGTTCGGAAAAAGCGGTGAAAAGCTTGTCATTGAAGAATATCTTGAAGGACCGGAAGTGTCCGTACTTGCGTTCACCGACGGCAAAACCGTGAAGCCGATGGTTTCTTCCATGGACCACAAGCGTGCATTTGACGGTGACAGCGGTCCGAACACCGGCGGCATGGGCACTGTCGCACCCAACCCGTTTTACACCTCCGATATCGCAAAGCGGTGTATGGATGAAATATTCCTGCCCACGGTGAACGCAATGAACGCCGAGGGGCGCACCTTTCGCGGCTGCCTTTACTTCGGGCTTATGCTGACCGGAAACGGTCCGAA
>FR892197.1:0-5449 GCA_000433115.1 Ruminococcus sp. CAG:382
TTCTGAGAGACTGCGCGGGATCTTCTGAGGTCGCCCTTGCGCTGAGGACCGTCGAGGATCATCTGGTCGCCGGTGTAAGCGTGGATGGTGCTCATGATACCGGACTGGATGGGAGCGTAATCATTAAGAGCCTTAGCCATAGGAGCGAGGCAGTTGGTGGTGCAGGAAGCAGCGGAGATAATCTGGTCGTCCTTGGTGAGGGTCTTTTCGTTGACATTGAAAACGATGGTCTTCAGGTCATTGCCTGCAGGAGCGGAGATAACAACCTTCTTTGCGCCTGCGTTGATATGAGCCATGGACTTTTCCTTGGAAGTATAGAAACCGGTGCATTCGAGAACGACGTCAACATCGAGCTGACCCCAGGGGCAGTCTGCTGCATTCTTTTCAGCATAGATTCTGATTTCCTTACCGTCAACGATGATGGAATTTTCGGTAGCTTCAACGGTGTGCTTGTTTTCGCCGATACGACCGAGGTAAGAACCCTGAGCGGTATCATACTTGAGAAGATGAGCGAGCATTGCGGGGCTGGTGAGGTCGTTGATAGCGACGACTTCATAGCCTTCAGCGCCGAACATCTGGCGGAAAGCGAGACGACCGATGCGGCCGAAACCATTAATTGCAACTTTTACGGACATTTTATTTTCCTCCAATAATATTATTGCTGATTTTTTCAATCCGTCTTATTTTATAACACTTGCTCCGAAAAAACAAGAGCTTTTCTGTAAAAAAGGAAGATTTTACATTTTAGATAAATTTGTCGAGTCAAAGGAATGTTCTTTTGACGTATATTTTGTCAGTCAAGCTCCCTTACGCGAAGCTTGCCGCCGTATTTTTCGGCGAGAACGCGGCATTTTTCGATATCCTCGTCGGGAATCGTCGTACGTACGACGGAGAATATGACCTCCGGAACGTGCTTTGAAGCGCAGAGACCGAAGTCAAGTACCGCTTGATATGCTGCCTCGCCGTAAGCGGGCTTGCAAACCTCGGCATAGCTTTCGGCGTCGGCTGTGTTCATGCTTATCGACACGATGTCAACGATGCCCTCAAACATGGGCGTTATATCCCGGCCGTGAATGAGGTTGCTCTGCCCGTTGGTGTTGATACGTATCGGCAGGGAACACATTGCTTTGATGCCTCTTGCGACCTCGCAGAGCTCTTCGATGCGTATTGTGGGTTCACCGTAGCCGCAGAAAACGACCTCGTTGTATTTTGAAAAGTCATATTTTCCGAGGTCGTCAAGAACCTCTTTGGCAGTCGGCTCCCTGTCGAGCCAGAGCGAATCGGAACCGTAAACTCCGGCGCCTTCATTTCTGATGCAGAAGGTGCAGTGGTTTGTGCAACGGTTTGTAAGATTGATATAGATACCGTTTCTCACGGTATAAGTGTAATTGTTCATATGTCAGATCCCGAAAAGAGCCGCCGCGTTTGCGTCGGTGAGTCTTTCAATTTCTTCCGGAGAAACGCCGCGTATTTCCGCAATGCGCTCTGCCGTGTATTTTGTAAGTGACGAATCGTTTCTTTTGCCGCGAAACGGTGTCGGTGCGAGATACGGACAGTCGGTCTCGACCATGAAGCCGCCGTCGTCGACCGTTCTGCATGCTTCAACTGTTTTCACGGCGTTTTTAAAGGTGACAACGCCCGAAAACGAAATACATAACCCCGCTCTGCGGAGGATTTTTGCCGTTTCTGCCGAGCCGGAGAATGAATGGAAAACTCCCCTCACACCGCTGTGCGCAAGCACTGCGTCAACTGAATCCGCGTGTGCGTCACGGTCGTGTATGACGACCGGCTTGCCGTATTTCACTGCAAGGTAAAGCTGGCGGTTGAAGATTTCTTTCTGTATATCTCTCGGCGGTTCGTCGTAATGGTAATCCAATCCGATCTCGCCGATGCCGACGCATTTCGGATGAGAAAGCAGCGGCACGAGCCAGCTTTCGAAATCTTCGCATACGGCGGCATATTCGGGGTGAACGCCTGCGGTGAAATATATATTTTCATATTTTTCCGCAAGCGCACGGGCTTTTTCGGACGATATCCTGTCACAGCCCGCATTGATAATTTTCATGTACGACAGCGAAGCAAGCAGCTCCTCACGGTCGCCGTCAAACCTCGCGTCGTCGTAATGTGCATGTATATCGGTCATGGTCAGTTCTTCTTTATACGGTAATTGGCTCCGGTGTAAATACTGTATCCCGTTTCGATTCTGAAGACCTCGTCTCCGCCCGGTGCAACGCAAAGCGCAGGGCTTTCGGCATATCCGAGCGGCGACAGTGCGCCGACTTTCAGTGTGACCTCGCCGTTGTCAACGGGAACGGAGAGCGTCTGTCCGTTTGCTATTTTGATGCTACGAAGACCCAACGCATCGCTTATCGTGATCGAATACGGCTTGTTTGAATTCACGAAATGCTTTTTTCGTTTTATGCTGAAATTACGCATTGCTTCAGCGTACCTTCGAACCGACGGGAACCGAGTCGTCTATGAATACGACTTTGACGTCGTCCTCGCCGGATGCAAGTATCATTCCCTCGCTCTTCACGCCCCTGAGCATTGCGGGCTTGAGGTTTTCGACGAGTATGATTTTCTTTCCGACAAGATCGTCCGGCTTATAGAACTTTGCGATACCGGAAGCTACGGTGCGCGTTTCGCTTCCGATGTCGACCGACAGCTTAAGAAGCTTGTCGGACTTGGGGACGGGTTCGCAGGCGACGACCTTGCCGACAACAAGTGAGACCTTTGCAAAGTCCTCGATATCAATCTTGCCCTCAAGCGCTTTCTTTTCCTTTTCTTCGGCTTCCTTTGCAAGCTGTTTGTCGAATTCGGCTTTGTCGATGCGTGCAAAGAGCTTGCCGCATTCGCCGACGGTGTTACCCGCAAAATCGCATTTGAAATTTGCAAGTTTGTCAAGCGATGTGTCAAAACCGAACAGCTTTGCGACGTTTTCTGCGGTTGTGGGCATATAGGGAGTAAACAGCGTCGTTGCGGTGCGTATGCCTTCAACAAGGTACGCCATAACGTTTTGCAGACGTTCGCGCTTGCTTTCATCCTTTGCCAGCATCCACGGAGTGGTATCGTCAATGTATTTGTTGCATGCCTTGAGCAGAGCGATTATATGCGTTGCGGCGTCGGAAAGATAGTATTTGTCAAGCAGATCATATGCCGCTTTTGCCTCCGCTCTGACGGTTTCGATGAGCGCGGTGTCAACTTCCTCATTCGCAGACGGAGCGGGGATGATACCGCCGAAATACTGTTTGATCATGGAAGCGGTGCGGCTCACAAGGTTGCCGTATATGTTCGCAAGGTCAATGTTTGTACGGCTTATAATCGCGTCGTAGGAAATGTTGCCGTCGTTCTGATAGCCCATTTCGGAAAGAAGATAATACCGTATCGCATCAAGCCCGAACATCCTCACAAGGTCGTCACCGTAAAGCATATTGCCCTTGGATTTGCTCATTTTGTCATTGTTCATGAGAAGCCACGGGTGCCCGAGAACCTTCTTGGGAAGCGGCTCACCGAGTGCCATCAGAATGATGGGCCAGTAAATTGTGTGGAACCGCACGATATCCTTGCCGATTACATGCAGGTCGGCGGGCCACAGTTTATTGTAAAGCTCCGACTTGTGGTCGGGGTCATAGCCGATTGCCGTGATATAATTGGAAAGTGCGTCAATCCAGACATAAATAACGTGTTTGGGGTCAAATTCGACGGGAACGCCCCATGTGAACGTGGAACGCGAAACGCAGAGATCCTGAAGCCCCGGCTTGATGAAGTTGTTTATCATCTCGTTGCGGCGTGAAACGGGCGTGATAAAATCGGGATTCTGCTCATAATATTCAATCAGCCTGTCGGCATACTTCGAAAGGCGGAGGAAATAGGCTTCCTCATGTGATTTTGTCAGCTTTGCGCCGCAGTCGGGACAGCAGCCGTCGACCGCCTGTGATTCCGTCCAGAACGATTCGCAAGGTGTGCAGTACCAGCCTTCGTAGCTTGATTTGTAAATGTCGCCCTGCTCATAGAGCTTTGTGAATATTTTTGAAACCGCTTTTTCGTGGTATTCGTCGGTAGTGCGGATGAATTTGTCGTAGCTTGCACCGAAAAGATCCCACATACGGCGTATTTCCCCTGCGACCTCATCAACATACTGCTTCGGTGTGACGCCCTTGGCTTCAGCCTTCTGCTGTATCTTGATACCGTGTTCATCTGTGCCGGTGAGGAAGAAAACGTCGTATCCCTGCATTCGTCTGAACCGAGCGATGGCGTCCGTAAGAACGATTTCGAAAACGTTGCCGATGTGCGGCTTGCTCGATGTGTAGGCGATAGCTGTGGTCAAATAAAATTTTTCTTTCATTTGGGATACTCCTTGTTGGTTGTATTCGAATATATTATTGAAGACAAAGTGAAATGAGGTATCAGCACCGCAAGCCAGAGTCCTTTGGTCGGAAAGCAAAGGAAAAGCTGAAACGCGAACATTGAGGTAAAACGCAGATACTGCGGTCTGATACAGCCGAATGCGGCATGGGCTGCGGCAAGGCATATTCCTGCCGCACCGAAGCATATCGACAGCACCTCGCAGACAAGCGAAAACATCATGTCTGCATGAAAGGTGTACGGGATGAAATATATAATAACGGAAGGGAGCAGACATAAAAATATCCGCAGCACGGTATTTGTCAGAAAATAAACGGGGCGCGCGAAAGCTGCCTGCGGTATGAGTATGAAGCAGCGCTTTCCTGTTCGGTAAAATCCGCAAACGAAAGCTTTGAAGCCGCGACAGGCAAGGAAGAAGGAAAAAACGGTCAAAAAACCGAAAAACACTTCTGCTGTCAGGAAAAATGACGTCCCGCGCCATATGACGGCAATGAAAAGGCAGGGAAGAAAACAGAGAATAAAAGCGAAATATACGGTGAAAAAGTTGTCCGCAAGCCACAAAAAAGCCTGCTTTTTTGCGCTTTTGACTCTGTCGTATTCAGCATGAGATATCGGTGTGAACGGCATAATGATACACTTCCTTTCGGGATATGTATCTGCCGCAGGCATTATTCGCGGAGCTTTGATTTTTTCTTCCTCAGATCGCTGAAAAATCCGGAAAGCAATGCGGCGCAGTCGCTTTCAAGCACTCCGCCCTCCACCTCGCATTTGTGGTTCAGGGCAAACGAGTTCATGTCCATGACACTGCCGAAAGCTCCGGCTTTGCTGTCGTAAGCGCCGAAAACGACACGGCTGATGCGGCTGTTAATAATTGCGCCGGCGCACATCGGGCAGGGCTCAAGCGTCACATAAAGCGTGCAGTCGCAAAGCCGCCACGCGCCAAGCCTTTTGCAGGCGCGGTCAATTGCCGTGATTTCCGCATGAAGAAGCGCATTTGCCTTGATTTCACGCATGTTTTTGCCCGATGACACGATTTTTCCGTCCTTGACGATGACCGCGCCTATCGGTACTTCGCCGAGAGCCG
>FR892197.1:5456-6915 GCA_000433115.1 Ruminococcus sp. CAG:382
TACTTCGCCGAGAGCCGCGGCGGCTTTTGCGCGGGTCATGGCGTGTTTCATGAATTTTTCGTCCTGAGTCATGTTTATCCGTAAAGCAGTTTGATGGAATATGCGAGAAGTATAATGAAAAACCAGCTCCATATACTGCCGATCAATGTGATGAATTTGTAGCCTCCGGTGATGCGCGGCGTTGCGTACGCAACGTGTTTTTGTATGGTGAAAAAGGGTTTTTCAGCGGTTTTTCTATTGATAAACATCACAAAAACACAGGAAATCATGACCACCGAAAAGACCGAAAGCGGTATCAGAAGTATGAGCATACCGCCGCCCGCTTCAAGCAGTGATGTTGAAGCAAAGGACAGCGCGTTGTTTGTCATATGAAGCATTATGCCCATAAGCAGAGAGTCCGTTTCCGCACAGGCGATGGCTGCAAATATGCCGAACACAAATCCGTTGATGACAGACGCCGGTTCACGATGTATAAGTCCGAAAACGGCTGCCGTGAAAAAAACGGCGAAGATACGGTCATATTTTGCGAGTGAACGGAAGAAAATTCCGCGGAACACGAATTCTTCAAATATCGGTGCGATAATCACGACCGATATAAAGCCGAAGATCGTATCACCGAGGGCAAGTGAGCCGATGCTCGGATAAAAGCTGCCGAAAAGCAGTGAGCATATGACGTTGACGGTATAGCAGGTGCCGAACGTCATGCCGACATATGCAAACGGATGCTCAGGAAGCCTTGCGGCAAGCGGGAAAAGCGGTTTCGGCTTGCTTATCAGCGCTTTCCCGGCAATGAGCGCCGGAAAAAGCAGCATTATAAGCTGAACGGCGATTCCGCAGATATTCTGAAAAGCAGCCGAATCGGCAAGGCGGACAAGCATTCCGGACGCTTCATCACGCGTGACGTTTGCAAGCAGTGATGTCAGCGTTACGATGAAGCCGTTTTCCGAGCGGAGGGCAAGCATTATGAAATCGTCGAGAAAGACGCAGATAAGCATTATCAGCGACGACAGCATGACAATGTTTACATCATATCTGAAATTGCGTCTGAATCCCCCGGAGACGACAGCCTCCGGGGGAGCAGAGTTGAATTCGTTCATCCGTGGTTTCTTATTGCCGACTGAGCGGCGGCAAGTCTTGCGACGGGTACGCGGAACGGTGAGCAGGAGACGTAATTCAAACCGACTCTGTGGCAGAAATCGATGCTTGACGGGTCGCCGCCGTGTTCTCCGCATATGCCGAGCTTTATGTCGGGACGGGTTTTTCTTCCGAGCTTTACGGCAAGCTCGACGAGTCTGCCGACACCTTCGGTATCAAGCCGTGCAAAGGGGTCGGATTCGAATATCTTCTTGCTGTAATAATCCGCAAGAAATTTTCCGGCATCATCACGCGAAAAGCCGTACGTCATCTGTGTGAGGTCGTTTGTGCCGAATGAAAAGAATTCCGCGTCCTTTGCAAGCTC
>FR892197.1:6946-8143 GCA_000433115.1 Ruminococcus sp. CAG:382
GCGCGGGGGATTTCGATCATTGTGCCGACCTTATAGGCGATGGGGAAGCCCTCGCGCTCAATTATTCTGTTTGCCGTCGCGGTGACGATCGACTTGACGAACTTAAGCTCGCGTTCGTCGCCGATGAGGGGTATCATGATTTCGGGTACGACCGAAAGCCCCTCTCTGTTCACGTTTATTGCCGCTTCGATGACGGCAGTGGTCTGCATTTCGGCAATTTCGGGATATGATACCGCAAGGCGGCAGCCGCGGTGACCCATCATGGGGTTGACCTCATGCAATGCGTTGACTGCGGCGGTGAGCTCCTCCGCAGAGGTGTTCATTTCCTTTGCGAGGACGCATATATCTTCAGGCGAAGTGGGGAGGAATTCGTGGAGCGGCGGGTCAAGGAAACGTATCGTCACGGGAAGCCCGTTCATTGCTCTGAAAATGCCTTCGAAATCGCTTCTCTGCATGGGAAGCAGCTTGTCCAGTGCGGTGCGGCGCTGTTTTTCATCGGAGGCAATTATCATTTCGCGCACGGCGGAGATCCTGTCCTCGTTGAAGAACATATGCTCTGTACGGCAGAGCCCGACACCCTGCGCGCCGAAGGCGAGAGCCTGTGCGGCGTCCTTCGGTGTATCGGCATTTGCGCGGACCTGAAGCGAACGGCGTTCATCCGCCCATGTCATGAAGCGGCTGAAATCGCCGGATATCGTTGCCTCGACTGTCGGAATCTCACCGAGGTAGACATTACCGGTTGTGCCGTCGATCGAAATATAATCGCCTTCGCGGACTATGTTGCCGTTTATTTCAAAATATTTTTCATCTTCATGCATGGTTATCGCGCCGCATCCCGCGACGCAGCAACGTCCCATACCGCGTGCGACGACTGCGGCATGGCTTGTCCGTCCTCCGCGGACGGTGAGAATGCCCTCGGCGGCTATCATGCCTTCGATATCCTCCGGAGAGGTTTCAAGTCTGACAAGGATGACTCTGCCTTTTCTTATGGCATTGCGCTTTACATCCTCCGCAGTGAAGTATACCATTCCGGTTGCGGCGCCGGGGGAAGCCGGAAGCCCTGCTGCGGCGGCGGAAGCGTTTCTGAGAGCTGTTGGGTCAAACTGAGGGTGAAGGAGTGCGTCAAGCTGTTTCGGGTCGACGCGCATTATCGCTTCGTCCGTTGTGATCGCACCTTCGTCCACGAGGTCAACCGCT
>FR892197.1:8172-10954 GCA_000433115.1 Ruminococcus sp. CAG:382
GCGGCGGCGGCAGTGCGCTTGCCGCTTCTGGTCTGAAGCATATAAAGCTTTTTGTTTTCGATGGTGAATTCCATGTCCTGCATATCGCGGTAATGGTTTTCGAGCTTTTCCGCGATATCTGCAAACTGTGTGTATACCTCCGGCATTATTTCACGGAGCGCGGTGATGGGTTTGGGAGTGCGAATGCCGGCAACGACATCCTCGCCCTGTGCGTTCATGAGAAATTCGCCGTACAGCTTCTTTTCTCCGGTCGCGGGGTCGCGCGTGAAGGCAACGCCCGTACCGCTCGTTTCGCCCATGTTGCCGAATACCATTGACTGCACGTTGACCGCCGTCCCCCACGATGAAGGGATCTCGTTCAGGCGGCGGTAGGTTATGGCTCTGTCGTTGTTCCATGAGCGGAACACGGCCTTGACCGCTTCAAGCAGCTGTGTACGCGGGTCCTGAGGGAAATCACTGCCCATTTTTGATTTATAGAATTCCTTGAATTCGCTCACCAGTCGTTTCATATCGTCGGCAGTGAGCTGAATGTCGTTTGTGAGTCCGTTTTCTTTTTTGATTTCGTCGATGATGACCTCAAAACGCGATTTGGGAAGACCCATAACCACATCGGAAAACATCTGTATGAATCTGCGATAGCTGTCATAGGCGAACCGTGTGTTTGCGGTAAGCTCCGCAAGACCTTCGACGACATCGTCGTTCAGCCCGAGGTTGAGGATGGTATCCATCATGCCGGGCATTGATGCGCGGGCGCCGGAACGGACCGACACAAGCAGCGGATTTTCGGGAGAACCGAATTTTTTGCCCGTTATATGCTCAAGCTTTGCGACATAGTCATAAATATTGCGCTCAAGGCTTTCGGGCAAACGTTCTCCGTTTTCATAATACATATTGCATGCTTCGGTTGTTATTGTGAAGCCCTGGGGTACCGGGAGTCCGAGAACGGTCATTTCCGCGAGGTTGGCGCCTTTGCCGCCAAGCAGCTCACGCATCTGTCCGTTCGCTTCTGAGAAAAGATAGATGAGTTTTCTGTCCATGAGTGCCTCCTGATGTATTAGTGTTGTATGATATATTATACCATAATATTGAGAAAAGTCCATACCATTTATTAAAATTATCCGCGTGCAAATTCACTTTTTCGGTTGACAAACCATGTCATCGGGTTGTATAATAACATGAGATAAAAAGCGCCGTATGAGCGGCGCACGTTTTTTGGCAGGTTGGCTGATGTTTTTAAGAAAGAATACAGGAATCGAATATATAATTGCCGGACTGGGAAACCCGGGCAGCGAATATGACAAAACGCGTCACAACGCCGGTTTTCGTTTTGTTGACTGGCTTTGCGACAGTCTGAAGCTTCCGTCGTTCAGGCTGAAGCATATGTCGCTTTGCGTTAAGGGCGAGCTGGGCGGGCACAGCGTGCTTATCATGAAGCCACAGACATATATGAATAAATCGGGGGAGAGCATTTCGGATGCCGCGAGGTTTTATAAACTTGACCCGCAGCACGTCATCGTCGTCTCCGACGACATAAGTCTTGCCCCGGGGAAAATGCGTCTTCGCAAAAACGGCAGTGCCGGCGGTCACAACGGGCTGAAATCGATCATCGAACAGCTCGGCACGGAGGATTTTCCGAGGCTGAAGATCGGAGTCGGGCAGAAGCCCAATCCCGAATATGACCTTGCGGACTGGGTAATCGGCAAAATGACTGACGGCGAGATTGCCGATACGTCGGAGCGCTATCCGAGACTTGAAAAGGCAATTGTGACGGTCATGGACGGAGATTTCGAAAAGGCAGTGCAGATCGCAAATTCCAACCAGACGTGAAGCGATATGATGACAGACGAGCTTATTGAAATAATGAAAACGGACCCGGATCTCGCGGAGCTGGGTACGCACATACGGAGCGGGCATTTGCCTGCGCTTGTCAACGGGGTATGCGAAAACGCTTTACCTCTCTTTTGCCGCGCCGTCACGAAATACGCTGCCGCAAAGCCGCTTATCATCGTACCCGACGAAAAGAGCGCTTACGGACTTGCAAAGCGCCTTGAAGAGCCGGATGAAAAGCCTGTCCTGGTCTTTCCCGCACGGGATCTCATGTTTGACCGCGTTTCCGCAAGTTCAAAGGAGTTTGAGCAGGAACGGCTGAAAGTGCTTTCGGCAATCCGCAAGGGAGAGTATTCGGCTGTGATTGCCGTGCCGGATTCGGTCATGCAGTATACGGTTTCGCCCGAGGAGCTTACGGATGCGGAATTCAGGCTGACAAGCGGCGAGCGCGCCGACATCGACAATGTTGTCAGCCGGCTAATTGCTGCCGGGTATACACGCTGTGAAACGGTTGAGGGCGCGGGTCAGTTTTCACGCCGCGGCGGTATTCTGGATGTGTTTTCGCCATCGGCGGAGTACCCCTGCCGTATCGACTTTTTCGGTGACGAGATCGACGGTATGGGTATATTCGATACGGTCAGTCAGCGCCGCATAGAAAATGTTGCGTTTTATGACTGTATGCCCGTCGGCGGTGCCGAATGCGGCAATCTGCCGCTTGCGGCGATACGCGACGAGATCCTCGCGCTTATAAAAAGCGGCAACGCCGACGACAAGGCGCTTGCGGAGCTTAAAAAGGATCTTGGCGATGTCGAGGGCGGCAGACTGCCCGAAGCCAAGGACAGATATTATTCCGTGCTTTGCCCGGGCGCACACACCGTGTTTGATTATATGCCCGGTTGTATCTGCATTGTGACGGATGCAAAGCGCACATTTGAACGGGCGCGCGCATGG
Organism: Ruminococcus sp. CAG:382; assembly: GCA_000433115.1. GTDB lineage: Bacteria > Bacillota > Clostridia > Oscillospirales > CAG-382 > UBA1206. Next base: position 10,951 of record FR892197.1, read on the forward strand.
GGAT
>FR892198.1:0-23614 GCA_000433115.1 Ruminococcus sp. CAG:382
TCACGGCGGCGAGGATCCCGGTGCTGTCGTCGGGCAAATTGAGGAAAAAACACTCAACCTTTCGATTTCAAACAAGCTTTATGCTTTCGCATCGCTTTTTGACGTTGATATTGTCATGACGCGCCGTGACGACAGAATGCTTTATGATGAAGGTCAGGAAACGCGCAAAAAATCTCATGACCTGTATAATCGCCTGAAATTCACTGAAAAATATACCGATTCCATGTTCATAAGTATACACCAAAACAAATTTCCGCTTGAAAACTGTCGCGGTTTACAGGTGTTTTACGCACTCAAAAACGAAAACAGTAAAGTTCTCGCAGAGCATGTCCAGAACGCCGCACTGTTGCTGCAGCCTGACAATCACCGCGTTGTTAAACCGGGAACTAACATATATCTGCTTGAAAATTCGACCGTCCCGTCTGTGATAGTCGAATGCGGATTTATTTCCAATCCTGAAGAAGCACAACAACTTTGCGACGATAATTATACTGATAAACTCGCTTTTGCAATATACTGCGGCATTGCCGCATATCTGGAGGATGTCAAAATTGAAGGTTAGTTACGTGTGTTCAAACTGTGCAAGCGTATTCACAAAATGGTTTGGGAAATGTCCGGAATGCGGCGAATGGAATACGCTTGAGGAATGTGAGACCCAACCGGAGGAAAAGCAAAAAAAGACACGTACAGTAAAATCATATTCTGCGCCCGTAACATCAAAAGCGCAGCGTATCAGCGATATAACCTTTCAGTCTCACATTCGCTTTTCCACCGGGCTCAATGAGTTTGACCGCGTTCTGGGAGGCGGAGTTGTCAAGGGGTCTGCCGTTTTGCTTTCAGGTGAACCGGGCATAGGAAAATCAACGTTACTTTTACAGATATGTGATAAAATCGGCGAGTATGGAAAAATATTGTATGTAAGCGGTGAAGAATCGTCTTCTCAGATAAAGCTACGAGCTCAGCGCCTCGGAGTCAACAGCGAAAATCTGTATGTTCTTTGCGAAACAAACATAAATAAAGCAATTCCTGAGGCGGAGGGCTGCGCTCCCGACCTTGTTATTGTCGATTCAGTTCAGACCATGTATGATGATGAAGTACAGTCATCTCCCGGAAGCGTATCGCAAGTAAAACAAACAGCGATGCAATTTATACGTTCCGCGAAGGATAACAATTATTCCGTGATTTTCGTCGGTCATGTAAACAAGGACGGCGCTATCGCAGGACCCAAAGTGCTCGAACATATTGTAGACGCCGTGCTGTATTTTGAAGGCGACAAGCAGCATGCATATCGTATTATCCGGGCTGAAAAAAACCGTTTTGGTTCAACAAATGAGATCGGCGTATTCGAAATGGGAGACGAAGGACTTCTCGAAGTGGAAAACCCGTCGGAAGCGCTTCTCGCGCAGCGCCCAGCGTCCGTCCCGGGCAATTGTGCCGTATGCGTTATGGAGGGCACTCGTCCGATCATGTCAGAAGTTCAGGCTCTTGCATCGCCAACATCTTTTCCTGTACCTCGCCGCGTAACAAACGGGTACGATTATAACAGGTTGAACATGCTTCTCGCGGTACTTGAAAAACGTATGGGACTGCGTTTTTCTACAAGCGATGTATATATAAATGTAATAGGCGGTTTGAGACTTGAAGAGCCATCCTGCGATCTGGCGGTCGCAATGGCTTTGATATCCTCGCTGAAAGAACTTCCGATGCCCGATGACCTTATTGCAATCGGAGAGATCGGACTTTCCGGCGAATGCAGAAGCGTCAACCATTCGGAGCTTCGCATTAATGAAGCAAAACGACTGGGATTCGGAACGGTTGCGTTGCCGTCTTCTGCGGCTTCGCGGCTTAAAAATAAGTACGGTGACATAAAAATCGTTCCTATACGCTCGTTGTTCGATGCGCTTGCGTTGTTAAAATAATGTATAATGTATAATGAATGTTAAAAGAGAAGTGATCGTTTCGCAGATTTTGGCACCGGAGATTCTTCGCGAATTAGAGCTGTTGGGATACAAGCATATGTTTGCGAAACCATCTCAAACGCTCACAACTGAATTACGTTATCATCCTGACATTCTCGGTTTCCGTCTGCCCGACGGAAAGTGGATTTCAGAAGCTGACGGAATAGTACTTACAGATGCTTATCCGGGCGATTGCATTTTCAATTGCGTTTCAATCGGAAAGACCCTGATTTACGGTAATTCGTTCATTGCGCAAAAATTCGGCTGTATGTTCGACTATATGCTAAAAGTACGCCAAAGCTATGTCAAATGCTCATGCATTGTGCTTGACGATAAAGCCATGATAACATCAGATCCGTCGATATACAGAGCTTTAAACGGTACATTTGACGTTTTGAAGACAAGTAATGAAAATATTTTTCTAAACGGTTTCAGCTGTGGTTTTATAGGCGGTGCGAGCGGTGTTGTTGATAATACAATTCTGTTTTGCGGCGACATCAGAAAGCATAAAGATTACAACAATATAAAGGCATTTGCAAATAACCGTGGTTTTGATCTTTACAGTCTTTCAAATAATGAGTTATATGATTACGGAGGAATTTTGCCGGTATAATAAGCTCTGGCGGCAATATCCTTTTCTATCATTATTACTTCCCTGTATTATATAAAATTAATATTACATATAATTGCTTGTCTGATTTTCGGAGGGAAACTTTTGCGTTTTCCCTCCGTTATCGTTTCGAAGTTCAGCGGTCAAATGCGGCGGTCAGACGAAGTACGGTAATATCCAAGGCTTTATTGACTGTATCAATTGTTCTGATCACAGCGGTTTTAAGTGCAGGTTCGTTAACTGTCTTTGCAATCTCGTAAAGAGATTCAATTTCTTTGATTGCGGAATTGCAGTACGCGAGCTTATCTGCGTCGTTGGCTGATTCATAATCAAATGCGTCAGCCGCATCGATTATTATATGTGCTTCGGATTTTAGCTTTGCGTAGTAATCGGTATACTCGGGTTTAAGATAACTGTAAACATTATCAATATTGTAAATCAGGTCACCGAGTCCTGCCGCAACCGTCTTCGAACCCTTGCTTTGCTTGACCGGTATGCGTGAATATACCCCTGCTCTAAGCGCGTCATAATAATTCTCTTTATGCGCGACGAGGCTTCCCCATGAGAACGGATTTGAACCGTTCGCACCGGCAAGTTTTGCATAATAGATTTGTTCGACAAGAATTTTTGCCGCTGTGTTGTCAAAGGCACACACACCTATCGAATAGAAACACTTGCCATCAATTGCCTTAATGAAAGCCTTGGCGTTATTCACCGGATAGCTGAGGTCGGCACCGTAGCTCATTGAGAAGATTTCGTCCATATAGCCTTTTGAGACCCAGTCACGGAAGTTCTGGAAATTCCATGTCGGCATATTGGAAAAATCGGGATAGCAGGCAGCTGAAATATACAGATCACTGTCAATGGCTTTGAGTGCAGTGAAAACTTCGCTGACAAAGCTGTTGATAATCTCCTCTCTGTATTTGCACCAGCTGCTCCAAAGCGGATGATTTGATTTTATGTCGTGTGGGTCAACGGTTGTATTATGCGCTTTTTGGAAACCTTCGATTATATCCTGATTATATCCGAAATCGCCATTATCGGGGTTCGGTTCACTGAAACGTATATAGTCAAGATGCAGTCCGTCAAGATCATATTTTGTGACAAGTTCTTTGTATACACCGAGAACAAGGTCGCGACATTCACGGTCATTGGGGTTTAGGAAAACAAAATTGCCGTAACCGCACGGGTAATTATCTTTTCCGTTACGGTCAACGCATCGCTTGTCTTTCATAAGCTCGACAAGATATCCGCCGGGAGTCCCGATGAAGAAGTTTTCGCACCATGCATGTACTTCGATTCCGTATTCATGAGCAATTCGGCAGAAGCCTTCAAGAACGTCATAGTCGCCATGCGCATTTGAGTTGTGTTTTATACGCGGATCAGAAGAGTACCCGATCGTCTGACCGTTGTACCATGTTTCGATATAGACGGCGTTTATACCGAGAGCAGCCATTTTTTCAACCGTTGTACGCACCTCGCTGTCGTTCTTTTCATTTGCACGATACCACGTTGAACGATTATCGACAGATGATGATTCGTATAGGCTGTATTCAATCTGTGAAAGCATATCCGACGTTACGGACGAAAGTGAAATCGCGTTATCAAGATTTCCCTTTTCGAACTCATCATTTGCTTTGGAGAATACGCCGTCAGCTGCGTCAAGTTTTGAATCAATTGTTTTGTAGTCAATTGCGTAAAGGTTGCTTTTGGCATCTTCAAGGCGTGACTTGATTTCGTCAAGCTGTGAAGCTGTGCTGACTACTTTAAGTGCGGGCGATGAAGTAAATGTAACACTTTTGGTCTTTCTATCCCATGTGACGCGGCTACCGAGAGCGAAAATCTTCTGAAGCGCGCTGTCGTTCTTACCGTGACCGGAAACGACGAACCCACCATCCGGAATTTCCGAATTGCCGGCGGTACCGCCGCCTATGACGATGCCATTTTCATCAACGACGATTTCGTATCCATAGACATTTGTCTTTGTGTAATTGCCGAACGTACGGTCGTAAATAACAAGGTCGTCTGTCAGGCGAGCGTCGTTGACACGAGTGTAGTAAAGTACAGTTGTTGAATAGCCAAATCCTCCTGAGGCAATATGTACTTCATTTCCGACAGTGAGCGCAGATGCCATTTTGTATGCGGAAGAGTTTTTTGCGATACTCATTACGTATCCTCCAAGTGGTATTTTTGAATTTCCCGTTGTTGTGATTGCTGTGATAAGTCCATCAATAAATGTGATTTCGAAAGTACCGTTCGGTGTGTTTGTAGTTTCTGAGTGATTTGCGGATGTATAAAGTACCGTTCCGTAACCGTTCAGTTCTACGTCGGTAGCGTCATATTTAAAAGTGCGGTCAGCGGCGAGTATGTAACGCTCCGGCTTTTTTGACGGTGTGACGAGCTGATGTTCGACAGTCATACCGGACCTCAAAGCCTTGGCAATATCAGCTGCATCGCCGGAAAAAGTTATGACAAATGAATTGTCTGTCGGTATGACAAGGCGCTCATCGACCGATGAAATATAAACTACCTTCCCTTCGGTTATAACAGCAGAAACGCATTCGTCGTCGAATTCCGGTGTGACAAGGCGGGAATAATTATTGTTGAAAATATTAATCCCGTTTTCGGGAGCTTCTGAATTCAGATGTGAAAGCTCCAGCGGATAAAGTGTTCCGTTGATTGTAACAAACGGCAAATCGGTGACTGCGTTGAGATAATTACTTCTTGCAATACTGATTTTTTCGTCGACCGGATAATATGCAACGGCGTATACGACATTGTATTCACCGCAAAAAAGCAATGCGGGCGTACCGTTTATCAGCGTACCGGCGGAGGCATGTCCGGTCACGGTGTAATTGCCTGCAATACCGCCTTTCAAGAGAAGCGCAACGGAGTTATCCGGAACAGTAAAATCCGTATCTTCGCTGCAAAAATATATCTTCCCTTCCAAAGGTTCTCCACTCTCCGGATACAGCATATTTATGCGTCTGGCATGCGCTCGTTTGGAAGGAATAACAGAACAGATGGCGAGGTTTTCATATTCCGGCGATGTGTACTCGGTCAGTACGGCGGTTGTTCCGTTCTCGAAAGAAACGTTTTCGACCATTAATATCGGAATCAACAGCAGGAATCCGTTTACGGGTATGTCAACCGATCCACCGGACTTTTTGTCAATGCCCTCAAGCGAATATGTATAATCGGAATATGTCTTGAAGGTCGCACATGCGTAATCTGCCGGTATAACAATGCTCAGATTGAATCGGTCGGTTTTGTAATCGCGGTTATAAATGCGGACAATTCCGTTATCTGAGTTTACTGAATCAACATCAAACGTTACATCACCTATCGAAACGTGTGATATTGTCTCCAAAACACCTGAAGCCTCAGATGTTATCTGAGGCTCGGATGATGTGTTTTCTGAATCGTTTCGTCCGCATGAAGCGAGGCAAAGCGTAATAAGCATTGCCGCAAGGAGCAAAGACGTCGATTTTTTATGCATCAGGCTTCTTCCCTTTTCTTTTTCTTGATGCGGGATATGACATAGGCAACAACGAGAAGAACGATTACGACACCGCATATGATATATATTGAGGATGTCGAACTTTCTTCATCGCCCGATTCAATCTTGAGCTTATTCCACAGGTCATTTATAGATTTGTGCATATCAGCTGAAAAATCGTGGAAATAGTAATTCTTGAGATCAACGTCGGGATAAAGTGCATCCATGTCAGGATAGAGTATGTCGAATGCGTCGGGGTGAAGCTCGGAAAGAAATTCCTTATATTCTTCATTTTCGACAACACCGTTATTAGGGCAGGCATAGCAAATAGTTTCGGCATTCTGCAGTGCAACGTTTGGGTCGAGCAGGAAGTTTATATACAGCTCAGCCGCTTTCTTGTTGCCGCAGTTCTTTGGAATGCATATCGAGTCGACGAATACATTTGTGCCTTCCTTCGGATAATAGAACGCAAGATCCTGATTGTTCTCATACATGCTCAGAAAGTCTCCTGCGTAATACGGAGCGATTGCAGCCGCACCGCTTTCCATCTTGTTGAAGACTTCGTCCATGACATAAGCCTTTACAAGCGACTTTTGCTCAAGCAGCTTGTCGTAAGCCTTCTGCCATTCGTTAAGATCGGTGGTGTTTACGTCAATTCCCTGATAAAACTGTGCGATTGCAAAGGCATCGCGGGGATTATTGAACATGAGAATATTCCCGGCATACTTTTGATCCCAAAGCAAGCCCCAACTGTCAGGCGTACCTTCAACCATTTTGGTATTATAAATCACGCCGACCATGCCGAAGCTGTAGGGCACACTGTATTCGTTCGAGGGATCGAAATAAAGATCCCTATAAAGCGAATCAATGTACTTGTAATTCGGTATATTTGAAAAATCAAGCTTTTCAAGTCTGTTTTCCGCAACAAGGCGCTGTATCATATAGTCGGAAGGAATGATGATATCATATGAAGCACCGCCGCTGACTATTTTGGCATACATATCTTCGTTACTGGTGTAATTGGTGTAATTAACCTTGATGCCGGTCAGCTTTGTGAATTCCTTATTCACGTTGACAGAACCTTCACTGCCGTCGGAAATATATTCGCCCCAGTTATACACATTAAGTGTTATGCCGGCGAATTCCGAATAATCAATGGAAGCGGTTTCCGAACAGACTTCGAATTCATCATCGGTCGTATCAGCAGGTGAACAGCCCGACGTGAGGACGAGTGCGGCGGCGGTCATTGCCGCCATGAGAAAAGCGAGGATTTTTTTAGACAACTTTCTATCTCCCTTTGTATTAGCATTACCGCTGAGATTTTTTTAATGCGGCTGCCTTTATATTTTCTTACCGTTCTTACGCTCTTCACGCGAAGAAGCAAAATTGCGGACAAGAAGCAAAATGAGTATAACGACGAATATGATCGAACAAAGAGCGTTCATATCCGGCGTAACGCGTTTTTTGGTCTGCGCGTATATGTAAATGGGCAGCGTCTGGAAACTGTTACCCGCCGCGAAATAGCTTATTACGAAATCGTCGAGCGACAATGTGAACGCCATGAGCATTCCGGTTGCGATTCCGGGGATGATTTCATGTATTTCAACCTTAAAAAATGCCTGAACCGGGGTACATCCAAGATCCATCGCCGCTTCCGGCAGACTTCTGTTCATCTGCTTGAGGCGCGGCAATACGTTGAGAATAACATACGGGATATTGAATGTCACGTGTGCGATAAGCAAAGTCCAGAAGCCGAGAATCCCATGGTGCATCAGTGTGCCGACAAATGCAAAAAGAAGCATTAGCGAGACGCCGGTGACAATATCGGGGTTCATCATGGGGATGTTTGTAACATTCATGACGAGTGACTTGATGTGGCGGCTTTTCAGCGAATGTATGCCGACTGCCGCNNGCGAATGTATGCCGCCTGCCGCCGCAGTGCCGATTGCCGTTGCAAGTATCGACGAGCTCACGGCGAGAATAAGAGTGTTCATTAAAGAATTGATAGTTTCTTCTTTTGCAAACAACTCACGGTACCATTTGAGTGAAAAGCTGGTAAAAACCGCCATGCTGTTTGATTCATTGAATGAGAAGAACATGAGAACTATTATCGGTGCGTAAAGCAACACGAAAATAATCGTCATATAAATTTTTCCGCCGATTTTCATACCACGATACCTCCGGATGACTCGTCGTCGGTGAACTTATTCATAATAGCCATACAGATAAGTATAAGCACCATGAGGACGAGAGAAATTGCCGAGCCGTAGTTATACGAGGCGTTGGCTTTGAACTGTGTTTCGATAACATCGCCGATGAGTACGAAATCCGTCGGACCGAGCTGCTGCGAAATATAAAACGTACTGACGGAAGGGACGAATACCATCGTTATACCGGAAACAACACCGGGAATGCTGAGAGGAAGTATTACCTTTCTCATCACTTCAAATTTGTTGCAACCGAGGTCATCAGCCGCTTCGATATAGCAACGGTCAATCTTGCTCATAACGGTGTAAATCGGAAGTATCATATACGGAAGAAAGTTATATACCATGCCGAATATGACCGCCGTAGATGTATAAATAAGCTTCACCGAGCCGATTCCTATTGCGTTCAGAACTGTATTGATGAGTCCGTTATCTTCAAGCAAAAAGGAAAGTGCATACGTTCTGAGCAAAAAATTCATCCACATCGGAAGCATGAACAGCATAAGCAATGAATTCTGTCGTTTTTTCGGTGCCTTGGTAATGATATATGCAAGAGGATAAGCAATAACAAGGCATACGAGTGTTGCAATGAAAGCAAAAGCGAGTGACAGGAAAAACACCTTCATTGAACCATCGCCGAAAAGCTTTGTGAAGTTTTCGGTGGTGAAATCGTTGTTGCTGTCGGTGAAAGCATAAATAATCACGAAAACCAGCGGGGCGATGATAAAGAGGATTGCCCAAAGGTAATACGGTGCGGCAACAAGCCGTGAAAGGACTGACTTTTTATGATTCATTTACTGTTCCTCGGTATTTTCTGAGAGCTGGTCAAGCTCATCGCTGAAGGAGCTGTAATCGCCGAACTTGCCGGAGTATTCACTCTTCTTCATGACATGAATGGCATCTGGGTCGATTTTCAGACCGATACGGTTACCGACGCTTTCGTATTCAGTTGACTGGATCATCCACTTGAAGTTGCCGATATCGACAATAATCTCAAAATGCACTCCCTTGAAAGTTACGCTTGTGACTATTCCCGCAAGCATTCCCTGCTCTGCCGGAACGACATCAACATCCTCCGGGCGCACAACGACATCGACCGGTTCGTTTTTCCCGAATCCGCAGTCAAGACATGTAAATACATGACCCGAAAAACGTGTTTTGTAATCCTCGAGCATAACGCCGTCAAGAATATTACTCTCACCGATGAAATCCGCCACAAAAGCGTTTGTCGGCTCATTGTATATATCAAGCGGTGTACCTATCTGCTGAATGTTACCGTTATCCATGACCACAACGGTGTCGCTCATGGAAAGAGCTTCTTCCTGGTCATGGGTGACATAAATAAAGGTGATTTCCATCTGCTGCTGAATGTTTTTCAGCTCGTTTTGCATGTCCTTACGGAGCTTGAGGTCTAGCGCGCCGAGAGGCTCATCGAGAAGAAGAACCTTCGGATTTACGGCAAGCGCGCGCGCTATCGCGACACGCTGCTGCTGACCGCCGGACAGCGAAGTTACGTTCCTTTTGTTGAAGCCCGAAAGATTAACTATCTCAAGCATACGGTTAACCGTTGCTTTTATCTCTTTTTCGGGCTTTTTCTGAATTCTCAGACCGAATGCAACATTTTCGAAGACATTGAGATGCGGGAAAAGCGCGTATTTCTGGAAGATCGTATTGATCGGACGCTTGTAAGCGGGGACGTCGTTGATTACTTTGTTATGAAACATGACACTACCCGTATCCGGCGTGACAAAGCCGCCGATTATACGCAGGGTGGTGGTCTTGCCGCAGCCCGAAGGACCCAGCAGCGTGACAAATTCTTTGTCCCTGATATCAAGGTTTATATGGTTCAAAATCAAATCATCGTCAAAGCTGACGGAAATGTCTCTGAGACTGAGAAGCACATCGCTCATCCCGGTATTTCCTTTCAAAAAAAGAGAGAATTTTGTCACACACGAACACATGATAAATATACAGTTTTTCATCGGTTTTGTCAATAGAATTTTCGAAAAAATATTACTTTGCGCATCGGATAATTAATCGCAATGTTCACAAATATTTAACCACTTCCGTTATGCAAAGTGATAAAATAGTCTCATTATATAGTGGCGTTCTATCAGACGCTGCCCAATACACCCGATAGGAGACATAAGTTATATGCTGTCAAAAACCGCAGATGTGTTTGCAACAAGTCTGGCACTGATCAAAGAAGAAAACGTCGCTTACGGCGTTTATCGTGATTATTTCATCACATTTTATGAAAACAAACATAATAAAGTCATCGATATTTCGTGCTTTCTCGGTGACAGTGATGACAACTCCATCGGATATCTTAATCTGAGCGATTGCATCAAGAACAATATCGAGAAGTACCACATCACCGATTATGAGCTTTCAGAGGGGATGATCCACCTTGTATCCGGAGCGGAGATCTCTCTTCTCCGTGATATGCTCGACGCCATAATCCAGATACTTGTTGAAAACGATGTTCACGGAGCAAGCTACTGTTCGGAATGCGGAAAAGCTTTCACTGCCGGCACAAAGAAAAAAATCGTCACGGTTGACGGCAACAGATTTCTTCTTTGCGACAACTGTGCATTCGAAATGATGGAGCAAGCAAAAAACACCAAGCCGGATGCTCCGGTGAGTGTAAAACCTTCAATCGGCAAAACCGTTCTCGGCGCAATAGTAGGCGGAATCATCGGTGCTGTTGTTTACGCTCTTCTCTTCATGCTTATTCCTGTTGACAATGACGACATATTAAAATACTTCGTTTGTCTCGCCGGGCTTGCTGTTGGTGCGCTTGCATTCTGCGGCGCACGTGTCGTCGCCAAGGGCGGATACAGCAAAGCATTTGCATGGACAGTTACGGTCGTTTCAGTCCTGTGCACCGCAATCGGGCATTATGCGGGCTGTGTCGTTTTTGCCGTAAGAAAATATGCGGATCTCAGCACTTTCAAATTCACGGCGTCACCGTTTTTTAAGGTCGTTTTCACTAATTCAAACGACCTTCGCTTCCTTGCGGCAGGCGCTGTCATAGGTATATGCGGTGCCGGTGTTGCTCTCATCTTCCTCATCTCTTCTCTCATGAAGAAAAATACGGTTCGTGACAAGGTTGAGGTTTCGGTCACCACCCTTAAGTGATTCTTTCAGAATCCTTTAAGAGGTTTACGTATAATATGGCAAGGAAGGAGTTGATCCCATGAATATACTTGTTGTTGAAGACGAGGTTCGGCTTGCAGATACGCTTGCTCATATGCTGAAGACACAGAAATTCAACTGTGATGTCGTTTATGACGGCGCGGACGGGCTCGCATACGGTGAAACGGGAATATATGACTGTATTCTGCTTGATATAATGCTGCCCAAAATGGACGGATTTGAGGTCGTGCGCCACCTTCGTGAAAAGAAAATCGCCACTCCGGTTATTCTTCTTACGGCACGCGATAAAATAGGCGACAAGGTCAGAGGGCTTGACAGCGGAGCGGATGATTATCTCACAAAGCCGTTTTCGTCAGAGGAGCTTATGGCGCGACTCCGCGCCGTGACAAGACGAAAGGGCGAAGTTGTCATGAACGAACTCACGTTTTCCGACCTTACTCTCGGGCTGTCCTCGTATCAGCTTTCTTGCGGTGAAAAATCAGTGCGCCTCGGCTTCAAGGAGTTCAGCATAATGAAAATACTCATGTCGAATGTAGGTGCTCTTGTCTCTAAAGAAGAACTCATCACAAAAGTCTGGGGTTATCTTTCTGATGCTGAGGACAATAACGTCGAGGTTTACGTCTCTTTTCTTCGAAAAAAGCTGACCTTCCTTGGCTCAAAGGTTGCGATAGAATCCGTACGCAAGCTGGGGTATCATTTGGAGGAACGCAGTGATAAAGAAGCTAAGGCGTAAGTTCATTATTACAATTCTGTGTATGCTCAGCGCGATTTTCATTGTTGTGCTGTCTTTGCTTTTCACGTTTACAAAGCGAAGCACCGTTTCGCAGAGTCTCGGAGCGCTTGAATACTACGCCGGTCGACCTTCATCCGAAATTGTCACTGATAAGACAAACAGCCTTTTCGGCAGTCGCTCATCCGAATATTCAAACTACAATATATTCATTCTTGAATACAGCACCGCATTTAACCAGATAAAGGTATACGGAACAGATGATGATATCAGTGATGAACGAAAGGTATATCTTGTCGGCCTTTTCAACGCAACCATGGAGAAACCGGACGGCATAGGAATTGTCGAACAGTACAATATGCGATACAGACGCACGTATCAACTCGGCAAGATCAAAATCGTGTATCTTGATAAAACTTATGAGGACTGCCTTATGCAGGATTTCACAGTCCGTACTGCAATCATAGGCGGCATAGGGTGGCTCGCTTTCTTTGGTATTACACTCATTATTGCACATATTGCCCTGAAGCCGGTCGAACGTTCTTGGGAACAGCAACAGCGGCTTGTCGCGGACGTTTCTCATGAGCTGAAAACCCCCGTCGCGGTAATTCGTTCGAATGTCGATATCATATCTCAGAATCCGGATTCCACTGTCTCCAGCCAGGAAAAATGGCTCGGATATATCAAAGCGGAAACAGAACGTCTTTCGACGCTCATCACAAGCATGTTGTTCCTTGCAAAGACCGAAGATGAACGCAGCAAAAGCGCCGCTTTCAGCCGTATCGATTTTTCTGAGCTGTGTGAGGAAACGGTGTTGCCTTTTGAGAGCATATGCTTTGAAAAAGGACTTTCTCTCGAATATACGATTCAACCGGGCATTTTCATAAACGGCAATGCCGATTTGCTGAAGCAGCTTGTTGTCATTTTCATGGACAACGCCTGCAAGTATTCAGATCCGAACAAGCCGGTTATCTTTTCCCTTTCCGAAAAGCAGGAACTCGCCGTGATGAGTGTCACCGATTACGGAAAAGTGATTGTGCCCGAGGAAGCAAAGCATATTTTCGAGCGTTTTTACCGCGCTGATTCGGCACGTTCACACAGCGGATACGGTCTCGGACTTTCCATCGCAAAGACAATTATCGATGCACACGGAGCAAAGGTATCTCTCGCATCCGGAAACGAAAACGGCACGGTATTCACTTGTACATTCAAGAAAGACAAATAATATTAAATCCGGCGTATCAGAGATATCCGATACGCCGTTTTTCGGGAGAAAAAACATGCATAGCAAAACAATCAGAATCGTTTCACTAATACTTTGCATTTTCGCCGCAACAATGCTTTTCGCCGGTTGCTTTAACGAGGAATATGACGAATCATCCGTCGGTGAAATGTCATCGGATGCCGCGACATCGTCAGATGACAGAGACAATTCGGATACCAACCAATCTGACAATGACAGCTGGGCGGTATATTGGTATTTATGCGGGAGTGATCTTGAGTCCGAAAACGGTGCCGCAACCGCAGACCTTATGGAAATGCTTGAGGTTGAACTTCCTGAAAACGTGAGCGTTGTTATACAGACAGGCGGTGCTTCTTCATGGGACAACGATACCGTTTCCCCAAATGTGATAGGGCGATATCTTTACGATGTCAACGGATTTCAGCAGATCGATGAACAGCCACAGGCGAACATGGGCGAAGCACAGACTCTTGCCGATTTCCTGAGCTTCTGCGAAAGCAACTTCCCTGCCGAACACAAAGTCATGGTTTTCTGGAATCATGGCGGCGGAAGCGTTTCAGGCGCGGCATTTGACGAAAACTACGATAACGATTCACTGACTCTTGACGAAATGTATTCCGCATTTTCGCTTGTTTATGATCTTATAGACGGCGAGACGCCGTTTGAGGTTGTCGGTTTTGACACCTGTCTCATGGCAACAATCGATACAGCATATGCTTTCTCAGACATCGCAAAATACCTTGTTGCAAGCGAAGAGCTCGAACCGGGGTGTGGCTGGAATTATACCGGATGGCTTCAGGCGCTTGCGGACAATACTTCTGTTGGCGGTGCTGAGCTCGGAAAGGCAATATGCGACACTTTCTATGAAGCTTGCGTCGAAAATGAAGTTGCCGACGAGGTCACTCTTTCCGTGACCGATCTTTCAAAATTCCCTGCGTTGCTTGCCGCGTATGATAATCTCGGCAAGGAATCGCTTGCTCTTGCATGCGAAAATCCTCGGTTCCTGTCAAAGCTCGGTCGTGAAGCTGCAAGAGCGGAAAACTACGGCGGCAATAACGACGACGAAGGTTACACAAACATGGTGGATCTCGGGCATCTTGTCCGTAATGCGACAAATCTGTTGCCGGAATCGTCTGCCGATTTGCTTGAAGCGCTTGACGACTGCATAGTCTATCGGATAAGCGGCGAATATCGCAGTGAGGCGACCGGTTTATCATGCTATTACTCATATAACGGAGATGAAGATGACCTGAGCGGGTATTATACGGTTGGTGCAAGCGAGGCATTCAAACATCTATATACATATGCAGTATACGGTTCGCTTCCCGACAACGGTCTTGAATATCTTGAAAATATAGGTCTCGGTAGACCGGAGGATATTGCCGATAACTATTACCCGGAACTTGATAATCACCCTCTTACCGTCAGCGAGATCGGTGACGCCGTGCTGAATATCGGAGGTGAATACGCAGAGCTTCTGAAATCAATTTACTTCACATTCTGCTACCTTGACAGTGATTCTGATACACTCTTCATGCTCGGTACAGACAATGATATATACTCTGACTGGGAGAACGGTATTTTTACCGACAACTTCCGCGGCGTATGGGGCGGAATTGACGGTAACATATGCTACATGGAACTTGTCGGCAACGGAGATGGGTATAATCTCTATTCCGTTCCGATACTGCTTAACGGCAATGAATACAATCTTCGCGTTTCATATGATTACGCCGAAGGCACATATACGATTCTCGGAGCCAGAAAGGGTCTTGATGACAGCGGTATGGCGGACAAAAACCTTCGCAAGCTAATGCCCGGCGACGAAATATCGCTGATACAGTACGCCATGTCAATATCCGATGCCGAAAGCGAGATCGAACCTGTTATTACCGCCACATTCATCGTTTCCGGGGACACGGCATTTCAGGAAACCGACCTCGGTGACGGTACCTTCGCTATGATGTTTGAAATGGTCGACATTTCAAATAATTCTTACTCCTCCGACGTCGCTTTCTTCACCGTGGAGGGTGGCGTCATCAGTACTGAAGCATAAAAATAACATATTACAAAAGGGATGCCTGTTACACGGCATCCCTTTAATAATACTCAGTCAAGAGTGTTTATGAATCCAAGGAGGAACCTTTCTGAGTTTAATATAGTCGTTTGCCTGAACTTTTCCGTTGCCGTTGCCGTTGCCGTTGACATCGGCAGCGGTGAAGTACGGCGTGTCAAGTCTGATAATGCCGAGAATATGTCAGCGCTGTGCGATATAATCCGCGGCGTTGACCTTGCCGTCGCCGTTCACATCGCCGTTAACAATCACGATGAGTTTGTCGACAATGTTGCCTTTAGAATCATACAACGCATACACATCGCCCGTCGCCATATAACAGGTGGTTTTCTCTTTACCTTTTGCGTTCAGTAGCTTTATGTTGTAGCGGCTTCCGAACAATGTGCGATATTTCGACACTTCGGACTTTTCGTTGAATCCGCATAACATTTTGATTGCCCCGTCATCGGTAATCTTTTCCGTCGGTCTGAATCCTGTTTCAATTTCAGCCAATACATCATCAAATGTTAAGCTTCCGATTTTCGGGATCGATTCGTTTTGTGTTGCGCTGCAGCCGGAATTTGTGCAGTTTCTGACGCGCTGCCCCTCAGTGGTATTTGTCGGCTGAAGAATAACACGCCATTCGCTCCATTTGTGCCCTAAAGCAGATTTTTTTGTATCAGTATACGTATTGCCGCAGTTTTTGCACTCATGAAGCGTATATCCTTCGGCAGTACATGTAGGTGCGACTATTTTGGTTACATAGCTGTGAGAACGAGCCGGTATCTTTTTATCGCTGAGTATCTTGCCGCATGCCGTGCACACAACACGTTCATAACCTGTTTCTGTACACGTGGCGTCACGTTTCTCTGTTTTTGTCGAAGCATGTACACCGGAAGCACAATCATTACCGGCATCGCTTTTGGCTTTTTCCATCCAGGCTTCAAATTCTGAAGCGGATGCGAAATAGTCACGGAAAAATTCAGTCTGCTCATATTCTTCCCGAATATAGTCTTTCGGCATCCCACGGCATTTGCTATGTATATGCGGATGTATGTACTGCTGAGTACGAAACCGAAGGAATCACACATGTTGCAAAAATGACGATTGCAACAACGCATGCAATAATTCTCTTGCTTATCACGATAAGTTTCCTCTTTCACGTTCAAAAGTCGCTGAAAATCTGATATAAGAATAAATTAATCAACCCTCCTTGTCAATACCCTGACAGAAAAAGAACGCGATTTTTCAACCGCGTTCAAGATGCTCATAACTCACGGCGTATCTTTTCAAGAGCATTTTTTTCGAGCCGGCTTATCTGTGCCTGCGAAATACCGATTTCTTCCGATACCTCTGTCTGAGTTCTGCAGCTATAATAGCGAAGTGCAAGTATACGTTTTTCACGCTGAGACAGCTTTTTCATGGCTTCTGAAACGGCAATATCGGTGATCCATCTTTCGTCGGTATTTACCTTGTCGCTTATCTGGTCAAATACATATATGCTGTCGCCGTTTTCATTATAAACAGGTTCATACAATGAAATCGGATCGCTTATTGCGTCAAGAGCTTCAGTAACGCTTGTTTCCCTGACACCGAGTTTTTCTGCAATTTCCCGATGCGTCGGTTCACGCCCGAGACCCGCTGACAAAACTTCTTTTGTCTTGAGCGCCTTGTATGCGAGGTCCTTAACGGACCGTGATACGCGAATCTGATTGTCATCTCTGAGATAACGACGGATTTCTCCTATTATCATCGGCACGGCATATGTCGAAAACCGGACATCAAGAGTCATATCGAATTTATCAACCGCTTTGATCAGACCGATACATCCGACCTGAAAAAGGTCATCAAAATCTGCTCCTCGCGATGCAAATGATTGTATCACACTGAGGACAAGCTTAAGATTTCCGTTGATAAGCTCCGAACGCGCCGCCTTGTCGCCGCCACGCGTCTTTTTCAGTAGCTCGCGCTTTTTTTCTTCACTTATAACCGTGAGCTTTGACGTGTTGACACCGCATATTTCGACTTTGTTATACATATATCCTCCGGGAAATACTTTATACTATATTTTCTCCGAAGATATGGCATAATACACAGTGCCGAAGCAAATTTACCGATTAACCATAGTTTGTTAATGAGTTGATCCGCTGGCTGATATCATTGGCATTTTTAGATAAATCCGATTTTGGAGAATAAAAAACATAATTTTTGCCGTCAGAAACGCATGAGGCATAAAGTAAATCAAAATCAGCTTCACGAAGTGCCGGAAAAGCCGAAACGATTTTCGCGGAAAAATCATTTTTATTTCCGCATACACCGAAATCAATATACAATGTTCCGCACCTCCCACCGTCCCCGCCGACCGTTTCGACTTTTTCATATATCATCTTCACGTTGCATACCGCATCTATGCCTAATGAATTCAGAATACGCTGAAATTCACCTCTCACTGTATTTGCACGCACAGATTTATATACATCGGCATAACCGTCCCGTATACCGTTCACGCTGTCATATACAACATCTGCCGAAAGCCCGTTCACATCTGTCACTGTTATTAAATATCTGTCATTTTCCCGCTCATATCTGTAATTCGATACAGACAGCGAAGAACCGTATTCACGATTGCAGATTTTTTTCGCACTGTTGAGAGCATACGACATATAGAAAATATTTCCGTATGTTCTGACTGTGTAATATAAGCAAAGCATAACCGCAGCAGCAACGATCAGAGCACAGAATTTTTTCACCCCATCACCCCCTGATTGTATTGTTTGCATTCGCGGAACATATAATCATTTCGGGCGGGTGGTAAATATTGAAGAGAAAATTCCGGATTTTTCTTGTCTTAGTGCTTCTGACTGCGCTTGCTGCAAAACTGTTATCAAATTTTGACACGGCGGCACATCAGTTTTGCAAATACGAAGTTAATAACGCGCTGAACATCGCTTTGAGCGAAAAGATTCTTGATTTTTCATACAAACACCGCGAAGCGGAAAAGCAGCTGTGCACATACCGTCTCGCCGGTGATAAGATTACGGGAATCGATATTGATTCATATTCAGTAAGCATTATTTCCGCAAAGCTCACAAATATGCTCGTACAGGCTGTAAACGATTTCGGAAGTGGCGGTTTCGGTATTCCGCTCGGCAATGTAACCGGACTTATGACGCTTTCGGGAAAAGGACCTAAAATAAAAATAAAAACAGTGCCGCTCGGCAAAATTGCCTGCGACACTGAAAGTCAGTTTATATCAGCCGGAATTAACCAGACGTTGTTCCGACTCATTCTGAAAATAAGTCTTGCGTACGAGGTTCTCGCTCCGTTTACGCGTGAAAGCAGCGAACTTACATTTACATATACTTTGTGCGAAACGATTATCGTGGGCGACGTCCCGCGCCTCTATTTGAATAATTAGGTTTACGCGGCGGCGAATCAAGCCTGTTTGCAACCTGATATGCTATAATTGCGGCAGCGGATGAAGCCGAGAGCGAAATTCCCGTATCACGCGGATAAACGATCGAAACTGTTTTGTCGGCATACTTTGAAACAGTTTTGTTGATACCGCGCTTTTCGCCGCCGATAACAACGCACAGCGGTCGTTTGAAAGATGCCGCAAAAATATCAGTCGATTCATTGGTTTTTGCCGTTGCGACAATGAAAATCCCGTTTTCCTTGAGGAATGCAAAAAGCTCGTCCACATCGTTGTATGACGCAATATTCAGTAGCTCACTTGTGCCGGCCGAAGAACGTATCACCGTTGATGCAGCGGAAAGAAAATTGCGTTCCGGCAGGAAAACCCCATCGACACCTGCCGTATAAAGAGTGCGCAGCACATATCCGAAATTGAACGGATCCTCAATCCCGTCCAGTAACACAAAATACCCGTTTTTATTTTCCGAAATAACAGTGCGGAAATCGGAATATGTACGTTCCCCGACCTCTGCGGCAATGCCGCCGAAGCTTTCGCCGCCTGTCAGTTCGGCAAATTCGCTGTCTGTGAGATATGAGATCGGCACGGAATATTTCGAAGCAAATTCGGTAATGCGTTCATATTGCTTCTTTTCCGGGAAGTGAAAATCCGAACGCTTTACGGTTTCAAGCCTCAGTTTGTCGAAATATATGTGGAGTATTTTGCGGGAACGCGATTTCATGATCGATTCCAGCGAAATGTGACCTCCGATAATTGTACCCATATTTTTTAATTCTCCATCATCGCCTTGATGTTGGACGCAAAGAAGAACGGTGACTTATAGCTGGTGGTGTAGTCAATCACAAGTATATCGTCGTAGCTCTTATCCTTAAGGAATTCACCAATGGAAACGTAGTATTTGTCGTTGAACTGTGTGGCGTTGATATAAGTTATATTTTTGTAATTTGCGGAAAGGAACGGAACAAAGGGGGCAGCGGCAAGGTCGCCGATGACAAGTATACTCTTGTTGCTTGTCGGTTCTTTGACAGCAATCTCAATACGGTACGCTTCTCTGCCGAAGAAGACATTGAAACCGTTTGCAACGGATGAAACTTCTTTATAG
Organism: Ruminococcus sp. CAG:382; assembly: GCA_000433115.1. Lineage (GTDB taxonomy): Bacteria > Bacillota > Clostridia > Oscillospirales > CAG-382 > UBA1206. Next base: position 19,995 of record FR892198.1, read on the forward strand.
ATCATCTTTTGTTTGTTGAAGATCGATGTCCCGTTATATATCGTTACATCTGACGGGAATTTTGCGTCAAGGTCATAGAAAATAACGCTGTCGGGATTCTCGCGCAGTGTTTCTGAGTCGGTAGAAGTATAGAATGAACCCAGGAATCTGTCGACGGTACATTCCGTAAGTTCGGAAAGGCTCACCGGCGTAAGACCTGCCGCCTTACAGTATTCGCTGTATGCATAATAAGCACCGAGTGCCGTGTAATTCTTATCGGTATTGAAATAAATATATTCCTCAGCGGCATATTTTTCGGCGAACAGTGCCGTAACATCGATGTTTTTGATATCAACGACCGATTCATCGGCAACGCGCTTTATGAACGATGCCTGACTCTGATTGTAAAAACCGTCGCCTTTGCTGCTCGTAACCTCAGGCGGGAAAGTCGAACGAAGGAACTCAACTTGTGTGGGAATAATTATCTGATAGAAATTCTTTCCTTTGCCGATAGCGGTACAGAGGCTGTTGACGGCGTCTATATACGCCTGCTTCGAGGCGGCGCCGGGAGTGAAGTCCTCAAGAGCGTGATTCATATAGCGATAAATATATCCATACCACTGATAATCCAGCTCCCCTGCGGGCTGTGAAGTGCCGGAAGCTTCTGATGACGGCTCATCTGAGCTTACGGGCGGAGCGACGGACGATATCTCCTGCGAGGGTTCATCATCCGGTTCTGATACGGATGGCGCTGTCGACGGCTCCTCAAGGCTGTTGTCGGGTGTTTCACTTGTCACAATAGCGGGGACGAACGAGCTTTCGGCAGTTGCAGAGGGCTGTTCTGACGAATTATCATCGCCTTTTTTATTATAAAAAAGCAGCAGATAAACGCAAAGAGCAATAACAAGAAGCATAAGGACACATATTGCCGAGAGCATGAGACGTTTTGTATTATCGTTTTTGTTAACTTCATAAAGATCTTCTTTTTCCATGTCTGTTCTCCCCATATAAGATTATCTGTCGTTGTATTCATTGAAACTGTTTTGATTATTGACTTACCGAGTTAAGTCTAACACATAGCCGCGATTTTGTCAACGGGAAAATAGTAAACAATGTGTTGAAACTTGTTTCCGCGTAATATTGACAACCCGTCATCGAAGTGATAGAATAAATCCGGATATCAAAATGGGAGTATAGGTAATTATGGGGCTTCATGATGACCACAGAAAGCGTCTGCGTGAACAGTACGCAAAAAACGGTATGGGATCACTGACAGAGGAACGCCTGCTTGAGCTGATACTGTTCACACCGATTCCCCGCAAGGATACATACGATATTTCGAAAAGGCTCTTGAAGCGCTTCGGCAATATACGCGGTGTTCTTGAAGCAAATATTGAAGACCTGCAGGAAATCGAGGACGTCGGATTCAGCACCGCTCTATATCTGAAGGCGATCTATGATGCCGCATATAATTATATTCTTCCTCATGCAGCTTCCGCGCCTTCAAGATTTCATAACGAGCAGGAACTGAAGAAGTTTATTCTCGATATGTTTGATGATTCCGTTGTGGAAAAGATAGCCGTGATATGCCTCAGCCGTGACTATAAGCTTCTTTACCACGGAATACTGCAGGAAGGTGATGTTTCATCAGCGGCGTTCCGTATGCGCCGTCTCACCGAGGTTGCGATTAAAACAAATGCCGCATATGTGTACATCGCACATAATCATCCTCACGGAACAGAAATGCCATCAAATGAAGACCTTGACGCAACGCGAAGAATGGCATCTTCGCTTGCAACCAACGGAATAGAGTTGTGTGAACATTACGTTATTCACGGAAAAGGCATGACATCGATCATGAGAGTAATGGGATATAACACACAGTGTAACGATTTGTGGTAGACCCCATCAGCAGTTAATAACACTCCATACTTCAATCAGCCTTTCAACACTCCATGCGGCGTTTGCGGGACTTGTTGACGGCAGATATGTTGTCTTTCCGTATTTGCTTTCAAGCATACGCTCATATATTGATAAGGCTTTTTTCCCGTTGACGAAAATTCGCTTTATGTCGCATCTGTCTGTGATACGTGACAAATCAGACGGAATAACGGCTTTTATCGTTGAATCCTCCGAATTCACTATTTCACATTCACATGCAACATCCCAGAGGGCGATATGGTTGTTTCGGAGAAAAATCTTTTTTTCTTCGATGGTAACCGGAACAGCTGAACCGAAGACCGCCGCAGTGACGCGCCAGAATCTGTTTTGCGGATGTCCGTAATAAAAGCCTTGGGCGCGGGACGCAACCGAAGGAAAACTGCCGAGTATGAGTATTCTGCTTTGACGGTCAAAAAAAGGTTCAAACGGATGTATCATTGTTATCGCTCCTTTGCGATGATTATACATCGGTTGTCCTTTTTTCGCAATACACATTTCAGGTTTTCTTTTTTCGGAAGAAGAATTTTTTTGGTTTTTTATTGAAAACCTATTGAAAAAAGGCTTTAGTTATGATAGAATTATTTACAAACGGGGGCGTAGCTCAGCTGGGAGAGCGCTGCGTTCGCAACGCAGAGGTCAAGGGTTCGAACCCCTCCGTCTCCACCAGAAAGAGCGCTCACATGAGCGCTCTTTTCAATTCTATTCTCACAGAGGTTAATACATGAGCATTCCTAAAATTATCCATTATTGTCGGTTTGGAAAGAAGCCGCTTGGAGCATTGGAAAAGAAATGCATTGACAGCTGGAAAAAGTACTGCCCCGATTATGAACTTAAGCTATGGACCGAAAGCAACTTCGATATATCCTGCAACAAATATGTAAGTCAGGCATATGAATCGGGAAAATACGCATTCGTGTCCGACTACGCCCGCCTGTACGCAATTTATAATTACGGCGGCATTTATTTTGATACAGATGTTGAGCTTCTGAAACCAATTGATTCTCTGCTGGAATATAAGGCTTTCATCGCTCTTGAAGTCGGTTCGCCGACTCCGTACGGTCGTCTGATACTTGCAAATTCCGGTTCGGGCATCGGCGCTGAGCCGCATTCGGAAACGGTGCGTAAAATGATGCGTATATATGAAAGCATTCCGATGATTACCGAAACCGGAAGAATCGATCTCACAACATGTTCGGAACGCGCAACTCATGTTTTGAAAAAGCTCGGATTTGACGGAAAAAATCGTTTTCAGACCGTTGCAGACTTTACTGCTCTGCCCTCAGAATATTTCTCTCCGCTCGATTATACCACCAAAAAGCTCAGAACAACAGATAATACACTCGGAATACATTCATACAACGGGAGCTGGAAGCATTCCACACTGTTCGAAAGAATCAAAAGTAGCTTTCAATGCACAAAAACCGGCATGTTTGTCATGCGCATAAGGCGGTACGGCATAAAAAAGCTGCGTCGTTCAATGCTTAACTTATCAAATCAACTGCGTTTTATGAGGCAGCGTCTGTTTTGCAAAAACCTCCGCTTTGGCAAGCATCTTTTCTTCCGAATGCTGCACCTGCGTATCAATAAAGGCTCTTTCGTGACAATAGGAAACAATGTCGAAAACGACGGCAAGCTGACAATTGTAACCGATTGGCGCAGTACGCTTTCTATCGGAAGCAACGTGTATTTTAATGACAACT
>FR892198.1:23662-27749 GCA_000433115.1 Ruminococcus sp. CAG:382
AAGATCACTATCGGAGATAATACCCTTTTCGGGTGCAACGTCAATGTTTTTGACAACAATCATAAATTCGGTACGAGCGGTGTAAACCGCGAATGCAAAGCAGGAGTCATAGAAATCGGTAAAAACTGCTGGATAGCATCCAATGCAGTCATCCTGAAGGGCGCAAAAATCGGTGATAACTGCGTAATCGGCGCAGGATGTGTCGTCAATTGCGAAATACCGGAAGGTTCAATAGTCAGACAAAAAAACAATTTGCATATTGAAAAGATAGTCGAAAATGACACATGAAAAAAGCCGCTTCGGCGGCTTTTTTCAATGAGTGCTCAGCATATTGATTTCACTTTACAATGCGGAATAAAAGCCCGCGATGTGTGCTCCGTCGGCAAGTGCGTGATTTACAAGAACGGTGACCGGAAGTGAAACATGTCCGTCATTATTTTTCACATATTTTCCCCAGGTGACACGCGGATTGCTGTCGGCAGGTGTCGGTGTCGGTTGAGCAAGCGCGGTATAATGAAGCCACGGAAGACATGATACAAAAATAAGTTCAAGCTCATCATCACCGCCGTCAAGCGCGTTTCCCTGCTTTGCCTCTTCATGCAGCTTGGATGCATATGGGAGGAACTCGTCAAACGGTCTCATGCAGTCAAGGCGGCAATAGCCGTAGGTCCCGTCCGTGCGCATTACTGTATGCGATGTATCACAGCTTTCAAATTCGATTATTCTGCCGTCTTTTATGCGCTGCCTGAATTCTGCGACCGCGTTGCATGCCCTTCCCGCACAATAAAGAAAGCTCAGAAAAAATGGCACTTCGTTTTTTCTGCACCAATCGTATAATTCGGTAATATCTGTTTCAACGGTCACACCGGCATACGGATTTGCCATATCGGAAAAATATGCAAAATGTTCACGCCGCGGATATGTATTAATGTCGAGCAATGTATATTTCTTCATGTTATCAGTTTCTCTTCATTTGTCTCAAAAACATAATCACGGCTCCGAAAGTTGCGACAATCGCATAGCCGATGACCCAATATAAATGCGGCACGATCCCATCAAAATTTCCTGCAAGAACAGCTCTCTGAAGCTCTACTGCGTGTGCATATGGCAGTACATCGGCAACTGCCTTGAATGCTCCGCCTACGAGCTCAAGGTCAAACCACGCCCCCGAAAGCCATGCCGCCAGATTTGTAAGAAGTGCGCCGCATATACCGCCCACCTGTTTGGAATTCATGACGCTTCCGCAAAGCAAGCCAAGCGATATAAAGAACAATGCCGCGGGAATTATGGATATGATTGAATATAAAATTTTGATGCTGAGCTCAAGCCCCAGAGCAAGTGATGCCGCAAAGCATACCGCACATTGTACCAATGCCATCGGAAGCATGGGTATTATGTAACCGAGGATAAAATCCGCAGCTGTAAGCGGCGTCGTATAAAGCCGCTGAAGCAGAGCGCTTTCACGATCCTTTGATACAAGAAGAGCCGAAAACAGCGTCATGAATGAAAGACCGAACACACATATTCCGGGCGCAAGCCGTGATATTTCAAACAGATCCACGGGTACATTTGCCTGTATTGCGCTGAGCAGCAGAAGAAGGATCACCGGAAATCCTATTCCGAAGGCGAGGTTTAACGGGTCGCGGACGGTCTCCTTGACAACGCGGTTCGAAAATGATAACAACTTCATGCGGTTTCTCCTTTTACAATAGCAATGAACGCCTGCTCAAACTGATCTTTTCCCGCGAGTTTTTTTAGTTCGTCGGCTGTACCGAGCGCAAGCAGTTTTCCGTCTTTCATAATTGCAATACGATCGGAGAGCGCCTCCGCTTCCTCCATATAATGTGTCGTAAGTACGATCGTGATTTTTTTCTTGAGCATACGTATCACGTCCCACAGCTCCGAACGCGCAATAACGTCAAGTCCGAGCGTCGGTTCGTCAAGAAACAGTATGCGCGGTTCGCTTATCAGCGCCATTGCAATGCTCAGTCTCCGTTGCCAGCCTCCGGACAACTTTCCCGCCTTTTTTGAAAGTATCTGTAAAAGATCAAACATTTCTGTAAGCTCTGCGACCTTTGACCTTGTTTTTTCGTGCGAAAACCCGTGCACACCGCACATCAGCACAAGGTTTTCCTTCACCGAAAGATTAGGCGCAACGGCAGTTTCCTGCGGTGAAACACCGATGATCTCCTTGACTGTGGCACTGTCGGAAATAACGCTGTGACCGTCGAGAAACGCGTCTCCGGATGTCGGTTTTGTCAGACATGACAACATTTTTATCGTAGTTGTTTTGCCGGCACCGTTCACGCCGAGAAGAGCGAAAAGTTCGCCTTCAGAAATACTCAGATCAAGCGCATCGACGGCGGTAACATCCTTGTATTTCTTCGTAAGTTTTATTGTTTCAATTACAGCCATTGTCTTTCTTTTCCTTTGCAATAAAACGCTCGCGCAGTCCCTGATAGTAGTCCGTTAGCATGTTGCTTGCAAACTCCATGTCCCAATCAAGGTAAAGCGTTGCGAGCATTGTCGCGATGCCGTGAACGCAGACCCACATCTCTATATGCAGCAAACGAGCGTTTTCTTCTGATATGCCGTTATACTTGCAAATAAGCTCGATCAAAGGAGCAATCTCATCGCTTGCATCTGCCATAGGCTCGTGAGTTCGGTCGCGCATGAACAGCATCTTGAAAAGCTCACGCTCCTCCTTGGCAAAGATAATGTATGACATACCGCTTGCCTTGTACGGCGGATATTTCCCGGATGCCATAAGCTCTTTCTGACTGTTAAGATACAGCTTGTTTGCCGCTTTTCGCACCTCCTGCTGCAGCTCTTCCATGTTTCGGAATAATCCGAAGATGGGTTTGACTGAGCATCCGAGCCTTGCGGCAAGCGAACGGGCGGTAAGACCGGATACTCCCTTTTTCCGCACGATGTCAAGCGCGGCGGATATCATTTCTTCTCTCGTAAATTTGAATTTCGGTGGCATATGTATTTCATCTCCTCAGAATCAAAGGTTGCGCAACCATCGTTTCTTTAATTTCATTATACCACTCTCAATGTGCTTTGTCAAGTGAAAAATGCAAACATTTTTCCCGATTACGGTCACGAAGTATTGATTTCGTACTGATTTCGTATTGACTTTCGTCTGTTGTGTGCTATAATTATAAATAGTACATTCTTTTTTGAAAAAGGAGTCCCATATGGCAAAATACAAATTCAACAGCTTCGGCGTAATGATCGATATGTCGCGTAATGCGGTCATGAGCGTCGAAGGTCTCAAAAGATTTCTGCCCATACTCAAAAAAATGGGCTATAACTGCGCAATGCTTTACACCGAAGATACTTATGAGGTGAAGGATGAACCGTATTTCGGTTACATGAGAGGCAGATATTCGATCGCCGAGATGAAGGAACTTGACGAATATGCCACTTCTATCGGTGTCGAGCTTATCCCATGCATACAGACACTTGCACATCTGAACGCTGCGATTCGCTGGAATACTTTTCCAATCGACTGCAATGATATTCTGCTCACCGATGATCCGCGGACATATGAACTTATCGACCATATGTTCCTAACTCTCTCCGAATGTTTCAAATCCCGCCGTATCCATGTCGGTATGGACGAAGCTCATATGCTCGGGCGCGGCAGACATCTCGACCTGCACGGCTATGAAACTGCAAATGACTGTATCAAGCGTCATCTGGCAAAGGTCCGCGAGCTTGCCGGCAAATACGGCTATACTCTGCTAATGTGGTCTGATATGTTCTTCCGTCCCATGAACGGCGGCAACTATTACATGGAGAAAATGACAGTACCGAAGGAGGTAAAGGATGCCGTTCCTTCAGATGTGGTGCCTGTTTACTGGGATTATTATCATTTCGATGAAAAATCGTATGACGATATGATTTATAACCATATGCAGATATCCAAGGACATCTGGTTTGCAGGTGGGATATGGAGCTGGAGCGGTCTCGTTCCTCACAATAAATCCTCCATTGAAAGCATGAAACCCGCAATGGCAGCCTGCCGTAAGAACAAGCTCAGAAATGCACTGTTTACCATGTGGGGCGACGACGGCGGGGG
>FR892198.1:27804-50106 GCA_000433115.1 Ruminococcus sp. CAG:382
CGGAGAACTCCAAGGGTAATGAGGACGATGAGCTTATCCGTGAAAAGTTCCGCCGCATGTTCGGTCTTACATTCGAAGATTTCATGGCGCTTGATCTTCCGAACAACATCGATACCGGACTCAAATTCCCAAACCCCTCAAAATATATGTTCTTCTCAGACTATTTCAACGGTTTCCTTGACAGCACCGTCAATTCCGATGGCGCAAAGAAATACGCAGAATATGCCGAAAAGCTCCATGCAATCGCTAAGAAATCAAGAAAATATGCTTATATCTTTGATTCCGAAGCAAAGCTTTGTGAAGTACTCGCTATAAAGTATGACCTCGGCGCACGCACACGTGCCGCATATGAAAAAGGTGACAAGGAAGCGCTTCGCAGCCTTGCCGAAAACGAATATAAAGAAGTCGCAAAGCGTATCCGCGCTTTCCACGCGGCTTTTGAAAAGCAGTGGTTTGCGGATAACAAACCCACCGGATTTGATGTACAGGATATCCGCATCGGCGGTCTTATCCAGCGCACCGAATCCTGCCGTCGCCGTCTTATGGACTACGCTGCCGGTAAGCTCGAACGCATTCCCGAGCTTGAAGAGAAGGTTCTTCCTTTCCCCGGAACGACCGAAGGACAGGCTACTGCGTACAACAGCTATACAAAAACCGCAACAGCAAACGTCATGGGCGCTTTCTGAAGCCGAATATTTTGTCAAAGAACGGATGCCTTTACATGGGTGTCCGTTCTTAATATTTACTTAATTTGTGCTTAATTGAATTGAAAAAGACATAATTATGGTATACAATATCGTTATAAACACGGCAGGAACGCCATATAATCAATGGAGATATTGAAATGAAAAACAAAATAAAGCTGTTCCCGGTCGAAAAATTCGACAGTATAAGTGAAATGCTGGCGCAGGCAGAAGCGCAGGTGCCCGATAAAATCGCTTTTAAATACAAAAACGGTGAAAAGGACGAAAACGACGAACCCGTCATAATATCTGTAACATACAGTGAATTCATCAATACAACGCGTGCAATCGGAACCGCACTTTATGAACGCGGATTTCACGGCGGTGCGCATGTCGCCTGCATAGGTGAAAACTCATACAACTGGATATGTGTCTTTCTTTCAACTCTTGCCGGCGATAATGTTTTTGTGCCGATTGACAAAGAGCTTCCTCTTGCGGAAATGCTGAATGTACTCAGACGCAGCGGAAGCAGTGTTGTTTTCTGTACAGAAAAATATGAAAAGATCATAAACGAAAACAAGGAACAGCTCCCTGACATAAAGCTGACGGTTCGTACCGATAATTCGGAATTCACTGATTTGATTGCCGAAGGCGATGCCGCGCTGAAAAACGGCTGCAAGGGTTATCTGGAAAGCCGTACACCGGAAAACGAGCTTAAATATCTCGTATATACCTCAGGAACAACAGGCACATCAAAGGGGGTCATGCTCTCGGAAAAGAATATAATCAGCTGTGTCATAAGCGGTCTTCAGGTTCAGACCATATATGATGTCGGTCTTTCGCTTCTTCCGTACCACCATACCTACGAAGCAGTGTGCTCATTACTTGTATCATTGCATCACCATACAACAATATGCATTAATGACAGTGTAAGAGCCGTACTGCAGAATTTCAGGCTCTTTAAGCCTACGCACATCTTCATTGTTCCGGCGCTTGCCGAAATGTTCTATAAACGCATATGGCGCAATGTTGAGGAGCAGGGCAAGGTAAAGCAGCTCAAAAAATATATCCGGATTTCAAATGGACTGCGCAAGGTCGGCATTGATGCACGTCCGCTGTTTTTCGAAAGCATTCAGAAGAATTTCGGAGGCAGACTGTGTCAGATCGCATCCGGCGGCGCGCCGATACGCCCGGAGGTCAGCAAGTTTTTTGACGATATCGGGATGCCGATTGTCAATGCATACGGCATAACCGAGTGTTCCCCCGGTGTTGCCGTAAACCGACTTGACAGCCTTACCTACAATACGGTCGGTTATCCCATTCCCTGCGTCGAAATCAGAATCGATAATCCGGATGAATCCGGCAACGGAGAAATATGCGTGAAAGGCGATAACGTCATGCTCGGATATTACAACGATCCGCAGCGTACAGCCGAAGTATTGCACGACGGTTGGTTCAGAACCGGTGATTACGGCAACCTCAACGATAAGGGTCAGCTTTCCATCACGGGTCGCAAAAAGAACATTATCGTTCTGAAAAACGGCAAGAACATTTATCCGGAGGAAATCGAGGATTATATAATGATCATCCCATACGTCAACGAAGTCGTTGTGTATGCGACGAGGGACGAGGATGGCAACCAGAACGGGCTGTGTGCTGAAGCGTTCGTTGACCAAAAGAAGGTTGAAGAAATGGGTATAACCGACGTCGCGAAGCAGTTCAAAGCAGATGTGTTCGAAGCACTTAAGGAGCTCCCTGTATATAAACAGATCAACAGTGTTGTGATACGTGACACCGAATTCGAAAAGAATTCGTCCCGCAAAATCAAACGTACTCTTGTCGGGAACAAATAATACCGCAATGCCCGCGTCGCTTTGACGCGGGCGCATTTTTGTTTCTTAATGTTTCTTTAAGTTACGATTAAGGCAATTGATTTCACTGGATGCATTGAATATAATTGAAATAAATAATGATACAGTATCCTCGGAATGAGAAGAGTTGAACACACCCCGCGCGCGCTCGACTCTTTTCATTCTGCGGTGGAGGACTTATGAGTAACAAATTAAAGCTTTATCCCGTTGAAAAATTCAGCAGCATCAGAGAGATGCTTGCGCTTGCCGAAAAAGAAGCTCCGGATACGTACGCATTCAAGTACAAACCGGGTGAAAAAACAGCATCCGGCGATCCGGTCGTCGTTTCTGTAACATATAAGGAGTTCGTCAATACAACGCGTGCAATCGGCACCGCGCTGTATGAGCGCGGATATCACGGCGGAGTTCATGTCGCCTGTATCGGCGAAAATTCCTACAACTGGGTATGTGTTTACCTTTCGACGCTTGCCGGAGATAATGTATTTGTTCCCATCGACAAGGAACTGCCTCTTGCCGAGCTTCTCAATGTACTCCAGAGAAGCGGAAGCACAGTGGTATTCTGCACTGCAAAGTTCGAAAAGATAATCAATGAAAACAAAGCGCAGCTTCCCGATATAAAGCTTATTATCCGCACCGATAACGATGATTTCTCAAAGCTTATCGCCGAAGGCGAATCCGAACTGAAAAAAGGGTGCCGAGGATATCTTGACAGCCATTCAGGGGAATATGACATGAAGATGCTGGTTTATACCTCCGGCACCACCGGACTTTCCAAGGGCGTCATGTTGTCTGAGCATAACCTTGTCAGCAGTGTATACTACGGACTTCAGGTCTCCACGATCTACGACACGGGACTTTCGATACTCCCCTACCACCACACCTATGAAGCTGTCTGCTCACTCCTTGTTTCGCTTCACCACCATTCGACAATCTGCATTAACGACAGCGTGAGAGCGGTATTGCAGAATTTCAAGTTGTTCAAGCCCACTCATGTATACCTTGTCCCTGCGCTAGCCGAAATGTTCTACAAGCGTATATGGCGCACTGTTGAAGAGCAAGGCAAAGCAAAGCAGTTGAAAATGCTGATAAGCGTTTCAAACGGGCTCCGTAAGGTCGGCATAGATGCCCGCCGCACACTTTTCAAGACCATACACGACACATTCGGCGGCAGACTGCGCAAAATTGTCTGCGGAGGCGCTCCGATACGCCCGGAGGTAAACAAATTCTTTGACGATATCGGTATTTCACTGATAAACGGCTATGGCATCACAGAATGTTCACCGCTTGTTGCCGCAAACCGTGAAGAATGCAATACCTATAACACCGCAGGACTGAAGCTCCCGTGTATCGATATTAAAATCGACAATCCCGACGAGTTCGGCAACGGCGAAATATGCGTAAAGGGCGATGTCGTAATGCTCGGATATTACAATGACCCCGAGCGCACGGCAGAAGTGTTGCAAGACGGCTGGTTCAGAACCGGTGACTATGGTCATCTCAATGACCTCGGTCAGATCACAATAACCGGGCGCAAGAAGAACATTATCGTTCTGAATAACGGCAAAAACATTTATCCGGAAGAAATCGAAGAGTATATAATGATTATTCCGTATGTAAACGAAGTCGTTGTCTATGCCACAAAGGATGAGGACGGTAACCAGAACGGACTTTGCGCAGAAGCGTATCTCGATGAGCAGAAGCTTACCGAAATGGGCATAACAGAGCCGGAAAAGCGCTTCAAGGCTGATGTTTTTGAGGCGTTGAAGGATCTCCCGGTATATAAACAGGTGGGAACTGTTGTGCTCAGGAAAACCGAATTCGAAAAGAATTCTTCAAGAAAAATCAAGCGCTCCCTTATCGGGAACAACAAATAAACCGAATACCGAGAACCTATACCGCGCAGTCTGATTTCACTGCGCGGCATATTTTTTCTTGACAAAAGGGTGTTGTAATGTTATAATTAATGCGTGAACAAAGCCGCCGTGCCTGTGTGTTTTTTCACGGCAGTTCGCCGGGTATACCCGAAGCGTTTCCTTAAAATCGGATGGTCCGTTCACGGTTCTCACTGTTTTGTGAAACACTTTTTGGTTAAAGACGGAACGCGGCAGAGTCGTGTTTTGTCTGAGGTTCGAATCCTCGCACAATGGTTTCGTTGCCTACGCAACATGTTTTTGACGTACACCGCACGGTTTCCGTCGGTGTTTTGCACCTGTTTGCCATGTCTTTGAAAGGATACCGACGGTTTGAAACCGGCTTTCCGGTTGAGTGCGGAGCACGCCGCTTTTTTGCCGCCTGCCCCTGCCGCCGTCTCAATTTCGAAGCCGCAACGGGTGCTAAGTCGCATTATTCTCTCACCGGAGGTTGACATAATTATGAAATCCGTTATAGTAAACGAAAATCGCCGCGGTCTCCTTTTCAAAAACGGCTCGCTTAAAAAGTTGCTTCTTCCGGGAAAATACTCTGTCTCCGGCGGTAAGTCAATTGAGCTTATTGATATTACTCTTCCGCTTTCATCGGAATACTGTACGCTTAGCAAACTGCTTGAAAATGACGATATAGGCAAAGCCGTTGATGTTTACGATGTCTGTGAAAACGAAGTTGCTCTCAGATATCTTGACGGTGCTTTTGTTGAGCTTCTCAAGGTTGGCAGATATGCCTTCTGGAAAGAAGCCGGAAAAACCGAAATACGTATTGTAAATATAGATTCTCCGGAGGTGCCGGACGATATCCCCGCCACTGTTTTTCAGCGTATTCCCTATGATTGCTATACAAGGATCGACGTTCCGGCAAACTATGTCTATCAGTTGCGCATTGACAATAAATTTGAGCGTCTTCTTGAAGCCGGCGTTTATTTTTTCTGGAACAACGGCAAGCCGGTCGACGGTTTGCTCATATTCAAAGGCAAGAACAAATGTGATATAATGGGTCAGGAGGTCCTTACCAAGGACAAGGTTACGGTGCGCCTGAGCTTTGTATGCTATTATACAGTCACGGATTTCGAAAATGTATACAGCATGGCTAAAGACATTGACGAATGCATTCATACCACCGTTCAGCTTGCGCTCCGTGATTATATCGGTGATCACAGCATTGATGAAATACTTGCGGGTAAAAATGATATTACCGATTTTATCGTAAAAAAACTTCGCGAAACAGAAGGAGCCCTCTGCATCCGTTTTGACGAAGCGGGGGTCAAGGATATCATCCTTCCCGGTGAGATCAGAGATATTATGAACACCGTACTTGTTGCCGAAAAGCAGGCACAGGCAAATGTCATTACACGCCGCGAGGAGGTTGCTTCAACACGCTCCCTTCTCAATACGGCAAAACTGATGGATGATAACGCGACGCTGTACCGCCTCAAAGAGCTTGAATATGTCGAGCGCATTTGTCAGCACGTTGACAGTATCAATCTGAACGGCAATACCGATCTGCTTTCACAGCTTTCAAATCTGCTTTCCAAAAAGCACTGAACGTCATTAAAAAGCGCGTCCCAACCGCCAAAAAACGGTTGGGACGTTTTGTTTCAGTGTCTTTTTCTGATTATAATGTTTATAGTGGGAATAAGCAGCACAATACACGCGGCAATCCATGCACCGGGGTCGGCAGCGCATACCGAAGCATATGCAAGGTGTGAGGCGTTTGCGTCAATAGGCGCTCCGTTTATGAGAGACGGCACGAAGGTGCAGATAAGAATGCGCGCCGCAAGTTCCGCGATGCCGGCACCGAGAACATACGCCGGCTTGCAGACTCCCTGTACGCCACTGCGTGTGACAAGCAGAAAACCGAGGAGCGGATATGTTATCATGTCGATATACAGGAATGTATTTCCGTACATTATTGTGGCGTCATTGACCTTGTCGGCACTCATGAAAATGTACTGATACCAGCCGTTTCTCGCCATGAGAAGCGCGGCGCCGAGGCACATGAAGGAGATTATGAGCATCATGACAAGCGACTGAAGTGTTCCGCGTTTTATGCGATCGTATTCGCCTTTGCCGTAGTTTTGCGCGTTATAGCCGAGTACGGCAGCGCCGAGACCGTTGAAGAAAGCCATCAGAAAATTTATCAGCTTGTTTGCTGCGCCGTATCCGTTCTGTGCGGGAGTATCTGCAAGCATTATACCGCTTTCGGTGATATCAAATCTGACGACAGCCCCCTGCATGACGATTATTCCTATTGCAAGGATCGAGAACTGCAGACCGAGCGGCAATCCCTGAATGAGATGATTTTTCATCGATTGAAGGCTTACGCGCCATTCGTCGCCGGATATGCGGAGTTTTTCGTATTTTGCAAAGGTATAGACCATGCAGGCGATGAAGCTGATGAACTGAGCAAGCACTGTTGCGATTGCCGCTCCTGCGGGACCCATTTTAAGAGGAACGAGAAACAGGAGATCAAGCCCAACATTGAGAGCGGTGGAAATCACAAGAAATACAAGCGGCGTCACCGAGTCGCCGATCGAGCGAAGAATGCTGCATATAAAATTATAACCCATCTGCGCTGCGATACCTATGAAAACTATCAGGCAGTATGTATATGCGGCGTCATAGACTTCCCTGTTTGCAGGTGTCACGTTAATTATGCCGAGCATCCACGGAAGAAGTGCGATCGAAAGAATTGTGAGCAGGACGGAAATCGCAAACGAGAGATATATCTGTGCCGCAAAAGAACGACGCGTTCCCTTGGCGTCTCCGCGTCCGACGCATCCGGCTGTGATTACACTGAATCCGGCAGTGCATCCGAAAGCGAATTGTAGAAATATAAACGTCAGAGGAAAAGTATCGTTTACTCCCGCGACTTCGCCGGCAGTCAGAACCTGTCCGCATATTATCGCATCTGTCAAAACATATATCTGCTGAAGAAGATATGAAAACATTATTGGCAAGGCGTATTTGAGTATTACCTTCCACGGAGTGCCTTCAGTCAGATCCACCGGCTTTGAGATGCCGGAAAGGAACCTCTTTAATCCCTTTAACTTCAATGAATTTTCCATTTGCTTCACCTCATGTATGATTTCGAGAATATTATATTTAACACCGCGATTATTTCAATAGCCGATTTTCCCAATTTACTTCAAGTGCAATGGAAAATGCAAAGGTAAAGTGTCCAAATTCCCCGCAGACACGGATATGCAACCGTCTTACCGGAAATTTACATATCAATATGATCTGCGGGGAACTGTTTTACTTATTTCTTATTTCGTTGCGTTTGATCTTGCCGCTGATTGTTTTCGGGAGAGACTCCACGAATTCAATTACACGGGGATATTTATACGGTGCGGTATGTGATTTGACGTAAGTCTGGATTTCTTTCTTGAGCTCTTCACTGGGTACGGTGCCCTTTGTGGTAACGATCGTAGCTTTGACGACCTGACCGCGGACATCATCCGGTACGCCTGTCACGGCGCATTCGAGCACATAAGGAAGCTCCATGATGACAGACTCGATTTCAAACGGTCCGATACGGTAGCCGGAGGATTTGATGACATCGTCAACTCTGCCGACAAACCAGAAGTATCCGTCTTCGTCGCGCCATGCGGTATCGCCGGTATGATAGAAGCCGTCATGCCAGCAGGCTTCAGTCTGTGCCTCTCCGCGATAGTATCCGCCGAAGAGACCGACGGGAGTACCTTTTTCTGTGTTGATGACGATTTCGCCGACTTCGCCGGGCTTTGTTTCGTTGCAGTCAGCATCAACTATGCGCACATCATACTGAGGGTTGGGAAGCCCCATTGAGCCGACCTTGCAGTTGCTTCCGAAAAGATTGCAGACGGTAAGTGTCGTCTCTGTCTGACCGAATCCCTCCATGATCTTGAGACCTGTGTATTCATAAAATTTATTGAATACCTCGGGGTTGAGCGCTTCTCCGGCTGTCGTGATATACTGCAGTGACGAAAGGTCATATTTTTCAAGCTTTTCCTTTATGAAGAAGCGATACATCGTGGGAGGTGCGCAGAAGGTGGTGATATTATACTTTGCAAACATGGGAAGGAGATCTTCCGCATGGAATTTTGTAAAGTCATAGACGAATACGGCGGCTTCACAGAGCCATGCACCGTACAGCTTACCCCAGAGTGCTTTGCCCCAGCCTGTGTCGGCGATGGTGAAGTGGAGTCCTTCGGGGTCGACGTTATGCCACCATGCAGCGGTTACGATATGTCCGAGAGGATATTCGGCGGTATGCATTGCGATCTTCGGATATCCCGTTGTGCCGGAAGTGAAGAACATGATGCAGGGATCGTCCTTTGAAGTTTCGACACGCTCAAGGTGTTCGGATGCAGCGTTCATGCCGTCATCAAAGCTGTGCCATCCGTCTCTCTTGCTGCCGGCAAGAATCTTCAGGAAAGGCGTTGTTCTGCCATCAAGTGCAAGCTCAACCTGTTCGGCACAACCGTCTGTTTCGGTTGTTATGATGCCGTTTATGCATCCGGAGTCGAAGCGGTATTCGTAATCATGCTTTACGAGGAGAGAGGTTGCGGGTACGGCAACGGCACCGAGCTTGTGCAGCGCATTGATGGCAATCCAAAAATGCCAGCTGCGGCGGAGGACGAGCATGATACGGTCTCCGCGCTTTACACCAAGTGACATGAGGAAGTTCGCAGCCTTATTTGTAAGCCTTGATATATCGCCGAAGGTAAAGTCGATTTCTTCCTTATCTTTCGACAGCCAAAGCATCGCGCGTTTGTCGGGACATTTCTTCGCGAGCTCATCGACAACGTCGTAGCCGAAATTGAAGTTTTCCGGAACATTGAAGCTGACACCTTTGAGCCTTCCGTCAGGATAAAGCTCCTCATTCATGAAGCGATGATAGATGCAGTCATCATATCTGTGACGGTCGATCGCAGCCTTCTCCGCAGTCTGAGGAAGCATTACCGGCTCTTCCGCGATCTCAGCTTCGCCCTTAAATACTACTGCAAGAAATACACAGTCGTTGCCGCCGACGGCTATCATGCCGTGACGATGACCGGAATCATAAAAAACGCTGTCGCCGGGATGAAGTATCTCTGTATGGTCTTCAAGCTGTACTTTCATTTCGCCTGAAATGATGAAATCGAATTCCTGTCCTTTATGAGTCGAAAGAGCGACCGGGAGTTTTTCAAGCTGGGGATCGTATTTTGCCGTTACGACGAACGGTTCTGCCATACGGTTTTTAAGGAGCGGCGCAAGATGCCGATAATTGAATCCGGCACGTCTGCGAATCGGCATTCCTTCGCCCGCACGTGTTATGTTATAAAAGCTGAGCTTCGGATCGGAGCCGCTTACAAGTTCGGAAATATCCATTCCGAGCTTTGAAGCGCATTTGAAAAGGAATGTAAACGAAAAATCGTATTCACCCGTTTCAAGACGCTCGTATTCAGATGCGGATACGCCTGCCGCCTCCGCCATATCGACCACGGTAAGCTCCGCGTTGTGCCGAGCCATTTTCAGACGTTCGGCAATTACCTTTGTTTGATTTTCCATGATTTTTACCTCTCTTTCCGAAAAAGAAAAGGTTCATCTGCAAAGAGATGAACCTAAAAATCCACAACCACTCCTGCAAGCGTCAAGCAACGCCTTTTCGTTATACGGTGAAAAAGACCGTCGCCGCTTACTTGAAATTTCAGCAACGCTACTCAGGGGTGATAAGCAACATCGGACGACCGCTGTCTCGCACCAAACGACAGCTCTCTGAAAGACGTTTGCGAAGTGCTCTTGTCCCCGTCAAAGTATTTGTGTATTCATTTGCCTGTATTATATCACCGTATATTCGTGCTGTCAATCGTTATTTTGACGTATTTATTGCACTTGCTTCACTGTTTTCCTGCAAAGAGTAACGAATATTGCTGATTATTATACAGCCGTCGCAGACTTCGACGGGAAAATCAGCGACCAGACCGCCATCGATCGAATAATTATCGATATGTATCTTTCCGTCAAAAATATAGTACCTTATCTGATACACTTCGTTTCCGATGTATTGCTGTCCGAAGCCGTCTTTTGAAAAGTAATAGCCGACAGGCATTTCATCGGATATATATGTTCCTTCAATCGTAGTTGCTCCTTCGGGAAGCGTCACCTCGGTTCTGTCGCAGCCGAAAAGTGCCGCAATGCAAAGCAAAAAAATAAGCGGGAAAAATATTGTTTTTTTCTTCATTTAATTCACCGGTGAATATTTTACTCTATTTTCGTCAAAAAGTCAAGCAATACTTGTAAATGCGAAGATTTTATGATACAATACCGACGGTGATTTTTATGACGGATATTACGGTTATACATGTCGGAAATATTAAAGACAGCTTTTTCGGTGAAGCGCTTTCGGAATATAAAAAGCGGATGGCTGCTTTTTGTCGTTTCAGAGAAATTGAAATCAAAGAAGAAAAATGCGATCTGCCCTCAGAGGTAGATAAATGTCTCGCGAAAGAAGCTGACAAGATCCTCGCGGCTCTTCCAAAAAAAGGGTTTCGCGTTGCGCTTTGCGTCGAAGGAAAGCAGATGTCATCGGAGGATTTCGCTTTGCTGAATGGCAGAAATGCCGCAGAAGGCGTTACATATGTAATAGGGTCGAGTTACGGACTGGCCGAGTCGGTAAAGGCGGCTTGCGATATGCGCCTGTCGTTTTCAAAAATGACACTGCCGCACAGGCTTATGCGTGTGGTCCTTTATGAACAGATTTACCGTGCTTTCACCATTATCAACGGAAGGAAGTATCACAAATGAAGCTGCTTATGGCTTTTGATTCATTCAAGGGGACTTTAACGTCGCTTGAAGCAGGTAATATTGCGTGCGATGCGGCGCAGGCGGTCGGCTATGATTCCGAAGTACAGGTTGTTTCGGACGGCGGTGAAGGACTTGTGGATGCGTTTGTGTATTCGAATCCGGCAAAATTACTCGAAGTGTGCACAGTTGACCCACTGTTTCGTGAAATGAAAGCGGATTTTGCGATTTCGGACGAAACGGCTGTGATCGAGTGCGCTTCGGCGGCGGGGCTTTGCCTTGTACCGGAAGAGAAACGCGATCCGAAGGTCACCACGACATTCGGTGTCGGGCTTATGATCAAAGCAGCTGTTGAAAACGGCGCAAGGAAAATAATCCTCGGTCTCGGCGGATCAGCTACCAACGACGGCGGAACCGGCATGGCAGCTGCTCTCGGTGCGGTTTTCCGTGATCAGGACGGAAAAGAATTCGTGCCGACAGGAGGTACCCTCGGAAAAATCGCGGAAATTGATATTTCAAAGCTGAAGAAAACGGTTGGAAAAACAAAATTCATTGCATGCTGTGACGTTACAAATCCGCTGATCGGTGAAAACGGTGCGTCACGTATTTATGCGCCGCAGAAGGGCGCGGACAGCGTTGCGGTTGATGCGTTGGAAAAGAATATGGAGCACTATGCTGCCATAGTCGGAGACGATATCGCCGTGTGTGCGGGAAGCGGTGCGGCAGGCGGTCTCGGCGCCGCTGTCAGATTTTACTTCGGCGGCGAGCTTGCTCCCGGATTTGCGACGCTTGCTCCGCTTATCGGACTTGAGGAAAAGATATGCAATGCCGATATTGTCCTGACCGGAGAAGGTTGCACGGATAATCAGACAAACAACGGAAAGCTGCCTGCGGGAGTTGCGGGGCTTTGCAGAAAGCACGGAAAGCGCTGCATTGTCATCAGCGGAGCTGTCAAAGGAAAACCTCGCATCGACGGCGCCGAAAGAATCATACCGACTTCCTATGAAAGCAGTATGCCGACAAAAGAGATCGCAGCAATGCGGCTTTATGAAACAGTAAAGCAATTATTGGAGGAGATTAAAAAATGACATTTACGGAAAGTGATTTACACGTTCACACTTCTATTTCGCTCTGTGCCGAGCGCACCGCCGACCCACTGAAATATATAGAATACGGAGCGGCAAACGGGTTGAAAACAATCGGTTTTGCGAACCATTACTGGGATGAGGATATACCCGGAGCAACTCCGTGGTACCAGTTGCAAAACACCGAACATATCATGCAGATTTTCGGGCAACTCGGTGACAGGAGCCGTTTCCCGATCAAGGTGCTCATCGGATGCGAGACCGAATATGCACACGGCACACTCGGTATTTCAGAAAAGAAAGCCGAAATGCTTGATTACGTGCTTGTTCCGCACTCCCACACTCACATGAATGGGTTTGTTTTGCCCGATGACTGCAATACGCCAGAAAAGCACGCCGATTATCTTGTACGTTCTTTCTATGAGGTTGCCACACATCGTATGGCAAAGGACTACATTACCTGTATCGTTCATCCGTTCGTTCCTGTCGGCAGAAGCTTCGGCGAGATCACCGAAATACTCAGTAACATACCTGATGAAAGGTACTTTGAGTGTGCATGTGCCGCCAAGGAAAACGACATTCTTATCGAAATCAATACCGACTGCTTCCTGCCGTCGGTGGTTGATGACGACGCTTTTGCGGAGTACAAGCGCTTTTTTGCTCAGTGCAAACGTGCAGGATGCAGATTCTGTGCCGGAAGCGACAAGCATGACCTTGTGAAGGATAAAGAAAGCGACCCGTTCTTTGCGGTCGACGGACTTGCCGAAAAGCTGGGAGTTATGTAATATATATGCTTTGCGCCCTTGAAGCCTGATTGCTTCAAGGGCACAAATTATTATATGAGCGGCTTGTCGGCGTGCAACGCAATAAGCCCGGCTTTGCCGCAAAGGATTGCAGCGTCGCGGAAATCCATTCCGTCGGTAAGAACACCGGCGAAAGAGTTTCCGATATATCCGACATCATTGAATACTTCCGGGATCTCACCCGCTTTACCATAAAACGGTATATCGGTGTAAATGTATCTCATCAGACGGTCACGGCATTTCTGAGTTGCAAGAATACGTCTGCCGATGTCGTATGAAAGGCATACGTCAAGACACTTTTTTACATCGGAAAGACAGGTAAGATTATCATATCCTTGCTTTGCGGCATCGAAATCAAGCATAATACGCCCCACATGCGTTCCGCCGCCGAAACGCGAAGAGATGTAACCGTTCAGCGCAGGCATACCGGAATGTTTTATCAGCAGATTTGTCGCTGTATTGTCGCTTGAACCGATCATGAGTGTCAACAATGTTCCGATATCGGCACAGCCGAGTGAAAGTTCCGTTATATCGCTGTAATTGATACGGTCGGAAGGCGCGATCGATATCACACATTCGGGCGGGATATGTTTTTCAAGGTAATATGCCAGTATGAAAATCTTTATGACACTTGCACTGCGGAACAGCTTTGAGATGTTATGCTCAACAAGCGTTTTGCCATCCGAGTCAATGATATAGACGGCGTTTCTTTCGGAAAAACCATTTATTTCAATCAAAGTATATTCTTCCCTTCTCGAATTTTCCCGTTCCTTCGGGAATATATGAGCAAAGAAACGGAGCGTCAAGATCACAGAGGGTAATTCCTGCTGCTGCTGCAAACTGCGCGGCGGCAAGCACGCTTTCCGGTCCTTCCATCATACATCCGACCATACAGCCTATTCCGGCTTGAGCCGCAGCTTCATGGATTTTTTTTGCTTCGTATATGCCGCCGCATTTCATAAGTTTTATATTTATGAGATCTGCCGCTTTCGCTTTTATAACACGAATTGCATCGGCAGAGTCAAAGACGGATTCATCGGCAAGAATATCGATCGGTGTATTGGCTGTTACGTATGACATGCCGTCGATATCGTCCGCATCGACCGGCTGTTCGAACAGGTCGATCTGAAGCGGAAGCTCGGCAGCATGAGAAATTATGTAAACAGAATCCTCCCTGCCCCATGCCTGATTTGCGTCAAAACGTACTCTTATTCCGGGCGGAACTATCGCGGCAATTTCGCGTATCGTACCGAGATCCTCGTCCCTGCCTCTGCCGAGCTTTATTTTCAGCGACCTGAAGCCGTCATCTATGGCGCGAGCTATATCGGACGCGACTTTTTTCGGGTTTCCGATGCTGACAGTCACGTCGGTGTCGACGTAGTCAGAGCTGCCGCCGAGGTAAGTCACAAGTTTTGTGTTTGCCTGTTTTGCAAGCAGATCATGAACCGCAATATCAAGCGCGGCTTTGGGTGACGTATTTGCATAGAGAGATTTTTTTATGTACGGCAAAAGTTCCGGCGTCACTTCTCTCCCTATAAGACGCGGTGTGAACCAATCGTTGATCGCATATATAATTGAACCATCGGTATCTCCCGTTATAACAGGCGTAGGGGAACAGCTGCCCGTTCCCCTTAAACCGTTATCGGTCATTATGTCGACTGTGTAGTATTTGAGCACATCGAGCCTTCGTTTCGCCGTTATAAAGGGCGTCTTCAACGGCAGGCTGCGCGTCTCAAGCCTTATGTCGGTTATTATCATTTGAGATCTTTGAAAATAGCAATTGTCTGTTCGATTGCTGCACTGATGGAGTCCTTGTTTGAATCATACGTCGATTCAAAATTACCGCTTTGCGCTACCGTCGGAATCAGATTTGAGAGGCTGCCCCATGTATATATTGCGCCCGGTTCAAAGACGCGGTTGTTGAAGATAAGATCAAGAGCGAATTCTCCTTCATCGTCCTTGATAAATCTGTTCTTCAGGAGCACTTCGTAGTAATTCTTACGGAGAGTTTCGGTTGAAGCAATAGCCATTGCTTCGCATACAGCGGCGGATTTCTCGGCATCCTCGACGCTTACGGGAATTGCAAAACAGGTCGCATAGTAGCAGGAAACGATATTGTAGTATTCGTCCTGTGATTCGTCGTACTTCGGTGTGGGAAGCAGACCGTAATTTACCTTGTCATATGCCTGAAGTTCGGCAAGGTCGACAATCGCAAGGCTTCTGAACAGGATACGCTGGTCGGCAAATGCACCTGTTGCAGCGCTCCAGACGTCAGAATAACCCGAACCGGCGTAATTTGTTATCTGCTCAATCTGCATTGTCGCCGCTTTATCGGTATAGATTTCGTGAATCTTGCTGACAACCTCGGTTGCACGGTCTGTTTTAACGGCGAGATAAGGAAAATCATCACTGTCCTTACGAGTGAGACGTTCTCCTGAGCCGACAAACATTGTGGTCGTGTAGTTACTGTTGACATAAAAGCCCCAGTGGTCGCCCCAGGTGAGACCGTCTTCGCCGTCGCTTTCATAGGTGGCAAGTTTTGCGTTCCTGTAAAGCGCATCAAGTGTCCACTTACCATCGGCAAGAAGTGTATAGGGATTTTCAATATCCGGGTTGGAATTGACGACATCTTTGTTGAATACGATTGCGTGTGTGCAGTCAAAGGTCAGAAGACTGAAATCGCCTGTGCTGAAAAACAGCTTTCCGGCAATCGAAAGGTCGGCGTTTGCGCGCTGATCCCAATACGAGCGATCGAGATTTATGACATCAAAAGATGTAAGATCATAGAAAGCGCCTTCGGCAGCAAGCGATGCCGCGGCAGGCATATACGGCATGACGATATCATATGAGCTTGCACCCATCATTTCGGCATAGATATTATTGCGCATTTCGCCGTCTGCCCTTGTTCTCACCTCGGTGATATGGCAGTTGAGCAGGTCTTCGACGATCTGATTACGCGAAGCGACCGCAGAGGAAATCAGATCGGGCGAAAGATCATTTGGCATGATCTCCTGGGAATAATACCTCGCAGACGATTGATCTTCGACGTAAATCACTATCTCTTTTTCGCCGAGATCGATATCGCGGAGATGTTCATACGGATCCTTTTCCTCATCAGAGGCTTCGGACTGTGTTTCGGAAACGCTTGGTGCTGTTGACACACCGGAATGGTCAGCCGTCGAGCTGTTTTGCTCTGAATTGTTGCAGGCGGTGAACGCACAGGAAGTCATTATCGCCACCAGAATTGCAGCCAGTACTCTTTTCATACATTTTTCCTCCAAAAATCTGTAACAAAATTTTACCACACGAAAGCCGTTTTGTCTAGTGCTTTTTGTGCAAATCATCAATTCGTTTTTTATTTCCTCGCATGAATATGCAAATAGCTATGTACAAAACGAATTGTTTGTGTTATAATAATATTCGTAAAGCTTAACGTGCTGAAGTATTAATACCGTTGAAAAGGTGGCGTTTTTATGGATAATACCTGTGAAGTGATGCTGAGAGACCTGAATATTGATTTTGTTCTTAAACTGTTCGGAGCGCTTGACGGCAACATTGAAATACTGGAAAACGAATTCGGTGTGCGTATAAACAGCTATGACGATGCGATACGTATTGTCGGAGAACCCTCCGCTGTAAAAGCTGCTGAAAAAGCGATCAGACAGCTTGAGCAGGTCAGCCGGTTTGAGGAAGCGATCGATGTCAATACGATCAATTACGTTATTACGATGATACGCGAAGAAAACACGGAAGACATCTCGGCAATTCTCAACGACTGCATTTGTCTGAACAGCCGCGGAAAACCCATCAAGCCGAAAACGGTCGGACAACAGAAATATGTTGACGCAATAAAAAAGAATACCATTACCTTCGGCGTCGGCCCCGCCGGAACTGGAAAAACCTTTCTTGCAGTTGCACTTGCGGTCACTGCGCTCAAGCAGAAGCAGATCTCACGCATTATACTGACACGTCCCGCAGTTGAAGCGGGCGAAAAGCTCGGATTCCTTCCGGGCGATCTGCAGCAGAAGATCGACCCATATCTGCGCCCGCTTTACGATGCACTGGGCGAAATGCTTGGCGGCGAATCGTTTGCCAAACACATGGAGAAAAACACAATCGAAATAGCACCGCTTGCGTATATGCGCGGCAGGACGTTGGACGATGCCTTCATCATACTTGATGAAGCTCAGAACACAACGCCAGAGCAGATGAAAATGTTTTTAACACGTCTCGGCAACAATTCAAAAGCAATTGTGACGGGTGACGTTACTCAGATAGACCTGCCGTATATCAAGAAGAGCGGACTTATCGAGGCAATCGATATTCTTAACGATATTGACGGTATTGCAGTATTCCGATTCAGCCACAAGGATGTTGTACGTCATCCGCTTGTTCAGAAAATCATACTTGCATATGAGAAAAAAGGTCATGCAGCACAACCACGTGAACAAAAACGTACTTTCAGGAGGCAACCGGATGAACGACGTTAAGATATATTTCGAAAATGAAACCGATACGACAATTGACGCTGCCATACTCGACAATATGAAACGAGTCATCGAAAAAACAGTTGCCGAAGAATATGACGGCAGAAGCTTTGAGGTTTCAGTTACAATAGTCACAAATGATAAAATCCGTGCGCTGAATGCCGAATATCGCGGTAAGGATGCGCCGACGGATGTGCTGTCGTTTCCGATGGATGAATTCGACGATACATCGCACGTCGAGCCGCTCGGTGACGTTGTTATTTCAATTGAACGTGCAAAAAAGCAGGCGGAGGAATACGGACACAGTCTTATGCGGGAGCTTTGCTTCCTCACGGCGCATTCTACGCTCCATCTTCTCGGATATGACCACGAAAACGGTGATGAGGAACGCCTCATCATGGAACAAAAACAGGAGGATATATTGAAATCTCTCAATATAACACGTGATATATGACAAAAAGCGCATTTATTATGATAATAGGCAGACCGAATGTCGGCAAATCGACTCTCATGAATGCATTGGTCGGCGAAAAGGTCGCGATCGTTTCAAAAAAGCCGCAGACTACTCGTGGCAGAATTGCGGGTGTTCTTACCGAAGGTGAAGATCAGTACGTTTTTCTTGACACCCCAGGTTTGCACAAGCCGCACAATCTGCTCGGAGAATACATGATGAAGACGGTTGGTACGGCATCGGAGGATGCCGACGCCGTGATGTTTGTTGTGGATGCATCCAAAAAGCTAAACAAAGCAGAAACCGAGGCTCTCGATGCATATGCGAAAAATCCGGATAATGTGATCCTCATAATCAACAAGACCGATATTACGGATAAGGATCAGTTGCTTCGGTATATCGCCGACATTTCGTCAAAATATACATTCCGCTCTGTAATTCCGGTTTCGGCTAAGACGGGTGACGGACTTGATATCGTCAGAAACGAAATAAAAGAATTTCTTATAGAATCTCCGCACTTTTTCCCCGATGATATGTATACAGATCAGCCAGAAAGGCAGGTCGCGTCGGAGGTCATACGCGAAAAGATCCTGCGTCTTACCGACGATGAGATACCCCACGGAATTGCTGTCGTTATTGAAGATTTTACCGATGAGAATACTCTCATCAAAATTCGCGCCGAGATATACTGCGAACGCGCGGCACACAAGAAAATCATCATAGGAAAAGGCGGCGAAATGCTCAAAAAAATCGGTACGTATGCCCGTGAGGATCTTGAAGTCATGTTTGGGTGCAAGGTATATCTTGATCTGTGGGTCAGGGTGAAGGAGAACTGGCGCGACAACCGCGCCATGCTTCAGAACCTCGGCTTCAGGGACGAGTAAACGATGAACGAAACCTTTCCGGGGATTGTCATACGTGAAATGCCGTCCGGTGAAAATGGAAAGCTGCTGTATGTGCTTACAGCCGACCGCGGAGTCGTGCGTATAAATGCAACCGGCGCAAGGAAGCTGACCGCCTCATATCTGAAATCGGTTCAGATGTTTGCATATTCAAGACTGACCGTATACGAAAAAAACGGTCATATGACATTGACGGAAGCCGAGCTGATTGAAGGTTTCTATTACATACGTAAGGATCTTGTAGCACTCGCGTTTGCTTCCTATGCCTGCGAGATGGCGTATATCAGTGCAGTGCCGGATGACAGCTCAGTTTTGCGCCTGCTGCTAAATACGCTTTACGCAGTCTCGAACGCTATTGCTCCCATAAATATCATTAAGGCGGTTTTTGAGCTGAAACTGTGCTGCGTTTCCGGGCTTATGCCCGACATAGAAGACGGTTGTGCAGTTTGCGGTGATGAGGCAGCCGGCTTTTGTATGAATGAACTTGAGCCTCGATGTGCCGTACATGCCGTTTCCGGCGGGGAGTTCATACCTTTGTGTGCCGCCGCGCGGCGGATAGTTTCATTTGTATGCGGCGCAGACTATTCAAAAATGCTGTCTTTTCGTGCTTCGCCGGACGCAATTGAGGATTTTTGCGCATTTTGCGAGTCATTTATGACAGCTTCAATGGAGGTCAATCCAAAAACTCTGCAGTTTTACAGAGAAATATCAAGGAAACAGCTATGAAATATATTAACAAAGCCCGTGTGCTGCTTGAATATGACAAGGTGCTTTCTCAGATCGCATCAATGGCACGTACAGAAGGTGCCGCGGAGCTTATACTTAAGACAGAACCTACAGACGACATTGTTGTTGTGAAACGTCTGCTTGCACAGACAGCTAAAGCAAAGGAAATGATCGTCACAAAATCGCATCCGCCATTCGGGCAGTGCAAAAATATTATACCTTCGCTTGACAGGGCTTCAAAGGGAGCAGTGCTTACTCCTAAGGAGCTTCTTGAAACCGCTTCTCTCCTCCGCTCCGTTTCTGCTATACGCCGATATCCCGCATCGACGGATGATCTTGGCGCACTTGAACCGTTTTTCGGTGCGTTGAAGGAAATATCTCATCTCGAAAGAGCAATTTCCGATGCGATAATTGCGGAAGATATGATTGCGGACACTGCAAGCGACGCTCTTTACAGGATACGCCGCGACATAAGGAAATGCGAAAGCAATGTTCGTGATACGCTCGCACGCTATACGAGCGGCGGGGCGTCAAAGTATCTGCAGGAGAACATTGTCACTATGCGTAACGGGCGGTATGTCGTACCCGTCAAGGCGGAACACAAGAACGAAATAAAGGGCCTTGTTCACGACACATCGGCATCGGGTGCCACGCTTTTCATCGAACCGCTTGCAGTCCTTGAAGAAAATAACAAGCTTCGCGAACTTCGTGTTGCGGAAAACGACGAGATTGAACGTATTCTCTCTTCCCTTTCGTCTCAGGTCGCCGCACAGGCTACAACCCTTGCGCTAAACTACAAGGCACTTACCGATCTTTCCGCCATTTTTGCAAAGGCTGAGTACTCATACAGCATACGCGGCATCAGTCCGGTTATAAATGAAAAGGATACGACAATGAAGCTGCTTGCGGCGAGACATCCGCTTCTCGATAAGGAAAAAGTCGTTCCTGTCACGGTAACACTCGGCGGTAAAAACAGCGTTCTCGTTATTACCGGTCCGAATACCGGCGGTAAAACAGTTGCACTGAAAACGCTCGGCTTGTTTGTTCTGATGAATCAGTCGGGCATTGAAATCCCGTGTGATTTCGGAAGCTCTCTCCCCGTATTTGACGCTGTACTGCCCGATATAGGTGACGAGCAGTCAATCGAACAGTCACTTTCGACATTTTCATCGCATATGGTGAATATCGTCACGATAATCGAACAGACCACAAACCGTTCACTGTGTCTTTTTGATGAGCTAGGCGCGGGTACTGATCCGACAGAGGGCGCAGCGCTTGCCATCGCGATCATTGAAGAGGAAAAGAAAAACGGCGCTGTGGTCGCCGCTACGACTCATTATGCAGAAATCAAGCAATATGCGCTTGAAACCGAGGGCGTTATAAATGCATCATGCGAATTTGATTTTAAAACGCTCAAACCGACATATCGCCTTATTGTAGGTCTGCCTGGCAAATCAAACGCCTTTGCGATATCCCTGCGGCTCGGAATACCGGAGCATATCATAGAACGAGCAAAAGCCGTTATGAGCGATGACAATGTTCGTTTTGAAGATGTTATAACACGTTTACAGGATACTGAGAGCAGGCTTTCAAAAGAAAAGAAAAACGCAGAACAACTCAAAGCAGAAGCCGAAAAAAAGCTCGCCGAAGCGGAGACACTCCGCAAGGTTGCCGAGGAGGAGGCGGCAAAAGCTGTTCAGAAAGCCAAAGAACAGGCAAACCGCATCCTGATTTCCGCAAAAGCATCAAGCGAATATATTCTTGATGAAGTAAATGAGCTGAAACGCAAGGCAGAAAAAGAGAAAAACTTTGATACACTTGAAGAGGCACGGCGCAGCATTCGTAAAACTCTGAAAGAAACAACTGTTGAGTCGGAGGAGGCTCCGGAAGACGATTATGTTCCGCCGCGTCCGTTCAGGGTCGGTGATACCGTTATGATCGCCGGAATCAACAAGGAAGCATATATCACCGCGCTTGACGGCGACAGCGCAACCGTTCAGGCAGGAATAATTAAAACAAAGGTTAAAACCTCCGAGCTGAGACTTAAGGATAAACCGGTTCAACAACAACCTAAAAAAACCACACTCAGTGTCAGCCGCAATTCAGCTCCCGCAAAGCAGGAGATCGATGTACGCGGTCAGACGGGTGACGATGCCTATTTTATGATAGATCGCTTCTTCGATTCTGCTATCATGGCAAATTACCATGTTGTCACGATTATTCACGGAAAAGGTACAGGTGCGCTGCGCGCCGCCATATGGGCAAAGCTCCGCAAGGACAAAAGAGTCAAATCGTTCCGATCGGGTTCGTACGGTGAAGGAGATTTCGGCGTTACGGTTGTTGAGCTGTAACACTGTACAGCTACACGCATATATAACAAAACAGGAGATCCGGTTTTTAACCGTTTCTCCTGCTTTTTTGATTATTTATTTTTTCTTTTCCTGATTTTCGAAGGAAGGAATGCAAGGAGCGTCAGAATGGCAACAAGCCCGATCGAGCCGAAAATGAATACGTTCTTTTCCAACTTCGCATGTTCTTCGTCGCTCACCCCTGAAACAGTGCGGGACGATTCTTCGAATGTAGCCGGTTCAGCAGCGC
>FR892198.1:50139-52398 GCA_000433115.1 Ruminococcus sp. CAG:382
CCTTCGAACGATGGCTCCTCCGGCGATTGTTCTTCAGATGATTCAAGCCCCATACCCGTGACATATCCGGTATACATGAAATCGCCTATCCATTTCGAATACATTTCGTGACCGTATGTCGAAAGATGGATTCCGTCACCGGAAGCGCACATTTTCGCGCGTGTTTCGGCTTCGGAACGCGCGGTAAGATCGATCAGGTTGAGGTGATATTCGGAAGCGAGTTTGCGAATGATGTTGTAATAATTATCAATGTTTCCGGTGCCGTAATCAAGTCCATATTGTCCGGGAACATAGTAATTGTTATCGGTACATACTTCATGACCCGTCATGAGTATGACGTCAATATCATTCGCAAGCATTTTTTCAATCATCCTGCGATAGTTACGCTCATATGTGCTCAACGAAACGAGGGGTTTTTCTGTGCTGAGCATAACAGCCTGATCGTTCATGCCGAACATCATTATGACGATGTCGGGATCAAGGTCAAGTACGTCGGTTTTTATGCGTCCAGTCGCGTCATTTGTCGTGTTTCCACCGACACCTGCATTAACAACACGTGTACCAAGTTCACCGCCGAGCATTTTTACCCATCCGGTAAAAGCGGTTATACTGTCGCCGAAGGCAACAATTTTTTTGCCGATAAATGGGCTGTTAACCGCTCTGTCGCTGACTGCATCGACTTTTATGTCGGTATTGAAGGAGGAACGATAACCGCTTTCTACTGCCGAAACGGCAATACGGTATGTATAACCGACAACGAGCTTTGACTCCGGGATCGTAACAGATGTGCCGGTGACTTTGGAATTTGAAAGCAGTGCGTTGCCGATATCACCTGAAACTCCGTCATTGATATTCACGAGATAATACGCAGCGCCTTCAACTTCTTCCCAGCTTATTGTCCAGTCACGGGACGCGCTTATCACGTCTCCTTCTTTCAAATCGAGTTGTACGCTGTCGAGACGCTTTTTGCTTCTGTCCGGTTTATAGACATCACCGCTTTTCGGCGGTTCGTTGATATAAATATATGCGTTTGTCGTGAAATTCCTGTCCCAATGGTCAAGTGATGATTTGTCAATACGCCCCGAAGCAAGATCAAGCCCGACGAGATATGCCTTATCACCGACTTTTACATTGTCAAGAGCATAATAGGTATTTGTTGCAATATCGTTCTGATAATTAATATTGCCGTAATCATTGCCGATATTGACGGCGAGGACAAAACCGTCTTCGGGAATGTATGCATTTTTGGGTGCTGAGCCGCTTGCAGTGAGTGATAGAGCCGTTACGACATATGCATCGGCTTCGTCACTGTATTCAAAAACGGCTATACGCCACCACGTGAAATACGTACCCACATCAGGAATATTCATTCCGGTTTTACGGGTCATTATGAGCGAATGACCCTCGCTTCCGTAGGTATCAAGACCGTTAACGCCTAACACAATACCGTCAGCATCAGCAGCGCAGACGGGTACTGCGGCAAGTGCCGTCATTGACAGTATTACTGCCATAATTTGACATTATTCCTGCCATAATGACGGCACACAGCTTTTTGATATGCATTATTTGATATCGTTTGCGTCGAACTTATCGCCGCACTCGGGGCAGAACTTGGGAGGATTCTTGGGATCCTCGGGTTCCCAGCCGCATTTGTCGCACTTGTAAAGAGGTTCGGACTCAGGCTTTTTCGCACCGCATTCGGAGCAGAATCTGCCCTTATTGACAGCGCCGCAGGAGCAGGTCCAGCCTGTTGCCTTGGGCTGCGGATTCCCGCATTCGGCACAGAACTTGCCTGTATTGACAGCACCGCATTCACACTTCCAGCCGTTCGCGGCGGGAGCTTCAGGCTGATTCGACTGCTGTGCCTGCTGCTGTTGCTGCTGTTGTTGCTGTCCCATCGCAAACAGATTCTGTGCCGCTCCGGCTCCGCCGCCCGCATTCATAGCCAGTCCCATGCCCATAAAGCCGGTCATGGCTCCCGCCTGGTTGCCTGCCGCCGTCTTCATGGCGTCTGCCTGCGCACCTACAAGCGTTGCCGCCGCCATGGTGGGATCCCGCATGATCGCCGCACGCTGTGCCTGCTTGATCATATCCGCATCCTCGTCCGGCAGTGTGACCGAACCGAGAGCGATGCTGACGACCTTCAGACCCCTCAGCTCTCCCCATTTTTCGGAAAGCGCCGTGTTCATGGCATTTTCAAGATCGGTATTGTGTGTCACAATCTGGTTGGGGCGCAGCTCAAGCTCGGACAAACGTCCG
>FR892199.1:0-4103 GCA_000433115.1 Ruminococcus sp. CAG:382
ATGTATCTCAATGCTTATTACGGTAACAGCAAATTCACCGAACAGAACACTCCTACAGGTGACGATATTGCCGAGTCTGCCGACGACAGACACGATTTCAAAAAAGCATACCGCAGAGCGGAAAACGGATTAACAAAGGAATAGGGAGGTTTTACGCAAGATGAAACTCGACAGAATCATAGCAGTCAGAAACAATAAGACAGTCTACCGTGACGGTGAACTTTGTATGAAGGTTTTTGACACAAATTATTCCAAAGCAGACGTACTTAACGAAGCCCTTAATCAGGCACGCGTTGAGGAAACCGGACTCAATATACCCAAAATTCACGAAGTCACCGTTATCGACGGAAAATGGACTATTGTTTCAGACTATATCAAAGGCAAAACCCTTCAGCAGCTTATGGACGAACACCCCGAAAAGAAAGACGAATACCTCAACCTTTTCGTCGACCTGCAACTTGAGATGCACTCCAAAAGCTGCCCGCTACTCACCAAGCTCAGAGATAAAATGAATCGCAAGATCAGCCAGACCGATTTTGACGCCACAACACGCTATGAGCTTCATTCACGACTCGACGCGATGCCAAAGCATAATAAACTCTGCCACGGCGACTTCAACCCGTCAAACATAATCATTACCGATGACGGCACACCGTATATCATCGACTGGTCTCATGCCACTCAGGGCAATGCATCCGCAGATGTTGCCAGAACATATCTTCTGTTCTGGCTGAACGGTGATATCGAAGGCGCAAAAAAATATCTTGAGCTCTTCTGCCGGAAATCAAATACCGCTCGTCAGTACGTTCAGAAATGGATGCCTATCGTTGCAGCTTCACAGTCTGTCAAGGGCAATGAAAAGGAACGCGAATTCCTCCACGGCTGGGTTAACGTCGTGGACTACGAATAAGGAGAAGTATTAATGAAAGTTATAGTTTGTATAGGTTCTTCCTGCCACATCAAAGGCTCACGTCAGGTCGTCGAAGAACTGCAGTACCTTATCGCCCAGAACAACCTTGGCGACAAGGTGGAACTTGGCGGAACATTCTGCATGGGAAAATGTCAAGAAGGTGTCTGTGTGACCGTTGATGACAACTTCCATTCCGTAAGTCCGGACACGGTTAAGGATTTCTTCGAAAGAGAAATCAAAGCAAAGGTGTAAACAATGCTGTTCGTCGAGGTATGTGTGGGTAGTTCATGTCATCTCAAGGGCGCACCCGAAATTGTTGAGCTGCTTCAGAAAAATATTGCCGAAAACCATCTCGAGGACGATATAGTACTTGCCGGCAGCTTCTGCGCCGGCAAGTGCAACCGTGTCGGAGTTACGATAACAGTAGGTGACACGATATATACCGGTATAACGAAAGAGGGCTTCAAGGATTTTTGGTGCGACACGATATTGCCGGCGCTTGAAAAATCAAAGGAGGAATAGTCATGTCAGACTGTCTTACTCTCAAAAAGTCAAACTGCAAAAACTGCTACAAATGCATCCGTCACTGCCCTGTCAAATCGATAAGGTTTTCGGGCAATCAGGCTCATATTATCAGCAATGAATGCATTCTCTGCGGTCAATGCTTTGTTGTGTGTCCGCAAAATGCAAAGCAGATCGTTGACGAAACGGAAAAGGCAAAGGTACTGATCCAGTCGGGAGATCCCGTTTATGTCAGCATTGCCCCTTCATTCATAGCAAACTACAACGGCGTCGGTATTGACGCAATGCGTAAAGCACTCAAACAGCTTGGATTTGCCGACGCGGAAGAAACCGCAGTCGGCGCGTCCATCGTTAAGACGGAATACGAAAAGATGATTGAGGACGGCACCGCTGACATAATCATTTCCTCATGCTGCCATTCAATAAATCTTCTTATTCAAAAATTCTTCCCTGCCGAGCTTCCCTATCTTGCCGATGTACTCTCGCCAATGCAGGCGCATTGCGCTGATCTCAAACGACGTTATCCGAACGCAAAAACCGTATTCATCGGTCCCTGTGTTTCAAAGAAAGACGAAGCGGACCATTATGAAGGTATTGTCGATGCGGTGCTCACATTTGAGGAACTGACGAACTGGCTCGATGCCGAAGGTATCGTCCTTGACCAGGAAATGGATCATAATCCCGAAAGCCGCGCCCGTTTCTTCCCGACAACCGGCGGCATACTGAAAACGATGGCTATGAAACCCGAATCAGGATACACATATATGGCGCTTGACGGTGTTGAGAACTGCATCGCCGCGCTCCGTGATATTGAAAGCGGCAAAGTGCATAAATGTTTCATCGAAATGTCTGCATGCGTCGGAAGCTGCATCGGCGGTCCGGTTATGGAAAAATATCACCGTAATCCGGTCATGGACTATATGAAAGTCGCAAGCTATGCCGGAAACAAGGATTTCGACCTCGTTCAGCCTGACAGCCTGCTTCTCAAAAAGACATTTGAACCAATCGAACGGAAAAACCGTATGCCGACTGAAGATGAAATCGCCGATATACTCAAAAAAATGGGCAAGACAAAACCCGAAGACGAGTTGAACTGCGGTTCATGCGGATATAATACCTGTCGCGAAAAAGCAATCGCCATTTTCCACGGAAAAGCCGAGATTTCGATGTGTCTTCCCTATCTCAAGGAAAAAGCCGAAAGCTTTTCCGATTGCATCGTAAGCAATACGCCCAACGGTCTTATCGTTGTCAATGAATCGCTTGAAGTCCAACAGATAAACGCTGCCGCACGCAAGATCATGAATATACGTTCTGCTTCCGACGTGCTCGGAGACCAGCTCATCCGTATTCTTGACCCGACACCGTTCCTCAAGGTTCTTGAGTCAAAGCGCTCCATCAGAGATCAAAGGATTTATCTTGCGGAATACAAAAAGTATGTCGAACAGACGATTGTATACGACACAACATATCAGCTGCTGATCTGCATCATGCGCGATGTAACGGACGAAGAAGACGAGCGCGAAAAGAAAGAAAGCATCAGCCGCCAGACAATTGAAATCGCGGACAAAGTCGTCGATAAACAGATGCGTATCGTTCAGGAGATCGCGTCGCTTCTCGGTGAAACAGCTGCCGAAACAAAGATTGCGCTCACCAAGCTGAAAGAGAGTATCACCAATGAATGACCTTTGCGCCGATATCGGATACAAAAGCATAAATCATGCCGGTGAACAGCTATGCGGCGACCATGTAGACATAGTAGAGCAGGATGACAACTCCACGGTTATTGTGCTTGCCGACGGACTCGGCAGCGGTGTCAAGGCGAGCATCCTTTCGACTCTTACAAGCAAAATAATTTCCACAATGATGGCAGAGGGGCTCACGTTGGAAGACTGCGTCGAAACGATTGCACAGACGCTGCCGATATGTTCTGTCCGAGGTGTCGCTTATTCAACCTTCACGATCATGCACCTCGTGAATAACCGTGAAATGGAGCTTATTCAGTACGACAATCCAATGGCGATTCTGCTTCGTGACGGCAAGAATTTTGACTATCCCACCACGGAAATGAACATTTGCGGCAAAAAAATCTTCAAGTCGGTGATAAAGCTGTGCGAGGGCGATATATTCGTCGCAATGAGTGACGGGTGTCCTCATGCCGGTATCGGACTTGCATATAATTTCGGCTGGAAACGCGAAGACATAATCGACTATATGGAGGTCGTCTCCGTTGCCGGTTATACCGCAAAAACACTCTCCACGATACTTATTGACGAGGTTTACAAGCTGTACGGCAAGCAGCCCGGTGACGACGCAACCGCTTGTGTTGTGAAAATACGCAAGCGCGAGCCTATGAATCTTCTGTTTGGTCCGCCGAGAGACCGCGACGACTGCAACCGCATGATGTCGCTTTTCTTCTCAAAGGAAGGCAAGCATATAATATGCGGCGGAACGACATCATCAATCGCCGCAAAGTATCTCGGAAAACCGGTCAAGGCAAGTCTCAGCTTTGTACAGAGCGATGTGCCTCCGATTGCCGAAATAGAAGGCGTTGACCTTGTAACAGAAGGAGTTATTACGGTCAACAAAGTCGTCGAATATGCAAAGGATGCGCTCGGTGAGAATAAACTATATGAAAAATGGAGCTTCGGTCATGACGGTGCATCGCTGATAT
>FR892199.1:4177-5786 GCA_000433115.1 Ruminococcus sp. CAG:382
GGAAGAGCCGTGAATCCGGCGCACCAAAACCCCGATCTTCCCATTAATTTCAACATAAAAATGAACCTTGTGGAGGAACTTTCAAAGTGCCTCAGACAAATGGGAAAACATATTAAGGTAAGCTATTTCTGATATCATAGCGGAGGACACAATGAGAAAATTCGATACAAAGGTACAGGATCTCAAATACCGGGTACTGCGTGAGGTCGCCCGTCAGGCATGGGACGACCGTCTCGCGGAAACCGCTATAGATATTCCGAAAAAAATCGTTCCCGGCAAAACGCCCACCATGCGTTGCTGTGTCTACAAGGAACGCGCCATACTTGCCGAGCGTGTAAAAATCGCAATGGGCGGCGACAAGTCGAACCCTAATGTGATTGAGGTAATAGACATTGCCTGTGACGAATGTCCCATGGGCGGCTACGAAATAACCAATGCCTGCCGCGGCTGTCTTGCGCACCGTTGCGAAGAGGCTTGCCGCTTCGGTGCCATAACCTTTGACTCAAATCACGTCGCGCATATTGACAAAACAAAATGTAAGGAGTGCGGTGCATGTGCAAAGGTATGCCCTTACAGTGCGATACACAACTACAAGCGTCCCTGTGAAACATCCTGTAAGGTCAAGGCTATTTCAATGGGTGACGAAAAGCAGGCGTGCATTGACAATTCCAAGTGCATTTCCTGCGGCGCATGTGTTTATCAGTGCCCGTTCGGAGCGATTACCGACAAATCCTTTATCCTTAATGTCATAGACGCCATAAAGAAGAGCGAAAACAACACGAAATACAAGGTTTATGCCGTTGTGGCACCTTCCATTTCAAGCCAGTTTACATATGCTAAGCTCGGACAAGTCATAACAGGTCTGCGTGAACTTGGATTCCATACCGTAATTGAAGCCGCTCTCGGCGCTGATATGGTTGCCCAAGCCGAATCAAAAGAACTTGTCGAAAAAGGATTCCTTACAAGCTCGTGCTGCCCGGCATTTGTGGACTACATTGAAAAGAACTTCCCCGACCTTAAGCAATATATTTCTCACAATCTTTCGCCTATGGCGACAATTGCGAAATATATCAAGGAGCATGAAGCTCCATGCAAAATTGTTTTCATCGGTCCGTGTACCGCAAAAAAGATGGAGGTGCAAAAGGAAAGTGTCCGGCAGTACGTTGATGTCGCCATGACATTTGAAGAACTTCAGGCACTGTTTGACAGTAAGGGCATTGACATAACCATGCTTCCCGAAGGCGTACTTGACAACGCATCGTATTTCGGAAGAATATTTGCACGCTGCGGCGGGCTTGCCGATGCCGTTGCCGAGGGTATCAAGGAACAGGGACTCGATTTTGAACTCAAGCCCTGCTCATGCGACGGTATTGAAGCCTGCAAGGTCGCTCTTCTGCAAAAAAGCAAAAACCGCCTCGACGCTAACTTCATCGAAGGCATGGCTTGTATCGGCGGCTGTATCGGCGGTGCGGGATGCCTCACACACGGCGAAAAGAACAAAGCAGAAGTCGACAAGTACGGCAGACAGGCGCTCGAAAAAACGATTGCGGATGCCGTGTCTATGCTGAAATAGTCGGCAAATCAGATGAACCGCCGAAGCAGGCGGGTT
>FR892199.1:5795-18036 GCA_000433115.1 Ruminococcus sp. CAG:382
CGAAGCAGGCGGTTCATTTTGTAGGAGGATATTATGGAATACGTTATTGCAGGACACGAAAGCAGTATACTTCCCGACGGAGTAAATTGGAGACTCGTATGGAATGACGAATTTGACGGAAGCAAGATAGACGACGGAAAATGGCGTTTTCGCGAATACATGATGGGACACAGACATAAAACATGGAGCGATTCCTGCGCTTCGCTTGACGGCAAAAGCAATCTTATTTTGTCTCTCGTCGAAAATGACGGTGATTTTTTCACTTCTCAGCTCGAAACGGGAGAAAACTATATGGACCGTCCCGGAAAAACCTTTGCGGGGCGCTTTGTCTGGCCGATCGGAAAAATCAGCACACCGAAATTCATGCACAGATTCGGTTATTACGAATGCAGGTGCAGACTGCAAAAGAATCCCGGATGGTGGAGCGCATTCTGGTTGCAGTCGCCCATTCAGGGATGTACATTGAATCCCGCGTTTTCCGGCGTTGAAATCGACATTATGGAGTCATTCAAGCCGGGATATGTTTCACACGCTGTACACTGGAACGGCTGCGGCGAGGATCTGCAAAGTAAAGGCAAGCAGAGCTTTCCGCTTGTAGCTACACCTGACGGCTTTCACCGCTTCGGACTCCGTTGGAATAAGACCGGATATACATTTTTTGTTGACGGAAAAGAAAGCTGGCACGTTGACGGTCCCGTTTCTGAAACAGAGCAGTTCGTCCTTGTCAGCACGGAATGCATGGGCTACCGCACCGAAGAAGAAAAGCCCTGCACCGAAGTAGAGGGCTCAGCACCCGACGAATTTGTCGTCGATTATGTCAGAGTATTTGATGAAATATAGAGAAACAGATATTCATTCTGCGAGAAATTTCCCGACGGCGGCATTGAACGCGTCGGGATTTTTGTTAGCGATGAAATGATCGCCTTTTATGAATACAAGCTGTGAATTTGGGATGCTTTTTGCGATAAGCTCGGTATGACTGCGTTTTATCATATCATGCGTACCGGCTATTACGAGTGTCGGTGCTTTTATTCTTGAAGCATCTTCTGCCGTAAGCCGTGGTTCGTTCACCATGAGTCCCAGGATCTCGGCGTTTTTAAGCGCATCGTCGCTCTTTTTCGCAAAATGCGACGCAATACGGTATCCGACCTCAATCGGAAGCTGCACACTGCGTTTTACTCCGCGGGGAAACAGATTTGCTCCGTTCAAAATAAGCTTTCCGACGTATTCGGGATATCTGAGCGCAAAGTACATTGCAATGTTCCCGCCGTCTGAAAATCCGAGTATATTCGCCTTCTCAATTCCGAGCATCATGACAAAATCATGAAGATCGTCGGCAAATCGGCTTATCGAAAGCTCACCGTCACCGCGAGGTGTCCTTCCGTGACCGCGTGTATCAGGTGCGACGACACGATAATGTACGGAAAAATATTCAAGCTGTGACGCGAAGTATTCATGGCTTTCGCCGTTTCCGTGGAGCAGGAGCAGCGGAAAACCGCTTCCCCGCTCCGCGTAATAAATTTCATTCATGCATCATGCGAAAAAGGCTTCGCAAGCCATATGCATCATATAAATGTCGCTCTTCGCGGCAAGCTCAACCGGAGCATGCATCGAAAGGATCGGTACTCCGCAATCGATTACCGGCATACTCATTGCCGCAATTTCGCTCGCGACGGTGCCTGCACCTCCCTGATCAACCTTACCGTATTCGCCTGTCTGCCATGCGACGTTGTTTTCGTCGAAAATGCGTGTTATTTTGCTCACAAGCTCTGCCGAAGCATCGTTACAGCCGGATTTGCCGCGCGCGCCGGTATATTTGACGACAGCGACACCGCTGTTTATATATGCCGAATTGCGCGCCTCGTATGCATCGGCATAGCAGGGATCAAAAGCACCGCCGACATCCGCGGAAAGGCAAACGGAATTTTCGACGCAGCGCACGTAATCCGCACCCGTCTTGTCACACAATTTGCGAAGGAAGAACTCAACGCTGCGGCTTGCCATACCGGTTATACCGACGCTTCCGATTTCTTCTTTATCTGCGAACACAACTATACGTGTCTTGTCACTGTCATCCGAATCAAGCAATGCGGTAAAAGCCGGATACGCACAGATTCTGTCATCCTGACCGTAAGCGGCAATCATACTTCTGTCAAAGCCGACATCGCGTGAGCGTTGCGCAGGAGTTGCCGAAAGTTCTGCTGTTATGAAATCCCGTTCCGTTATACCGTATTTTTCATTGAGAAGGCAAAGAATATTATGCTTTACACTTCCCTTTTCGTCGTCAAACGGCACTGAACCGTTGACAATATTGAGCGTTTCACCGGGAATTGCGTCACGAAGCGTCTTGTCATACTGATCCTTCGCGATGTGCGGCATAAGGTCGGTTATGTAGAAAACCGGATCGTCGTCGTCTTCGCCGATACAGATATCGATTTTTTCACCGTCGGCTTTATATATGACGCCGTGGAGCGACAGCGGAAGCGCCGTCCACTGATATTTTTTAAGTCCGCCGTAATAGTGTGTTTTGAAATAGCTGATTCCGGAGCTTTCAAAAAGCGGAAGCTGCTTCAAGTCAAGACGCGGCGAATCAACGTGTGCGACGATGAGACGCACACCGTTTTCCAGACTACCGCTGCCTATTCTGGCGTAAAAAACAGATTTACAGTTGTTTACATAATACAATTTCTCGCCGCTGCTGACAGAGCAGGCTGAAAGAGGAAGAAAGCCGTTGCTTTCGGCGATATTCTTGGTATATTCCACCGCTTCTCGCTCTGTTTTCGCGTTGTCAATAAAATCCTTATACCCTTCGCAGTACTCAAATGCCTTGAGTCTCAGCGCCTCATTGCCTTTTATGGGTATTTGTCTCTCGTAAGCCAGTTCTTTTTCTGTCATCATTTCACATCTCCGATTATTGATTTGTATTTTTCGCGCGCCGCGACGACCTTGTTGACATAATTTTCGGTTTCGCGGTACGGATAAGCCTTTAGTGTTTTTCCGTCGTCGGAATACCTGCTGTCGGCAAGCCACGACCTGACGTTGCCAATTCCGGCGTTGTATGCGGCAATCGCGGTTTCTTCATTGCCGAAATATCTTATCAGATATGAGATATAAAAGGTACCGTATCTGATTGAGTATACCGGATTGGATATCATCGTGAGTTCCGGTGTTTCCCTGAGCCTGCCGGCAACCTCTTCAAATGTCGACGGCAAAAGCTGCATCAGTCCCATTGCACCCGCCTTTGACTTTGCTGCGGGATCAAATCCGCTTTCGGTACGTATCATTGCGTATATCAACTCACGAGGAACCGAGAACTCATTGGATGCCGCCGATATTTCGTCGCTGTAAAGTATTTTATATTCGTTGTTCTTACGCAGCTTTATAAATGCAAATACGCCCAACGCAACCACGGCGACTGCAAGCACGGAATACAGTATTTTACGCATCATTGACACCGGTTATTTGATTCAGCAACGCGGCAGCCTTTGAATCGAGTTCTTCAACCGTGCCGGAATTGTTCAGAATATGAGTGCAATATGTCAGAAGATAATCGTTACCGTGCTGATTGCGAAGTCTGTGTTCGACCTCTTCCTCCGTGATCCCGTCACGCTTCGCCGCGCGCTCAACGCAGACTGTATCGGGGGCAATGACTCCGATTATCGCACTGCACTTTTCCTGAAGTCCGGCTTCGAAAAGAAGCGGCGCGTCAATTATGATGTTCTCGGCATCCGAAGTATTAATGCGGTTATCAATTTCCCTGACAATATATTTGTGTGTTATTGAATTGAGAAGCGCCGCTTTTTCACGGTCGCAGAAAGCGCGACTCGCGAGCAGCTTGCGGTCAAGTGTGCCGTCGGCACGGATTATATCATTTCCGAACTGCTCGGAAAGTTCCGAAAGGCACGGTGAACCGGCGCCCATTACAGCGCGTGCTACCTCATCGGCATCGATTATGTCACAGCCGAGACGTCGGAATGTTTGTGCCGCAGTTGTTTTACCGCTCCCGCTTCTGCCGCAAAGCCCTATAATCCTCATATTCCGAGCGCCTCCGCAATCTCATCATCACTGACAGCTCCGTGGCGCAGAATTACAGGTTTTCCGACCAAAGATATGATCGTAGATTCGATTCCGACGGCAGTTGCCCCGCCGTCAATTATCGCGTCAACTCTCCCGTTCAGATTTTCTATTGTCTGTGTTCCTGTTGTAGGAGGCGGAAACGACGAAATGTTTGCGCTCGGTGCGGCGATCGGCACACCGGCGATTCTGATAAGTTCCATACAAATTCGGTTTGACGGAAAACGAAGTCCCACTGTCTCCATTCCCGCAGACACAACTTTACCGATGCACTGTTTTTTCGGGACTATTACCGTAAGCGGTCCCGGCGTAAATCTTGCAATGAGCTTTCGCGCCGTATCATTGAGGACGGCAATTTCTTCAGCCATTTCAATGCCGCAGATATGGCACAGCAACGCCTTATCCTGCGGTCTCATTTTTGCTTCGTATATTTTTTTGCAGGCGTTGTCATCAAGCGCATTTGCACCCAGACCGTATACCGTTTCGGTCGGAAATGCGACAAGTCCGCTTTTTTTAATGATATCCGCACACTCGGCAAGCATTTTCATGTCCGGCGCGGTTTCGGACATGGTATATATCTTGGTATTCACAAATTATCAACTCCATGTCTGCATTATATCACGTAAGGAACGATATTGCAATTCTTTTTTTGCATAGCTATTGAAAAAACGGGTATGCAGTGGTATAATGTAATAGAATAAAATTACGGAGATTCCCCCAATGCCGATTAAAATACCACAGACGCTCCCTGCCGCCGGCATACTTGAAAGCGAAAACATTTTTGTCATGGATGTTAAGCGTGCCGATACTCAGGACATACGTCCGCTTAAGATCGCTATACTCAATCTTATGCCGACAAAAATCGTCACTGAAACACAGCTGCTGCGTCTGCTTTCTAATACACCGCTTCAAATCGACGTGACGTTGCTTACAACAGCAACGTATACGTCGAAAAACACCGATAAATCGCACCTTGACGCATTTTACAAAACATTTGACGAGGTTAAAAGTGTCAAATTCGACGGTCTCATTATTACGGGTGCTCCGGTTGAATATCTGGAATTCGACAAGGTATCCTACTGGCAAGAGCTTTGCGAAATAATCGACTGGGCAAATGCCAATGTCTTTTCAACGCTCTACGTTTGCTGGGGCGCTTTTGCGGGGCTTTATCACAACTACGGCATCGAAAAATACCCGCTCTCGGTGAAAATATCCGGAGTGTACCGCCACCATACGCTTATACCGTCGCACCCGCTCGTCAGAGGGTTTGACGAATATTTCAATGCTCCCCATTCCCGCTTTTCGTATGTACTCCGCGATGATATAATTTCGTGCAGCGATCTTGAACTGCTTGCGGAATCGGATGATGCGGGAGTTTATCTGGCAGCCTCAAAGGATATGCGCCAGATATACGTGACCGGGCATCCGGAATACGATTCCGATACGCTCAAACTAGAATACGAACGTGATATGCTCAAGGGGATATCTCCGATCGTACCAAAG
Source organism: Ruminococcus sp. CAG:382 (assembly GCA_000433115.1). Taxonomy (GTDB): domain Bacteria; phylum Bacillota; class Clostridia; order Oscillospirales; family CAG-382; genus UBA1206. Next base: position 11,373 of record FR892199.1, read on the forward strand.
AACTATTTCCCGGGAAATGATCCCTCAAAACAACCTCACAACAGTTGGCGCTCCCATGCACATCTGCTTTATTCAAATTGGCTCAACTACTGCGTCTATCAAACGACGCCTTACAATATAGAGGAAATCGGAAGGTAAAAATATCAATGAAGAGAAGAATTCTGCCCGACTTTGAAAATGAAACAATACAGGCTTATAATTTTGATGTAATAATTGTCGGAACGGGCGTTGCCGGACTTTATGCGGCACTGAATCTCGATGAGGACCTCGAGGTTGCCGTTGTGACAAAGGCAAATATTGATGAATCAAATTCATATCTCGCTCAGGGTGGAATTGCCGCTGTCATGACCGCCGATGACAACTATCACAATCATGTTGAAGATACGCTGGTCGCAGGCGCGGGTCTTTGCAACAGAGAAGCCGTTGAGGTGCTTTGCGAGGAAGGGCCCTCGGACATACACAAACTGATTGAAATGCAGGTTCCGTTTGACGTAAACGAGGACGGTGACCTTCAGATAACAAGAGAAGGCGGTCATCACCATCGCAGAATAGTCCATTGCGGCGGCGATGCGACCGGACGTGAAACAACGAAGCAACTCGGTAATATCGCGCTGACAAAAGAAAATCTGCACTTCTTCTTCGGCACATATCTTGTTGACATAATCACAAAAGACAATGCGGTTTTCGGCGCGCTTGTTCATACCGGAGATGAATATAAGCTCCTTCGAAGCAACAATATCATCGTCGCATCCGGAGGATGCGGACAGATATACAGATACACAACCAGTCCGCTCGGCTCCGTCGGCGACGGGATCGCAGCCTGTGCGCGTGCCGGTGCTGTTGTCAATGACATGGAGCTTGTACAGTTTCATCCGACAACACTCGTTTCAAAAGGCAAAGAGGACAGACTGTTCCTTATTTCCGAGGCTGTTCGCGGCGAAGGCGGTATACTTCGCAATTCCAAAGGTGAAGCTTTCATGCAAGGCAAACACGAGCTTGCCGATCTTGCACCGAGAGATATTGTGACACGCGAAATCCTGAAGGAACTTGCAAGAGTCGGTGATCCGAATGCATGGCTCGATGTTTCTTCAATGAGCGAGGAATTTTTCTCAACCCGTTTTCCGACCATATACGGCGAATGCAAAAGCCGCGGTATCAACGTGCCGCATGATATGATCCCGGTGCATCCTGCGCAGCACTATCTGATGGGCGGCGTCAAAACCGATCTCAATTCGCGTACAAACGTCAAGGGACTTTACTGCTGCGGTGAATGTGCGGAAACCGGTATTCACGGCGCTAACCGTCTCGCATCCAATTCCCTGCTTGAATGCCTGGTTTTCGGTCGCCGTGCCGCACAGTATATCAATAATAATTTCATACCGCTTGCCGATGAAATAAGTGAATATACAATCACGACCGAGCACCATACCAAGCGTCTTACACTGGATGAATATCATAAAATCGAAAGTACAGTGAAAGACACGATGTCAGATTACGTCGGTCCGATAAGAACACCGTCGGGGCTTCGTAAGGCAAAAGAAATACTGACTGCCATTTCCGATCGCCTTGATAACGCAATCCTTGAAACTCCATATGAATTCAAAGTGTTCAACGGCGTAACAAACGCACTGATGGTTGTTGATGGCGCTATCGCCCGTAAGGAAAGCGTCGGTTCGCACTACATTGTTAACGATTAGGAGAAAAGCCATGAATATATTTGATAAAATAATCACTATGTCCCTTGAAGAGGACGCGCCGAACGGCGATATAACCACTATCGCGACTGTATCTCCCGACGCAGTAATATCCGGCAGATTTGTCGCAAAAGCAGACGGAATTATATGCGGGCTGGAAATAATCGGCCGCACATTCGAAATCTGCGGAGGCGGATTTGAGCTTGAGACCTACTTCAAAGACGGTGAAGCTGTCAGAAAAGGTGACATTATTGCAAGAGTCAAGGGAAATGCCCAGACAATTCTGACCGGAGAACGCACTGCACTAAATCTGATCCAGCGTGCAAGCGGCATCGCAACACTCACTGCAGCCGCTGTTGCACAGATCAAAGGCACTTCGGCAAAAATCTGTGACACGCGCAAAACAATGCCCGGATTACGGGTACTTGACAAATACGCTGTCAGAGCAGGCGGCGGTTCGAACCACAGGTTCTGCCTTTCCGACGGCATACTCATAAAAGACAACCACATTAAAGCAGCCGGAAGCATTACTGAAGCGGTAACGCGTGCCAAGGCATATGCTCCTCATACAATAAAAGTGGAGGTTGAGGTCGAGACAATTGGCGAGCTGAAGGAGGCACTCGCCGCCAAAGCCGATATCATCATGCTTGACAATATGTCAAATGAAATGATGCGCGAGTCAGTTGCCATCGTCGCCGGAAAAGCTTTGACGGAAGCGAGCGGAAATATGGGAGAAAAGGATCTCCGAGCCGTAGCGGAAATCGGAGTTGACCTTATATCAATCGGCGCATTGACTCATTCTGTCAAAGCTCTTGACATCAGCCTTAAATTCGACTGATATATCCAAAACAATAAATTTGCCCCGCGTATGGCTCTGCATTTTGCCATACGCGGGGTTATTAATTGATATGTAACTCGCGTTATTCAGTTGCGAAGTTTGTGAAATATCCCTGAATAAGAACCACAGGTGTTCCTCTGTCGCCGCTTCCGCTGGTCAGATCGCAAAGGCTGCCAATAAGGTCTGTAAGCTGGCGCGGAGTCGTTCCCTCTGACTTCATGTTTCCGACAAGACTGCCGTCTTTCTTACGTATCTGTTCTTTCATTGCATCAGCAAGCTTCTCGCCGGAAAGTGACGCAAAGTCATTGTCGGCGAAATACTTCATTTTCAGCTCATTGGGGGTACCGACAAGACGCTTTGTGTGCGCCGGAGACACAACCGGATCCGCAAGTTCCCAAATTCCGCCCACAGGGTCCTTGAAGCCACCGTCGCCATAGATAAGTACTTCAATGTTCTTACCTGTACCCGCTTTCAGCGCCGAAGCCAGATTATCGACAAATGTCTGTGTGTCTCTGGGGAAAAGCTTTACCTTGTCCTCGGTTGCCTTGTTTGAGCCGAGCAGACCGTATTCTTCGCAATACCCGCTTCCCATAACGGAAGAAGTGAGCAGCTCGTCAAGGCGGAAACTTCTCTCGGCACCTGCATTTTTCAGCAACCTTTGAGTGCGCTTACGGGTGTGTATGTCGCAGTTAAGTACGTTTCCGGTGTACTTCAAAATATAAGTCGGGTCGTTTGAGAAAATAATCTCAATGCTGTCACCGAATGATTTGTAGTATTCGATATAGTCGACCCCGGTGAAACGATGAATTGTTTTGTCCTTGCCGAACAGCTTGCGGAATTCCTTCTCGGTAAAGCTGTCAGTATATGGGTTAACACCGGCTTCATCAAAAATATCGCGGTCAACAAGAAGATTGCCGACTTCATCGGAAGGATAAGAAAGCTGAACATAAAGCTTTTTGCACCCCATCGCAATGCCTTTGAGCACGACAGAAAAACGGTTACGGCTCATTATCGGGAAAACAATTCCCACATCTTCTCCGCCGAGTTTTGCTCTGACATCTGCGGCGATCTGATCGGTTGTTGCATAATTGCCCTGCGTTCTTGCAACCACTGCTTCTGTTACGCCGACAATATCACCGTCATTGAGGCTGAAGCCTTCGTTTTCGGAAGCCTCCTTGACGCTTGTTACAATACTGGAAACAAGATCATCTCCCTGTTGAAATATAGGGGTGATGATTCCGCGGGATGTAACTCCGGTGTATCTCATAAAAATTTTCCTTTCATACTTGACAATACTGTATGTTTATATTATAATGCTTCCGGCGGGATAAATCAAATTGATGTTTTTTATTATAGCGATAAGATACGGTTATGGCACAACTTGAACAATACAAAATATTCGCTTCCGTTGCGCAAAACAAAAGCTTCGGGAAAGCGGCATCGGAATTATATATAACGCAGCCTGCGGTCAGCCAATCGGTAAAGCAGCTCGAAAGCGAACTTGGAGTTCAGCTTTTCGTGCGTACCGCACGCGGTGCCGAGCTGACTGAAGCCGGAAAAACACTGTATGGTTATGCGGAACAGGCTCTTTCGACGCTCAGAAACGGAGAAGAACAGCTCAAAGTGCTGAAGGCTCTCGGAACCGGAACGCTCGCAATCGGCGCAAGCGATACGCTTTGCGAACACTTTCTTCTGCCGTATCTTTGCGACTTTCATAAAAAATATCCCGCAATAAAGCTGCGCATCACAAACCGGACCTCCGCCGAAACTGTCAGACTGCTGTCATACGGTCATGTCGACATAGGGTTCATTAATACACCGTGTGAGATTCCCGGAGGGCTCGCAGTGAGATGTATGAAAAAGCTGTCAAGCTGTTTTGTCTTCAGCCCCGAGCATATGCCGGAGCTTTGCGGACGTGTGGTGTCAGTTGCAGAGCTCGAAAAACTGCCACTTCTGATGTTGGAACGCGAATCATCAATGCGCCGCCACACCGATTTCGCATTCAAAGAATCGGGCATAAAACTTTCGCCTCAAACAGAGCTCGGCAGCCACGATTTGCTTCTGTCATTTGCGGAAAGCGGTCTTGGCGTTGCCCTTGTCGTTGAAGAATATACCGCTTCGCATTTCACTGCCGGAACACTCGCAAAACTGCAGCTCACTTTTGAAATACCGACTCACGAAGTCGCACTGATAATGCCGGGTAAACTCCCCCTTTCTTTTGCCGCAAAAGAATTCTGTAACGGGCTTGGTGTATTATGAGTACCATTAAATTCACAGACAGACTTTTACGCCTCATTGTACCGCTGAAATGCATGGGATGCGGTGAAGTCACACTTGAAAACGTACCGTTTTGCCGCAATTGCCTGTCAGAATTCGCCGAACTCGTGAAAGCGAAGTGTCCGGTATGCGGCAGAGACAAGGAAAACTGTATCTGTGCCGGATACGGAAAAACGAAATTCCTTTTTTATTACGATACAAAGATCTCCAAACGGATCATTGCTTCAATGAAATATCATGCGACTGCTTTCAAAGCCGATTACTTCGCCGGACTTCTTATGCTGCAGCTCCCGTGCGATGCAAACTTTGATGCGGTCGTCTTCCCTCCGCGCTCAAAAAAGAACATACGCAGATATGGCTTTGATCAGTCAGAAATGATAGCGTCCGCCCTCGCGAAAAAACTATGCATTCCATGCCTTAAAGCATTACACCGCGCAGGTCATCACAAGGAACAAAAGCTCCTCTCCGCAGAGCAGCGGCGAAAAAACGTAAGCGGTGCTTTTACTGCTGACGCAAAATCACTAAGTGCCGTAAAAAAAGTAATACTGTTCGATGACGTCATGACAACCGGGGCGACGATAAATGAATGTACAAAGATTCTAAAAAAATCAGGAGTCAGGAAAATTACGGTGCTTACACTTGCGAGAACGCCAAAATCAAAGCGCGTCGCGTTTTCGCGCAAAAAATATTATACTTGACAATATCCAAAAAAAGTATATAATATATTTCCGGAGGCGATTTTATGAACGAAACCATCAAAACAATACTGGAACGCAGAAGCGTCAGACGCTATATGTCAATACTTCCGCCCGAGGACGATATAATGCAGATAGTTGAATGCGGGATGTATGCGGCAACGGCAAACGGCATTCAGCCATGGTTCTTCAGCGTCGTAAAAGATCGCTCGCTCCTCACCGAGATTTCCGATGATAACAAAAAACTCCTTATCGAAAAAAGCATGGATACCCCGGAGGATTTCGATTGCTTCAGAGGTGCTCCGCTTGCAATAATCGTAAGCCGCGATTCAAGCGCACCATTCGGCGAAGCTGATTGTGCCAATGCCGTTATGAATATGGCTGTCGCCGCAACATCTCTCGGAATAGGAAGCTGTTACATCGCTTCTTTCCGCCCTGCCGTGACAGAAGGCGAAAAATCCGCTGATTTCTGTGAACGTCTCGGTATTCCGCAAGGATTCGTCCCATGTTTTGCTCTTGCTTTGGGATATGCCAACGCACCGCTGCCGCCGCGCAAAGAACGTGTTCCCGGCAGAATGGTCGTAATCGGCTGAGCCTTACAGGGTCAATATCGTTGATATCATCGACATTTACAAAACGGTCTGCGAGCGTACCGCCGGCAGACCTTATATGCGGGTATGTCGGAATGGCAGACGAGCCGGTCTTAGAAACCGGTGCATATGCGTGCAGGTTCAAGTCCTGTTACCCGCACCATGGCGAGTGTTCTTACAGCATTTGAAATGTTGTGGAACACTCGCTTTTTTCATATCGCAATGTGGCATGGTGCGTAGTTTACGACCACGCCTTTTCTTGTGTTTACGGACACCTCGGGCACGGGCAGCGGGAATACTTCTGGAATGAATATTGCCCCCACGCAATTATACTGAATGGTGAGTGCTGAACCCATTCGCCGTCGATCTTCTCTGCTTGATGAACCTCTAACCTACAACACCAGATGCCCGATAGATGTGTGTTTACTGCATTAGCTTTTTCAATGCCCCTGCTGTGGTTCTTGGTCTAAGACCGGTTGAAATCGCCGCTCCCGCATGATATAATAAATTTGGAAAAGTTTTTTCCTGTCCACGCAATGAACGCCGATTTTTGTTGTCTATATAGGTGAA
>FR892200.1:0-24871 GCA_000433115.1 Ruminococcus sp. CAG:382
TCGAACCCGCTACCTCCACCTTGGCAAGGTGGCGCTCTACCAAATGAGCTAAATCCGCAGATATGGCGACTCGGACGGGACTCGAACCCGTGACCTCTAGCGTGACAGGCTAGCGTTCTAACCAACTGAACTACCGAGCCAAATTGTTTACCGTCCGACTTTCGGAACGTGTTGTATTATACCACATACCGTGCGCTTTGTCAAGGAATATTTTCGACTTTTTTCCGTGTATTGTGAATACGTGAGATATGCAGGTGACGTATGCGGCGACTGCGAAAAATAATGTGCCGCATCGGATATTATGCGGCACAGAACATATTTCACCGTGTGATAAAGTTAACACCCATACGAGTGAACACCCATACGAGTGGTTTTCAAAGCGGTTCGACGCAAGATCAGTAGAAGCGGTAATTTGCAATTACCTTACCGAGAACGGTCACATTTTTGGCGATTATCGGCTGCATGGTCGAATTTTCGGGCTGGAGGCGGATATGTCCGTTTTCGCGGAAATAGCGCTTGACTGTCGCCTCGTCATCGATCATTGCGACGACGATTTCGCCGTTATCGGCATACGAACGTCCCTCAACGACAACAATATCGCCGTCCATTATTCCCACCTCGCGCATGCTTTCACCGTCGACCTTAAGGGCAAACAGCTGCCTGCTGCCGTGCGCCATGCTTACCGGGAAATCGACATATCCGTCAAAATTCTGCACAGCCGTTATCGGTACTCCGGCAGTGACCTTCCCGAGAAGCGGCACACGAAGCGTGCTTTCGCCGGAAGTTCCTTCGTCCTCATTCTGAAGCGCGACGGCGCGGCTTTTGCCTATATCGCGGCGGATATATCCCTTGGAATCAAGGCGGCGCAGATACTGATGCACAGTTGATGTGGAACGTATCTGCAATCCGTTGCAGATATCGCGCACGGAAGGAGCGTAGCCGTCGGTTTTCATGCAGTCGAGTATGTAATTATAAATCTGTTTTTCCCTATCGGTGAGTCCGTCCATGATAAACTCCTTATCAGTCGGCAAGCGAGCCTGCAATTGCCGCAAACAGTTCTTCGGCACGTGCCGAGTCGCCGGAAATATACAGCCATCCGAACAGTGCTTCCAATCCCGTCGCCCTGCGGTAGTCGGCTATATCAGCCGACTTCGATGAGTGTGCGCTTTTTGCGTTGCGTCCCGCTTTGAACACCGCCGTTTCGCTGTCGTCAAGAAGCGGGAGGATCACGCCGACGGCAACGCTTTGCGCGCGCGCCGTCACATATTCCCTGGCCGCTTTGTTCAGTTCGGCAGGCAGGCAGTCGCCGTCAGCGACAAGATGACGGCGGACAAGGGTTTCGTAATACGAATCACCCATATACGCAAGCACAAGCGGGTTATATGATGAATATGAAGCGCTCACGCTCTTCTCCATTTTGCGCCGTTCGGCGTATCTTCGATAACGATGCCGCGGGCGGCAAGATCGTTTCGTATTTCATCGGCGAGTTTATAGTCCTTATTCTTTTTTGCCTCTGCGCGACGGGCAACGAGAGCATTTATTTCCTCTTCTTCGGGGTCGGCGGGCTTATTTGTTTCTTCTTCTCTGAGAAGCTCAGCTTCCTTCAACAGGTCGAGCGACAGCACGGTGTCAAACTTATCGATGAGGTGAAGCTTGGTCGCGTCATTTGTGTTATATTTGAGCACATCATAAATCGCGGTTATTGCCAGAGATGTGTTGATATCGTTATCGAGCGCTTCGCTAAATTCCGCTTCAAGGGCTCTGCAAGCCTCTTCATCGATATCGCCTTCGGCAGACAATGCCGATATCTTCATTACCAGTTTTTTATATGCAAGTGCGGCATTATCGAGCGCTTCATACGAGAACACGAGCGCTTTTCTGTAATGCGACTGGAGGCAGAAGAACCGATACCAGACAGGCTTATAACCCTTTTCTTCAAGAAGCGAAACCGTCAGGAATTCGCCCTTCGATTTGCTCATTTTGCCGTTTGACGTATTGAGATGAAGCACATGGAACCAGAAGCGGCACCACGGATGTCCGAGATAAGCTTCGCTTTGTGCGATCTCGTTCGTATGGTGCGGGAATGCATTATCTATGCCGCCGCAGTGTATGTCAAGATATTCGCCGAGATACTTCAGGCTGATCGCAGAGCATTCGATATGCCAGCCGGGATAACCCACGCCCCACGGACTGTCCCACTTAAGCTCCTGCGAATCGAATTTCGATTTTGTGAACCAAAGCGCAAAATCGGTTTTGTTGCGTTTGTTTTCGTCCGCGCCAACGCCTTCACGGACACCGACTTCAAGGTCTTCGGCGTCATGCTTGTTGAAAACATAGTACTCTTCAACCTTCGAAGTGTCAAAATACACATTTCCTCCGCTCTGATACGCATATCCCTTTTCAAGAAGGACTTCGATCATGTGGATGAAATCCGGGATGCAGCTTGTTGCCGGAACAACCGTATCTGGTTTGCGTATATTGAGCTTCACGCAGTCGTCAAAGAACGCATCGGTATAGAATTTTGCGATTTCATGGACGGTTTTGTGCTCACGCTTTGCGCCGTTGAGCATTTTGTCCTCGCCATCATCGGAATCGCCGGTCAGATGCCCCACATCGGTTATATTCATGACGCGCTTCACATCATAGCCAAGATAACGGAGGTATTTTTCAAGAATATCTTCCATGATATAACTTCTGAGGTTACCGATATGCGCAAAGTGATACACAGTGGGACCGCAGGTATACATTCTTACGGTGTTATCCTTTACGGTAAACTCGTCTTTTTCTCTTGTTAAGGAATTATACAGCTTCATAGTTGCCTCGGATTATTTATTTGTGTTGATACTGCTCCAGTTATGTATCAGATAATTAAGACCAGACCACACGGTGAAAAATGCCATGATTATGACAAAAATCAGGGAAAGTATGCCGCCGGTCGGAAAAGCAATCGGTTCGAGCAGGATTATAATTACGGAAACGAACTGTGTGACCGTTTTTATCTTGCCAAGCATATTTGCGGCGACGACAATACCGGAATTGTTCGAAAGGACAAGGCGCATCGACGTTATTGCAAGCTCGCGGAAGATGACAAGCAACGTTGCCCAAAATACGACATGCCTGAGTATGCCGGACGGAATTATGCTGTCTGCGCCGAAATCAAGGACATAATCGGAAAAGCAGATCGAAACGAATGCGCCGAATATCATGAATTTATCGGCAAGCGGATCCATGAATTTCCCGAATGTCGTCACAAGTCCACGTTTTCTGGCGATGTTTCCATCAAAGAAATCGGTGATCGCGGCGATTATGAATATAGCGGCGGCAACGATACGTGACGCAGTCAGATTGTCACTGCCGAACACGGGATATACGATGAACAGTACGAAAAACGGAATAAGAATTATTCTGAATACAGTCAACTTATTCGGAAGATTTAGCTTCATCGGGCTTCATTCCTCTTTTCAATCGGTAAATACTGCCTGACCGACAAGGTCATAATCAATTACATCGACGATCTTCACATCGACAAAAGTTCCGTCTTTGACATTACGGGAAGAATGGAAATATATTTTCCCGTCAACATCGGGCGCATCGCGGAAGGAACGTCCGAAGAAGCACTCGGACACCTTGTCATATCCCTCGGAAAGGACCTTCACGGTCTTTCCGACGAGCTCTCTGTTCTTGGCAGCATGGACTGCCTGCTGACGCTTCATCAACGCCTTGCAGCGCTTATGTTTTGTTGCGGCAGGTATCTGATCTGGCATATCGTATGCCTTGGTTCCCTCCTCGCGGGAATATTCAAATACACCGAGACGGTCAAACTTCATTTCATCGATAAAGTCGCCCATAGCCTTATAGTCTTCCTCGGTCTCGCCCGGGAAGCCGGTTATAAAGGTTGTACGCAGAACCGCATCGGGGATCTTCGCTCTGATGCGCTCGACCGTTGAACGGATGGATGCTGCGGTGTCGCGGCGATTCATCGCGCTGAGCATACGGTCGGTAACGTGCTGGACGGGAATATCGAAATACTTCACTATTTTCGGATTATTTGCTATCTCGTCGATGAGCGCGTCGGTTATACGATCGGGATACATATAGAGAACACGTATCCATTCGATACCGTCGATCGTCGAAAGCTCGCGCAGCAAACTGTCAAGGCAGTATGTGCCGTAGATATCCTCACCGTAACGGGTCGTGTCCTGCGCGATGACGCAAAGCTCCTTTACGCCGAGAGCGGCAAGGTCCTTCGCTTCATTGACGATATCGCTCATCCGGCGGCTTCTGAATTTTCCGCGGAGAGAAGGTATGACGCAGTATGTACAGCAGTTGTCACAGCCTTCGGCGATTTTTATGTATGCAAAGAATTCGGGAGTTGTTATGACGCGGTCTCCGCCCATCGGCGCTTCGCTGATATTATGAAAGCAGGAGAAACGCTTTTTCTCGTATGCGCACTTGACGGCTTCAACCACGTCGTCATATGCGCCGGTGCCTATCACGGCATCAACCTCGGGAAGCTCTTCGAAAATCTGCTCCTTATAGCGCTCGGCAAGACAGCCGGTCACAACGATCCCTTTGAGGGAACGATTTTCTTTAAGCCATGCGACATCAAGAATGTTATCGATCGCTTCCTGCTTTGCAGACTGTATGAAGGCGCAGGTATTGATCACAATAACATCCGCGTCGATATCCTCGGCGACGATCTCACATCCGGCTTCCGCAAGCTTTGAAATCATTACCTCGGTATTAATAAGATTCTTAGCACAGCCAAGAGAAACAAAACCAACTTTAATCGGCAAAATAACCACCCTGTTCACTGAAAGCCCTGAGTGCGGTATTTATCATGTCGTAGGAATATCCCATACGCTTAAGATATGCGCAGAGCTTTGATTTTATTTTTATGTCGCTTATTCCGGAAGAAGGAAGCTTCTTTGCAATAAGCGTATTGAGATTTTCGGCAAGACTGTCACCATCGAGCGACAATACCGCCTCATTCACGGCATCGCGTTCATATCCGCGCACCGTAAGCTCATTCCTTATGCGTTCCGGTCCCCAGAGCTTCACCTCGGCAAAACGGGAAGCAAAGCGCTCCGCCGCAGCGTACTCGTCGATATAGCCACGCTCCTTCATGAGCGCCGCGACCTCTGATGCGGTTTCCTTATCGAATTTTTCGCTGAGCTTACGCACAAGACGCTTTTCGGACACATCGCCATATGAAAGAACCGAAAACGCTTTTTTGATACACGCGAGCCGGTCTGTACACGTTATCAGAATTTCTATTACATCATCGTCGCATTCGCCTTCGATGCAGGCAAGCCTTGAAAGGTCTGCGGTCGTTATGCGGTACGTTTCGCCGTTTGCAACCACGTCGGCTTCATGCTTGTCTTCATAGACGATGATCGATGTTATGACTGCCATCAGGGCTCGTCATCAAAGCTTTCGTCGTCGCTTGCTTCGGTTTCACCGAATTCGGCTTCATAGCCGTTTCGTGAGGCGGCGTATGCTTTACGTATTTTTTCTTCGATCTCGGCAGCGAGAGCTTTGTCCTCGGTAAGGAGCACGCGGACGTTATCCCTGCCCTGAGCAAGGCGCTGCCCGCCGTAGCTGAACCACGAGCCGCTCTTTTCAATTATTTCAAACTGCACCCCAAGATCGACAAGCTCGCTTTCTTTGGAAATACCTTTACCGAAAATGATATCGAATTCGGCGGTCTTGAAGGGAGGCGCAACCTTATTCTTAACGATCTTGCACTTGACGTGGTTGCCGATAAAATTCGTACCGTCCTTGATCTGTTCGCCCTTGCGGACATCGATACGGACGCTGGCATAAAACTTCAGCGCTCTGCCGCCGGTCGTTACCTCGGGATTGCCGTACACGATGCCGACCTTTTCACGGAGCTGGTTTATGAACACAACGATACAGTTAGATTTGGAAATTGCGCCGGACAGCTTACGCAGTGCCTGCGACATGAGCCGCGCATGAAGACCGACATGTGAATCACCCATATCACCCTCAATTTCGCTTTTCGGAACAAGTGCCGCGACAGAGTCGACGACAACTATTTCAACAGCGCCGCTTCTCACCAGTGCTTCACATACCTCAAGGGCTGCTTCGCCGTCATCGGGCTGGGAAACCAAAAGGTCATTGATATTGACGCCGAGATTCTTGGCGTATACGGGATCAAGAGCGTGTTCGGCATCGATGAAAGCTGCTTCTCCGCCCGCTTTCTGCACTTCGGCGATCATATGGAGAGCGACGGTCGTCTTACCGGAGGATTCCGGTCCGAAAATTTCGATTATTCTGCCGCGCGGCACGCCGCCGATTCCAAGTGCGAGGTCAAGCGAAAGCGACCCGGTCGGAACCGATTTGACCTCCATATTCATGTTATCACCGAGGCGCATTACGATTCCTTTACCCTGCTTCTTTTCAAGCTGGGCAAGCGCGGTTTCAAGTGCTTTTTTCTTGTCATTTGACTTGTCGGCGGATTTATCCGTGGACTTATCTGCGGCTGCTGCCATAATCTGCACACTCCCTGTTTATTAAAATCACGCAAAGGCGGACGTATATCCACCTCTGTCGGTATCACGAACTTTTGTTCACCTCATTTTACCACACATAATCACGCTTGTCAACACATTTTTTGGTGCAAAGCATGTATTAAAGAAAAAAGCGACTGTACAGTCCGCGATCCGGATAAGTAAAGTCGCTTTTTGTTTTATTCCGGCAGATTACTCCTTTACGACGGTGATACGTGTGATCCTGTAATGGCGCAAAACATCGACTGCCTGTTTTGTGATTATCTCTCCGGATACAACCACCGGTATTGCCGGAGGACAACTCACGACCGGAGAGGCGCATATTCTTCCGACCGCTTCATCGGAACATATTGTTTCACATGGCGAAAACACCGCTTCGCGGACAGTCATTCCGGACGGCGGGCAGTTATATTCAAATATGTAAGAGCCGTTATACGGTATTGTATTTGTTCCGAGTGACTCAATCACACGTTCAAGCTCGGCTTCATCCGTTTCCGAAGAAGGCATCAGGACAACGTACTCGCCGTCAGCATATTCACATTCGATTCCGCTGCTGCGGAGCATGTCAGCAAGCTGCCTTCCGTCTGCCCCATCCGGACTCACGACAGTCAGTTTCATCGGTTCATCTCCGGATATCTGCCAGCCATGGCACATCAGCACGTTTTTTGCCGTGTCAAGAAGTTGCGCGATCCTTTCAAGCTTTTCCGGATAAGTGCCCGCAAGATACGCATTGCAGAGGTCAAGCGAACGGAGAATGAGGTATGAGGGGCTTGTAGAGCCGAAAAGCGCCATTGCGTTCTTCGCATTTTCGAAAAACTGCGGTGCGTCGCGGCTTATATGAAGATATGCACCTCCGGTAAGTACCGGAAATGTTTTATGTGCGGAATCACAGCACATATCCGCACCGCATTCCAGCGGATGAAGCGGCTTAGAAAGAAATTTCAGATATGCTCCGTGCGCGTTGTCAACTATGAGAGGCACATCAAATGCATGGCACGCATCGGCAATCGACCGTATATCAAGCATATTGCCGAGATAATCGGGAGACGTCACATATACCGCAGACGGCAGTCTGTCTGCCGTTTGAAGTGCTTTTTTTATGTCGCGTGCCGTTATATCACAGCGGCATAGCGAAATAGCCTTTTCCGGAATAAGCCAACACACATCAATGTCGCAAAGAGCGAGTGCATATATAAACGCTCTGTGTGCATTGCGGCCGGCGAGTATATACGGGCGTGCGCCGGATCTCTTTTCAAGCGTGGCAAGGTACACCATTGCACGTATGCACTGGCTTGAACCTTCGGTTGAATACAGCGTTTTTCCGCTGCCGAACAGCAATGACGCATTCCTTTCGCTTTCCGCGATTATTCCGTCTGCTTCGTAAAGCTCATCGGCTCCGCATATTTCGGTAATATCGAACCGTTCGGCACCGGTAAAGTTCTTGCCCTTATGACCCGGCATATGAAGACGCACCGTATCGCCGCCGGCATACCGACGCACAAAATCGTCAATCGGCGTTTTCATGCTCTTTTTCGGCGTTCTGTGCCACTTTCATCATTATGGCACATTCAATTCTCTTTCTGAAAAGCTCACAGCCCGGCTTATACACTCCGCGGATAGAACCGGATGCATGGAATGCGTTTGCGGCACATCCTCCGGAGCAGTACAGCTTCGCCCAACAATCGGCGCATTCAGGACGAGAATATGCGTTGCATGCCCGGAATTCCTCGCGAAGATCGTTATTTGTCACACCGTCGAAAATATTGCCGAGTTTATACGATTCCTCGCCAACAAACTGGTGGCACGGATACAGGTCACCCCACGGCGTTACAGCCATGTATTCTGTTCCGGAACCGCAGCCGGAAATGCGTTTATATATGCACGGTCCGTCATCAAGGTCGATCATGTAGTGGTAAAAAATGAAGCCTCTTCCCTCTCTGTCGCGGCGGAGCATTTCGACGGCAAGCTGCTCATACTGCTCTTTGACGGTTTCTATGTCCTCGGGAGTCAACGCCATCGGGTCATCCGGTGACGCGACAACAGGTTCCATACTCAGTTCCCTGAAGCCGAGGTCAGCCATATGCAGCACATCCTTCAGAAAATCCGGATTGCGGTGAGTGAAAGTACCACGCATATAGTAATTCTTATTACCGCGCGCTTCGACAAATTTCAGAAATTTCGGAACGATCACATCATAGCTTCCGCGCCCTGCATAGTCAACCCGCGTCGCATCGTGGATTTCCTTTCTGCCGTCAAGACTGAGGACAACGTTGCTCATCTCACGGTTTGAAAATTCAATTACCTCGTCGTCGACAAGCATGCCGTTTGTCGTCAGTGTGAAGCGAAAATTCTTGTTATGTTCTTTTTCAACAGAGCGCGCATACGCGACAATCTGTTTTACGACATCCCAGTTCATGAGCGGCTCGCCGCCGAAGAAATCGACTTCGAGGTTATGGCGGCTCCCGGAGTTTTCAATCAGGAAATCTATTGCCCTTTTGCCGACCTCAAAGCTCATGAGTGCGCGCTCACCGTGATATTTTCCCTGGCTCGCAAAACAATACGAGCAGTTGAGATTGCAGGTATGAGCAACATGCAGGCAAAGAGCTTTTATCACGTTACCGGAACGCGCTTTGAGCGTCCCCGCCATATCTTCAAAATTGTCCGGCGTGAAAAGCTGCCGGCTTCTTTCAAGCTCCGCAATGTCATCTGCACAAAGGCGAAGTTCTTCTTCGTTAACATCGTCACGATCGCCGTATTTTTCAAGCAGTGCGGAAATCACGGTGTCAAGCGGCTTTTCCTTATACATTGCTATCATGTCATACGCCACGTCGTCAACGACATGAACGGCACCCGAACAGGTGTCAAGCACTATATTGTATCCGTTAAGTTTATACTGGTGAAGCAAAGCGCATCCTCCGTTTATTCTAAAAATGTGGGCATTAGAAGCGTTGCCGTTTCTAATGCCCTGAAAATCGATGTTATTTGCTGCTTATTTCTTGGCGGTGTTCTTGTTTTCGCAGGACTGATTTGCTACGCCGCAGCTGGTCTTGCAAGCGGACTGGCAGGAGGTCTGGCATTCACCGCAACCGCCGTTCTTCGCGCTCTTGCAGAGGTTCTTTGTCTTGATCGTTGTGATTCTTTTCATGGATGTGTATCTCCGTTTCACGTTTTATATATTAACAAAATGCATTATACCACATCGTTTCGCTGATGTCAACACCTTTTGCGTTATTTATGCGGAAAGGAAGCCGAACACGTTGAATGCCTGAAGGAATATGAGGAACAGCAGGATCGGAATTACGGCGGTGATGCCTTAACATTACCGCATTTTTTACATTGAGAGAGTTCACGGAGCATGTTGCGCAACGGAATATGAAAAAGAAGCGAACACCTGTATTTTCCCGTACGATATGGCGATGCCTTTAACACAAAAAATACCTCCCATGGCAGGCATATTCCGTTCTGCCACAGGAGGTTTTTCAATTGTCCGTTTTTTTCGGACCCGTTCGTTTTACAGGGCAATATTGCGGTGTCAATGATTCATCCCATCTGTAAACGCATGATATTGTTTTATCGTCCGACAGCTTAATGACATAGTTGCCATAGATCGTCTTTTCCCCTGCTTCGTCCCGATAAAGCAGGAAGTCTCTTGATGTTATGTATCCCTTATAAAACCTTGCGTCGTATATATTGACACAAACAAGTTCAAGAGGACCGTTTAATACCACTTCGTTTCTTTCAAGAACAGAGCGGATGATTTCTTCCGATTTTTTATTGAAGGCATCAACGGCATCCGACACACTCCGGAAGATCATATCTTTCCCGGTAAAGACGCCGTCTGACGGCGTGACGGCTTTGAGAGCCGAAATACCAACGGGGCGATCGGCTGCGGCAAAAGGATAAATACCCGCGCTGCTCAGTGCATTGATCATGAGCGCGCCCGTATAATATCCGGATATTCTGATCGGGAGCAGGTATTCCGGCTTCGTCATCACCGTACGCATACGATTTGTCAGCACCTTTGTCTCTCGCTCATCCAGTTGCTTTAATACCATCCATTCAACATAGGTTGCGGTGCCTTAGATTTCCTCAACCTTACTTTCATAGGAATATTCGTACGGATATATCTCGCTCCGTAGCTTTCTGTGTGCCATCAGCTCTCTGAGAGCTGCCTCGTCAGAACCGTCAAGCAAGGACAGCAGCAAATCGTTTTCCCGCAGTTTGAGAGTCAGATTTTCAGCGCTGTATTCATACCGACAGAGGGCTTCCATTTCGTTTGCAGAGCAATTCCAGCCCTGCACGGTCTGATATCCGTGAAACATTTCGTGGACGATTTTCGAAGCCAGAACCGTGGTTTTGATCTCGCCATCCACTTTCCATATTGCTATTTGTTCGCCATTATAAGAAACAGAGGTATTTGCGCAAAATGCATCTGTTTTTTCTATATAGGAACCATCGAAAAAACAGTTTTCGTCATCGTACAGCGCAAATTTCAGCGGTTTGAATCCATACCAGATGCTTTCATAATCCAGATTTGAAATTATTTCTGCCAGTTTACTGTACAGGTCATTCAGCTTCATAACAACTTCCTTTCTATAAAACGGATTCATTCGTTGCTACGCAAGAAGAAACGGCAGTTTTATCGGCAGACAATCATAGAGAAACGATCGCTTATTATTCTGTATCCCCGAAGCGTTCCGCACCCCACCAGTCCGGGATTAAATCTTTCAGTCTTACCGTTTTTTCGGTTTCAAGATCAAGAAGAATCTCAATGTCGCCGCTGTCCCTGTCAAGCTGCATCATATATTCGCGGCATGCGCCGCAAGGAGCGCCGACTTTCCCGTCCGGCATGACGGCAACTATTTTGTCAATTCTGCTTTCTCCATTTGTCAGCATATTTGCGACGGCATTTCTTTCGGCGCACATGCCGAGTGTGCTCGCGGTGTCTATACAGATTCCGGTATAGATATTTCCCTTCTTCGTCATGAGTGCCGCGGCTACCCCTCCGGCATCTATAAAAGGAGAAACAACTCTGTCGTTCTGCACCGTCAGCGCCGCATTATATAGCCTTTGCCACACTGATGTGTTGTTTTGCCATTCAGATTGCAAAATGCTGTACACACAGGCATCGACAATACCTCTGTTATTGAAATCAGCCTGACGAAGCGTGCCTTCAAAGGTCAGTCCGCACTTTTTCATAACGTCGCCGGAATGAATATTTTCAGGGTCATGCTGTGATTCTATCCTGTTTGCTCCGACTTCTTCGAAAAGAAAATGTATCACTGCGGAAAAGGCTTCAGAGGTTATGCCTTTATGCCACCATTTGCTTCCGATACAATATCCGATATGAAATATCCCGAGAGCATCATTTCTGTCAACGACACTTATCGTTCCGATCGGCTCATTCACATCTTTCGGTACGATAGCCCATTGATAAAACTCCGGATCGGCGCTCCCGTTTGCCCATTCATTCACGATCTTACGGGAATCGGATATATCGGCATGCGTCTTCCAGCGAAGGAATTCCGTTACCTTCGGATCCGACATCCAGTTTTCAAACGCCGCTTCTGCATCGTCCGGTGTGAATGCCCGCAGTATCAGCCTTTTTGTTTCTATTGTTTGAGTTCCTTTATGAATCATATCTAATCACCGCTTTCATTTGACGTTACCTTTCGGAAATCGGAACATATTCCCTCCCCGGTTTAACGCTTATATACGACGGACGGATTATCTTACCGGCATTCTGAATCTCCTCGATACGGTGAGCGCTCCAGCCGACGACTCGCGCTATTGCGAATATCGGCGTAAACAGCTCAAGCGGAAGCTCGAGCATCTGATAGATCAGTCCGGAATAAAAGTCGACATTCGGACTGACACCTTTATACATTTTGCGCTTTGACGCGATTATTTCGGGAGCAAGAGCAGCCACCGTCGAATAAAGTTTAAAATCCTCTTCAAACCCCTTTTCCTTTGCAAGATCAGCCGCGCATCGTGAAAGCAGATCGGCTCTCGGGTCAGACTTTGAGTATACGGCATGTCCCATACCATATATAAGTCCCGCACGGTCAAACGCATTCTTTTCAAGGAGACGAACGAGATAATCGGCAACAGCACCCTTGTCCTTTGTGTTTATGGAATTCTTCATATCATCGAACATACGAACCACCTTGACGTTGGCGCCGCCATGGCGTGGTCCTTTGAGCGATCCGAGAGCAGCTGCAACCGCCGAATAAGTATCTGTGCCGGACGATGTCACGACATGTGTCGTAAAGGTTGAGTTGTTACCGCCGCCGTGCTCCGCATGAAGTACGAGCGCAAGGTCGAGAACCGTGGCTTCAAGCGAGCTGTATTTTCCGTCTTCGCGAAGAAGCCGAAGGATATTTTCGGATGTCGAAAGCTGCTTTTCGGGGAGATGGATGAACAGGCTTTTTCCGCAGTGATAGTGCTGATAGGACTGATACCCATACACAGCAAGCATCGGGAAAACGGCAATCAGCTGCAAACACTGTCTGAGCACATTCGCAACCGAAATATCGTCCGGGTTTTCGTCATAGGCGTATAGCGCAAGTACGGTGCGTGAAAGAATATTCATCATATCCTTTCCGGGAGCTTTGAGAATCATATCACGCACAAACGACGTCGGCAGGCTGCGGTATTCTCCAAGCTCATTTCCGAATCGGTCAAGTTCATTTTTGTCCGGCAGTTCCGAAAAAAGGAGCAGATATGCGGTTTCTTCAAAACCGAAGCGTCTTTCACGCATAAAGCCGCTCACAAGATCCCTGACATTTATACCACGGTAAAAAAGCTGACCGTCGCAAGGCGTTTCACTGCCGTCGGGAAGTATCTCTTTGGCTTTTATACGTGATATTTCGGTCAGACCCGTGACAACGCCGTTGCCGCTCATGTCACGAAGACCGCGATAGACGTGATGCTCTGTATACATTTCAGGACGTATACCGTTATTTTTATCAGACAACGCCGCGAGCTCGGTTATGTAGGGCGTTATTTCGGAATAGTTTTTCATTAATTTGCTCCTTTCCGTAAAAGCGTGGTATCCTCCGCTTTTCAGTTTCTTTCTGTTATTATCATTTTATCATGAAATAATTAACGAAACCGCACTGACGTATTAATAAATTAAAGCGAAACAGTAAAGAAAAATAGTGTCAATTAAAAAATCCCGCCGGAAAAGCGGGATCAACGACGAATATAATAAACTAAATCCGTGGGATGACGAGAGCACCCGAAAGGTCAAACAGAAAATCTTTTGTTTTCAGTATGCGCGCAATATCATATGAATCATCAACACGTTCATTTGTGCGCATGAGGCACATTGCGTGATGCCCAGGGTGGTGGTAATCCGTACCGCCGGAAACGAGCAGGCTGTGTTCGGCTGCATATCTGCAGGCAACGGCAACGCGCGAATTGTGCCCCGGATGCATATTGAAGGTCTCTATTCCGTCAATGCTGTCAAGCGGCGCAAGAGTCATACCGTTTCTGAACGGATGCGCCTGAAGAATGATATTTTCACGTGTTTTGATTTCTTTATAGAATTCGGTAATTCCGTATGGTATCAGACGTATCATTTTTTCAATATCGCCGAAGCTTACACCGTACACAAGATAATCGTTTGCGTTTTCGGTGAAACGTATTTCAACGCCGAGTACGACATTCATACCGGTTCCCTCGGCTGCTTTTTTTGTGTCATAATACCCGCTGAGGTATTCATCTGTACGTGACGGAGTCCAGTCCGGATTCAGATGATTTGTCACCGTGAGTGTATCACAGCCGTATTCGTAGTATGCACGGACTATCTCCTCCGGTGTTATTTCACTGCAAAGACTGACCGGCTTTGTGTGGGCGTGAAGCTCAGTCTTATAGCGATATTCTTCCGAAATTCTCATGTAATCAAGCATATATATGTTCCTCTCGACGAGAATTATATCATGAACACCATCCGATTTCAACGACCGTTATAACAAATTATCCCCGCCGGAGCGAGGATAATTTATATATGTTTCCGTTCAGAACCTGAAATACAGGAACGGATTGTATGAGCCGTCTATCAGATAGGCGGTTGACAGAACGAGCATTGCATACGCACATATCTGCGTGCCGATAAGCGCAGCATTTGCGAGCTTTGCCCGGGTCCTGAGATATTCGCCGAGCTTTTTCACAAGCGGCGTTGCGCCGATTATGGCGATTATTACGGTGGGAAGGTAGCTTGTGACATAGAAGGTGCTTACCGTATCGGTGAAACCGGTCGTTCCCATGCCGATAAGCTCGCCGAGTCTTGCGGGAAGCAGGCTGAGATCCTCCGTGTGGAACAGCATGAAGCCGCATACGGTGATGATCGCGAAATATATGTGCGAGAGGATTTTCGAACGTTCAAGATACTTGCCGTAGAAGAACTTTTCAAGTATCAGAAGTACGCAGTAATAGAGTCCCCAAAGGATGAAATTGTATTCCGCACCGTGCCACATACCGGTGACGAACCAGACGGTTATCAGGTTCAGTATGTGTCTTGCGGGTTTTACACGGCTGCCGCCCATCGGGAAATATATGTAATCCCTGAACCATGTGCCGAGAGTCATGTGCCAGCGGCGCCAGAACTCGGTCGCCGTTTTGGATATCATCGGATAATTGAAGTTTTCCGGGAAGCTGAATCCGAAAATGTCGCCGAGTCCGATTGCCATATCACTGTATCCCGAGAAGTCGAAGTATATCTGGAGCGGAATCGCGATTGCCGCCGCCCATGCCATCAGCACGGTATGACCCGTGGCGGAATCGTAAAGCTTCACAAGGCTTGCAAGCGAATTTGCCAGAAGTACTTTCTTTCCCAATCCGATGCAGAACCTGACCGCTCCGCGGGAAAAGCGCTGAAAGCTGACAGTCCTTTCCTTAAGCTCGGCGGCAACCGTCCCGTATCGTACGATCGGTCCCGCGACAAGCTGAGGAAAAAGCGTCACATAAGCGGCGAAATTTATGAAATTCCGCTCTGCCTTTACGTTTCCGCGATACACATCGATCGTGTAGCTTATGGTCTGGAAGGTATAGAAGCTGATACCTATGGGAAGTGCGATCTTCAGAAGCGGCACTTCACTGCCGGTCAGCATATTGAAGCTGTTGATAAACAAGTCGGCATACTTGAAATAGCCGAGGAGCGAAAGATTTATGAGTAATGACAATCCGAGGAAAAGACGTGTCATTCCCTTTCTTTCACGAAAATGCTCTATCCCGAGCGAACAGAAATAATCGGTCAGTGATGATATTATCATGATGATTATGAGCTTCTGCTCGCCGACGTAATAGAATGCGAGGCTGAATATCAGCAGCACGAGGTTGCGGAGCTTTTTCGGCACCGCGAAATAGGTGATAAGCACAAGTGCGAGGAAGACATAGATGAAGCTGAGACTTGAAAATACCATGCCGCTTACCCCCTCAGTCAACCTGAAGGTTGCTGCTTACCGCGATTGCGGATATATTGTATGCCATAAGCACATCGCTGCCCGGTTCAATAGGCATTATCTCAAGTGCCTGAGACATACGGATATATCGTATATCGTAGAAAACGACCTTATCATAGTCCGAAAGCAACAGCGGCGCAAGACTTCTGCCGAAGGAGTCGCTGAAAAGATACAGCGTTTTTCCGTTGGTTTTTCCGGTATTCTGTATTACGGTGACAGTACATGCACCGCCGAGGAATATGTCATACGGATCGTCGGCATTTATGTTTTCTTCGTAATACAGCTTTGCTTCCATAAGCTTTTTTGTCGTTTTGTCGGCACGGAGAACGGTGGCGTTCTTCAGTCGCTCCGACAGCAGATATTCAACGCTGTCAGGCGCGAGCGGCAGAGCCGACCGACCGGGAAAAACTCCGCTAATGACCGTCATACACTCCGTAAAACGGCGACAGAGTTGCCGCCTGCGAAAGCGCTTCGTTTTTTGCGGCGTTCATGGCTTCGAGCAGCTTGTCTGCCACGGGAACGATTTTGCTTTCCTTCCAGTGCGTATCTGTCGTGTAATAGCTGTCGAGCGTCAGCTTGTCGGCGACATTTATAAACTTTGCATCGACCTCTTTGCTGACCTTATCAAACAGCGCATCGTAATCGATGACCGGGCACCCGACATCATCCGCAAGATAATATATCTTGTCCGGGATCACGGTGGTATACACATTCAGATTTTTACCGCTGAAATATTTTTCCCGAAGCCGGTTCAGGCGTTTTATATAAACCGAAATTGCTTTTTCCTTGAGAGGATAGCTTATTTCGGCGGCGTGACCGTCTTTTATGACGATTTTATTGTTTTCCTTTTGTCTGAAAAGGTAAAACTGTGACGCCGATTTTATTCGGCGGAAGCCGTCGCGCGACGGAAACTGATCAAGCAGATACGAATCCAGATCCGAAAACCATTCTCCGTTTGTCACCGTTTCGACGGTGGGTGCTTTCCATTGCGTCAGCTCGCGGCGTTCGCTCTTCGAAACCGTGTCGGGAGCTTTGAACAATGTACACGCCCCACCGCCTATGACGGAAGCGGCAAACAGTGCCGAAAACGCTATTGAAGCTGTTTTTGAAGCATTCATGCTTATCAACCCAATCCGCTGTCGCTCCAGTTTTTCTCGCGGTCAACGCGGGTCACATCGGTGCCCGAAAGCTCCTTGACTGCCTCATAGACCGATTCGCAGATGCCTTTGCCGGAAGTCGTGAAAACCACATAGTTTCCGGTATACGCGCCGACGATGGCTTCGGGGCGCAGGCATCCGAAGCGTACCGCCTCGGTTTTTGAAACAATTTTTTCGGCGACAGTCTTCACGTCAACGCCGTCCCTGAGCTTCACAACAACGACCGAATGCGTAAACCAGCTGCCGTCGGGCTTTGATTCAACCGCCGCCTCGACATAGTCTTCAAATTCCTTGTCCTCAAGTCCGAGAATGGTGTCGCAACTGTCGATATCCACCACGGAATGCGAGCAGGCAATCGTGCTGATATTGTATTCATTCGCAGAATCAAGTTCGCCCGCCTTTTTCACAATCAGGTCAAGTATTTCATCGACCGTACCTGTGAAGGCTTCCTTTGTCTCCGGCTTGCTTGGTTCTTCCTTGGAATCGTCCTTGGATTCATCCTTTGAAGCATTCTTCGATGTGTCGTCAACCGAGACTGTTTTGCTTGTATCCGGTGCTTTGGAGTTGTTGTCGGACGGTTTGTTACCGCCGCAGGATGCAAGGATGGCGATGAGTAATAATGCTGAAGCAATAGTAGTGATTGACTTTTTCATGATGTTACCTCTTTTTCATTCAATAGTTCTGATGATGCGTTCGACATCGCCGTAGAGAGCGCCGCTTCCGGCGTTATTCACGATGTAGCAATAGGAATAGCCCTTATATGACCATACGGCGTAATGAACGGAATCAAACCGATACATATATACCGGCACAACGCCGACAGTCACGGTGGTTTCAAGTGTCGCTCCGAAAATTCCGCTTATATCGCCTGTTCCCTTCATCATAAGGAGCTGGGAACCGTCGATGAACACCATCTTTGCTTTTTCGGGTTCTCCCTCATAGGAAATCACGCTCAGGGTTTCCGGGGTTTTGAATTCAAGGCGCGGTACCTTATAGCCCATGTAGCGTTCAAGCTCATCATAGCTCTCCACATCGGTTATCGGATTCCCCATCATAACGTTTCCGGGTTCGCTGACTTCTGCCGGGTTATCAACCGATGTTCTCCGAAGCATGAGCATTCCCGCCGTCACTATGCAAAGGCAGGCGGCAGCGGTGGCAAGTCGTCTCGTCATCAGCCTCGTTTTTTTCATACGCTCAGTAAACATTGCCTGTCTGAGCTTTTCCGCCGAGTCGATTTCGATGGCGCGTTCTATATACGCGTCGTCGATTTTATCTGTCGCCTCGGGTAAACTTATCTTTTTCAAAGATCATACCCCTTTCCTGTCAGATATTTTTTGAGCTTGGCTCTTATACGAAACAGCTTTACGCCCACATTGTCCTCACTCATTTCAAAGCGTGACGCAAGCGATGACACCGATTCGCCAAGGAAATACCGCCGCATGAACAACGTCTGCGATTCGACATCCAGCTTCTTCACAAAAGCATTCAGATCATCCTTCAGTGCGCTGCCGCTGTCAAACTGAATATATGCCATTTCGTTTTCCAGCTCGTCAAACGGTACGTCGCCGCCGGAATTTCTCTTGCTCCGGTTGTTGTAACGGTATCTGTCTATCGCCAGCCCACGGGCTATCCGACATATGAACGAACGGAGATAGTTCGGTTTATATGGTGGAATCATACTCCATATTCTCAGATATGTATCATTGACACATTCCTCTGCGTCGCCGCAGTCATACAGCACGGACGACACGACGGTCTGAAGCAGCTTATTGTATTTTTCCGAAAGCCTTGCAAGCCCGTCCTCGGAGTGATTATACAGCAGTTCGATTATCGCGCTGTCTTCCATTTCAGACCACACCTCCGTTTCTCTCTTCTTGAGCGCTCACATACGATACCGATATCGTGACGCTCACATTACACCTTTTTTCAAAAAAAATCGACCGCAGACAAAACAGCGGTCGAATGGTTGATTTTTTCAGGCAAGAAGCGTCTGCATTTCACCGATACAGAGCAGTGCGATCAGGCAGGCGGTCATTGAAACCACAAAGAAAATCGCGAATGCGTTGCCCGGTTTTTTTATCTTTACATTGATGACAAACGACATGCCGATTATTGCGTATACTGCTTTGAACACCCAATGCATCGTTTCGGGAGCGACACATGTCATGAGCAAAGCAAGCGGCGGCAGGAAAAAGCTGATCGTAGGTATGGGCATACCCGTGAAGCATGTCATTTTCATTCCGGGCGCTTCGGTGATCGCCTGTGTGTTGAAATACGCAAGACGGATCGCGCCGAGGCAGGCAAAGATTATGTATATTACGACATCGGCAACATCGCGGAATCCCATGGCATAGGCAAGGACACCGGGAGCAACGCCGAATGAGATCACATCGCTTACGGTGTCGATCTGCACACCGAAGGTACGGCGTTTCATATCACCGTTATCGGTCGCACGCGCAACTCTGCCGTCAAACAGATCACACAGACCCGCAAGCATATACACAACTATCGCCGCCTTGTAATGCCCCATAAACGCAAGGTAACATGCGCAAAGCGCCGACGACATTCCCGTTAACGTTATGAAATTTGCGATATTGTAATAGCCGATTATCATAGCTGGTACCTCTTTGTGTTTTTCAGTTCGTTATACAGCCGAACATAGCTTTCATGGCGGCTTTGCGGAATGATTCCGTCAGAAACGGCATGACGCACCGCGCAACCGTCATCCTTTGTGTGAGTGCAACTTCTGTATCGGCAGGAATAACGGTATTCTTCAAATTCAGGGAAGAGCTCCGCCAGTTCGTCGCAGGGAACATTCAACGCCTCACCGATATCCAGAAGTGAAAATCCGGGCGAATCGGCAATTCTGCCGCCACAGTCAAGCGGAAAAAGCTCTGTATGACGCGTTGTATTTCTACCCCTGCCGATGCGATGGCTGATATCGCCCGTTTCGGCTCGTGCCGCAGGGCATATCGCGTTGAGCAGACTTGATTTGCCGACGCCGGATGCTCCGCAGAACACCGATGTTTTTCCCGAAATATATGCTTTGAGTCCGTCCACACCCTGAGCGATATCGGCGCGCGTCATAAAAACGTCAAAGCCACATCTGCGGTATATTTCCGCAAGCGAATTACCATCGCCGACATCATTTTTATTCACGACGAACACAGGTTTTGCCCCGCCCCTTATAGCGACGCACGACAGTTTGTCGATCACATACAAATCGGGTGCCGGATCCGCGGGAGTTACGACTATCACAAGCAAGTCAACGTTTGCGATGTGCGGGCGAAGAAAGCAATTTTTACGTTCTGAAATTACCGTAATGAATCCCGTTCCGTCGCCATTGTCGGTGAAATCTATTCTGTCACCGACAACAGGAGCGTTGTTCTGATTGCGGAAACGTGTTGCCGCACGGCAGGCATACTGCCCGCCTTCATCGGAAGCGCAGGCAAAAAGCCCGCGTTTTTCGCTCACAATATACCCTTTCAAGGTGTTTTGTTCCATCTGACCTCTCGTGTCATTCGACCGGCGCGGAAGTATCCGCGCCGCTTATGGTAATATTGATATAGGTTTCGCCGTCAACTTCTGTTTCGGCAAGTATGCTCTGTTCGACAACAGTGCCGGGAGTGAAAGGCGACTCGGGATCATAGGTTACTTCACCAAGGCGGAGATTTTTTGAAATCAGGAGCTGTTCCGCTTCGACAAGCGTCATTCCGAACAGTTTGGGAACCTTCGTCTTGTTGGATGCCTCCGCAATATAAAGCACAACCTCCGTACCCTCTTCATAACCCTCAGAGCCTGCGGCTATGGACTGATTTATCACGGTATTTTCCGGCTTATCGGATATGACGTATTCGAACTTGACGACATATCCCGCCTGTACCATTTCAAGCTGCGCTTCAATGAAATCTTTGCCGAGTACCTCCGGTACGGCATCGGCGTACACAATTTTCTTGCCGCTGATCGTTATATCGATCTCCGTTCCGGTCAGTATTTCAGTACCATCTTCAATGCTCTGCTGAAGTACGGTGCCGACCGGTTCGCTGCTGTTTTCATCATAGAATTTTCTGCCGAGATTAAGACCCGCCGCGCTGAGAAGCTCCTGAGCACGTTCAAACGTTTCTCCGGTCAGCTTCGGAACGGTCGTCATATTGGACTGCTTGCTGATCTTCAGCGTCACAACAGTCCAAGCCTCAAGGCCGGTTGTATACGGAGCTATCGACTGCTCAACAACAGTATTCTTCGGCTTAAGCGATTCGACCTGCTCGATTTTGTACTTGTAATATGCCTCGTCGAGCTTCTTTATTGCCTCGTCAAGAGTAAGTCCGAGAACATCGGGCATCATTTTTGCGGTACTCGTACCACTGCCCTTGCAGACATAAAGCGTCACCGTTCTGCCTGCATCGACAGAAGCACCGATCTCGGGATATGTCCGCACGACCTGCCCTTCATTTGCAAATGTGTCGGTCACATATTCAACGGTAGAGTCAAGATTGTATTTTTTCAGTATACGTTCCGCATCCGACGCCTTGCGATATTTGACATCGGGAACGGTAAGCTCATCGGGATACTTGTTCACCGTAAGTGTAATACGGCATATTTCACCAGTCAAACGCTTTGGACCGGAGGTCGGATCCTGAAGTATGATTTTTCCGAAGCCTCTGCCCGGATAATAGCCCTCCTTGACCGTCACCATGTAGCTTTGACTTTCCAGCTCGCTTTTAAGCGCGTCCGTATATTCCATGCCGAGGAGGTCCCGGACATAAAATTCATTGGGTTCATCGCTCTGGAACAGAAGCGGAAGCCATTTTATAAGGATATATCCGCCGACCGTGAGGACAACGATGAAAAACGCGAAAAACACGCCCGTTATAACCGGAAACAGCGAACTGCTCTGCTTTTCCTTTATCTTGTTTGCAAAGCGGCTTCTTTTCTTTTTCTTCGGCTTTTTTTCGCCGGATGCGACAAGGTCATCCCCGAGGTCATCGTTATCTTCCATGTTTATATCGATGACTCCCTTACCCGTTCTGCCGTTTTTCGACGATTCGTCGGCAAACACTACATCGGGATTTTTTATGACATAATCGATCGCCTTAAGCATCGAATGAGCGTCAGTGAAACGATCATCGGGAGATTTCGCCATCGCCTTGAGGATTATCTGCGACACGCCGACGGGAATATCGGGGCAAAGCTGATGCGGATCCTTCGGAGTGTCGTTTATCTGCATCATGGCAATCGTCACAGGGCTGTCAGCCACAAACGGCAGCTCGCCGGTCACCATTTCATAAAGCATTACGCCGACCGAATAGATATCCGACGCATAGGAAGTTTCCTTGCCTCCCGCCTGCTCGGGGCTGATATAGTAAACCGTGCCGATAGCCTTGTCCGTTATTGTAACGGCAGGCATATTCGGCGTTTTTGCGATGCCGAAATCAGTGACCTTGATCTCACCGTTGTGCAGAAGCATTATATTCTGCGGTTTAATATCGCGATGGACAACACCCTTGCTGTGTGCGTGTTCAAGTGCGCGGAGTATCTGAAGCGTATAATTGCACGCTTCTTTCCATGGGAGCTTGCCCTTTTTGTCCATGTATTCCTTTAGTGTTATTCCGTCAAGGAATTCCATGACGATATATTTGATATCGGGGTAAATCGCAACGTCGTATATTCCGACAATATGCTTGCTCGACAGCATTGCGACGGCTTTTGATTCATTAATAAAGCGTTTTTCCGCCTGTTCGTCGCCGTTATACTGATCGTTCAGCACTTTTATTGCGACGATACGGTTCATAGCAAGATCCTCAGCCTTGAGGACAAACGCCATGCCGCCAACGCCCACAAGCCCGAGAATTTTATAACGTCCGTCAAGAACTTTTCCGATAAAGGCTTCGTATTTATTCATTATTTATTCCTTTCAGCCGTAAAGGACAACAGTGATATTGTCGTTTGAGCCCTTGCTTATTGCAAGGTCGATAAGTTTTCTGCACTTGCTGTCCAAATCCATGTTCTCACAAAGTCCGGCGGCGATCTCGTCCTCGGTAAGGACGTTCGTCAGTCCATCGGTACACATAAGCAGCATATCATAGCTGTCGGTAAAAAATATGTCGCCTTCCGCGTTATCGTTGATTCCGACAGCGCGGAGTATTATATTGCGGTTCGGGTGTACACGAGCTTCCTCGCGCGTTATTGCACCGTTATCGATCAGAAACTGTACAAACGAATGGTCCTTGCTTATCTGCGTAAGTCTGCCGTTTGACAGCTTGTAAAGTCTGCTGTCGCCGACATTCAGCACCACGGTTTTCGCGTTACCGGAGTCAAGAAAGGCGACAAGCGTCGTACCCATCCCCTCCAGTTCGATATCGGAAACCGCAAGCTCGTAAACCGCTCTGTTTGCATCCTCCAGCGCTGAGATCATGATGCGTCTCAGGTCGCCTGAGGTAGGTGAGGATTTGCGCTTCTTCATTGCGCCTCTGACAGAGCGTGCGAAGGTATCAGCCGCCAGAGTACTTGCAACACTGCCGCCTTTGGCTCCGCCCATGCCGTCGCAAACCACGGCGTAGGCGTACAGATCGGTCTGTTCTATGCGGAATGTGTCCTGATTGTTCTTCCGTTTTGTGCCGATATCAGTACAGCCGACACATATCATAGCTGATACATCCTCCTTTTCCGGGTTCCGTATTACAGTCTTCCCGCGTCCTCCGCTCTGAGCTGTCCGCAGGATGCGGAGATGTCGTTGCCGAGTCTCCGTCTCACCGTTACTGTAATTTTATATTTTTCGAGCGTCTTTGTAAATAGGTCTATCGATTTTTTTTCGCTTCTTTTGTAAATTTTCCTTGCTGTAGAGTTGAGCGGTATAAGATTGACGTGACACAAAGTGCCTCTGAGCCGTCTGCCCAGCTCATCGGCATCGCAGACGCGGTCATTGACTCCGTCTATCAGTGCATACTCAAACGATATGCGTCTGCCGGTCTTTTTCTCATATCGCAGGCAGGCTTCGAGAAGCTCCTCATAGCCGTACCTTCGTGCTATGGGCATGATCGTACTGCGTATTTCGCCGTTTGGCGCATGAAGAGAAACCGAAAGTGTTATCTGCAGATTTTCATCGGCGAGTCGGTCGATCTGTTCAATCAGTCCGCAGGTGGAAAGCGAAATATGCCGCATACCGATGCCGAGCCCCTGCGGATCATTGGCAAGACGGATAAAGCGCATAACGTTGTCATAATTGTCAAGCGGCTCTCCCATTCCCATGAGTACGATATTCGAAACGCGCTTTCCGGTGTCGTTTTGCGCGGCAATTATCTGTGCCAGCATTTCCGAAGGCAGAAGATTCCGTTTGAGACCGTCAATGGTAGAGGCGCAGAAGGAACATCCCATACGGCAGCCTGCCTGAGTTGAAATGCAGACGGTATTTCCGTGTTCATACTGCATGAAAACACTTTCGATACGCTCACCGTCGTACAGCTCAAAAAGGTATTTTCTCGTGCCGTCAGAGGATATCTGTGTTCTGACAGTCGTACAGCCGGCAATAAAGCAGTCATTTTTGAGCTTTTCGCGAAGCGCTGCCGAAACATCCGTCATTTCATCGAATGAAGAAATACCTTTTCTAAGCCATTTATAAATCTGCGCGGCTCTGAACGGCTTTTCGCCGATCGAAACACAATATTCTTTTATTTCGTCGGCTGTCATGCCGGCAATATCGAGCTTTTGAAGTAAATCA
>FR892200.1:24912-25583 GCA_000433115.1 Ruminococcus sp. CAG:382
ATTTTGCAGCAGTAGAAGCCATCGGCTGTGCCGTCAGGGAGAAACTGCTTTTCCTCCGCGACGGTGAACCCGCCGTGTTCGTTCATAAAGCGTTTTATCTGCAACGAATTTTCGTTTTTGTCAAAAGTACAGGTGGAATATACAAGTGTTCCGCCTTTTTTCAGATATTCGACTGAAGCACAAAGTATACGGTACTGTGTTTCGACAAGCGCAGAAAGATCTGAAACGTTTTTATATCTT
The DNA here is from genome assembly GCA_000433115.1 of Ruminococcus sp. CAG:382. Taxonomy (GTDB): domain Bacteria; phylum Bacillota; class Clostridia; order Oscillospirales; family CAG-382; genus UBA1206. The sequence continues at coordinate 25,153 of FR892200.1, forward strand.
ATTTCGGGACGGGCAGCTATCACGCCGAGTGCCGAGCACGGTACGTCGCATATTACCCTGTCGGCAACGCCTGAAAGCTCAGCCTTGGGTTTCCTGCCGTCGTTGATCCCGGTTTCAATTATGGTGATATTTGCTTTTGCCGCCGCTTTTTCGATAAGCGACAGCTTATTTTCATGGATATCGAAGGCATATATCCTGCCGTTGTTTTTCATATCGATTGCCGCCCCGAGAGTTTTACCGCCGGGACAGGCGCAGACATCAATAACCGTTTCGCCCTCATGCGCGTCGAGCATTCTTACGGCGTATTGTGATGCATAGCCCTGAACATAAAACACACCTTCGTCAACGTGTGAAAGCGCGGCGGAAGCTCCTACGGTCACGCTGAGAAATCCATCTCTGCGTTCACATCCGCAACCGCTGTTTTCAAGCTG
>FR892200.1:25673-27132 GCA_000433115.1 Ruminococcus sp. CAG:382
AAAAAGCGTTCAGCACCGAAGAATATTCCTCCGGGTACTGTGTCTTCAGCATTGAGATAACAGACGCGTCGACGGAATACTTTATGTCGTCCGGAGCCGTATCGATTTTTGCCGGAATGCTTTTCTTATCGCGGCATACGGAGCGTAGAACAGCATTGACAAATTTTGCGCGTTTTTCATCGGTCAGCTCCTTTGCAGCCTTGACGGTCTCGTCACAGGCTGCGGAATCGGGTATGCGATCCATATACAATATCTGTGACGCACCGGTGAAAAGAAGTGCACGGAGCGTTGGATCGGGCTTTTTACGGCAATACGGCGAAAGGACAAAATCAAGTGTTTTCGCCCTCTCTACGGCAGTCATGACTATACGCGTGCACAATGCGCGGTCAGTCACGTCGGTCATTCCGTCAAGCGCGTTTCCGATGATTATATTCGAATAGGCACCGTTGCCGAGAATCCGTTTCAGCGCCTCGGCAGCGGCAGTACGCGGTAATTTGCGGTTCATCTGCGTCTCCTGTCGGAATCACCTATTATAAGGAGAAAGCGAAGAATCGTCATTGCGGATGCCGCGAGAGCCGCAACGTAAGTCAACGCGGCGGCTGTCAGCATTTTTCGCGCCTGCGAAAGCTCTTCGCCACTCAGGGTGCCGGTTGTCTGAAGTGCTTTCATTGCCCTGCGGCTCGCGTCAAATTCGACAGGCAGAGTTATAAGCTGAAATACAAAACATGATGAATAGAGTATAACACCGAGATATGCGATCCATGCGCAGTTCATGCCGGCATAGCACAGCACGATACCGATCGGTATAAGAATGACGCCGATCTGCGAAGTAAAGTTTGTGACGGGCACTATCGCGCTGCGAAGTTTTGCAAAGGCATATCCGGTTGCGTGCTGGCAGGCATGTCCCGCCTCATGAGCGGCAACGGCGATCGAAGCGACGGAGCGTGATGAATACACCGCCTCCGAAAGACTTATCTTATTTGATGATGGGTCGTAATGGTCGGTAAGGTTGCCCGAAATGCAATCAACCTGAACGTTTCGTATACCGGCGTTTGCAAGTACGCAGAACGCCGCGTCACGTCCTGTCATCCCGCAGCGTGCCATTACCTTTGAATATCTTTTGAAAAGTGTGTTTACCCAGCAGCTTATCGCCGCTGCGACGAGAATCGTGGGAAGTACGAGAATTATATAATACCAATCGAGATACATTTACATCACCTTATTACCGGCGAGGAAAGCCGCCGCCGTCATTCTGCCTTTCGATTCGGGCTGAAGCTCGGTTATTATGATACTGCCGCTTCCGCAGGCGATTTCGATTCCGTTTTTGTTTGCCGCAATAACTGTTCCCGCAGCTCCGGAACCGTTTCCGGGATGAGCTTTGTATATCTTGACGCGCTTGCCCGCAAGCGTTATTCTTGCGCAAGGCTCGGGTGAAAGTCCGCGTATGCGGTTAAACACA
>FR892200.1:27172-41824 GCA_000433115.1 Ruminococcus sp. CAG:382
GGTCAAGCTCCTCGTCTTCTTTTGTTATCTTGTCGGCATGTGTTGCAAGAGCATGATCCTGCGGAATGCGCACGGTTTCGCCTCTTGCAGCCATTTCAAGATATTCGCAGGCTGCCTGCGCGCCAAGTTTTGTTATTACCGAATAGTATTCGTCAAAATACATATCGGACGGAATCTCCGTTTTCTTTACAAGAAGCATATCGCCTGTATCGACACCGTCGTCCATACGCATTACGGTCACACCGCCTTCTCTGTCGCCGTTCATGAGCGCACGGTTTATGGGTGACGCTCCGCGCAGATACGGCAAAAGTGAAGCATGAATATTTATGCAGCCCATAGGCGGCATATCAAGCACCTCACGCGGAAATATGCGGCCATAAGCAACTGTGAGGAACATATCGGCGTTTTCGGCTTTCAGGCGTTCCCACACTTCGGGTATGCGCAATGTCTGTGGTTGATACACCTCTATACCACGTTCAAGCGCAAGCTGCTTTACGGGAGAGAACACGATCTTATTGCCTCTTCCTTTCGGCTTGTCGGCTCTTGTAACGACAAGACTCACTTCATGACCGGCATCAAGCACTGCCTCAAGCACTCCCGACGCAATCTCGGGAGTTCCGAAAAACACTATTTTCAACTTTCAAAATCCTCCGGATCAAGCATTCTTTCCGCTTTGTCTATGTATAGTATTCCGTCAAGGTGATCTGTCTCATGACAGAAGGCGCGTGCGACAAACCCCTCACGTTTGCATGTGAATATCTTGCCGTTCCTGTCAAGTGCGGTCACGGTCACATTCATCGGACGTGTCACCTCACCATACTCTCCGGGAAGCGACAGACAGCCCTCAGGTCCGGTCTGCTCACCCGAGCTTTCAGTGATTACCGGGTTGATCAGTTCAATAATCTCTCCGCCATCATCAACAATTGCAATACGTTTCAGAACGCCCACCTGCGGTGCGGCGAGTCCCGCGCCGTTCGCGTGTCTGAGAGTCTCCCGCATATCGTCAAGAAGCTGAAGCACCCGCGGCGTTATCTCTTCAACGGGGCGGCATTTTTTGCGGAGAATTTCGTCTCCCTCGGTTCTTATATTAAGCAGTGCCATGGCTGTTCCTCCAAATAAAACGGTTATATTATGCTCTGATTGACATCCAGCTCAATCTTAACGGTGTGCGGTGTCGCTTTTAACAGCTCCGCATATGCCGCGGACAGGAAACGGCGCGATGCCGCGCTGTCGCGGTATTTTATAATAATACGCTGGCGATATTTATTCTTCAGTTTGAATATTCCTTCGCGGTACGGTCCGAGTACAACGATCGATACGGAAGTAAAATGCTGTGTGTAGAAATTTTTAAGCAATCCCGTAAGTGAAGTTGAAGCACGGTCCGCGTCATCCTCCGTATCGCCGATGAACGAAAATACTGCCATATCGCAAAACGGCGGAAAAACGACAGCTCTGCGGATCTCTATCTCACTTCTGTAAAAACGTTCGTAGTCCTGCGCCGCGGCAAGGTTCAGAATTTCGTTATCGGGTACGTTTGTCTGTATGACCGCTCTGCCGCCCATGCTTCTGCCGGCTCTGCCGACAAGCTGTGTGAAAAGCGAAAATGTGCGCTCTCCGGCACGGAAATCGTTCATGAAAAGCGACATATCGGCATTGATAACACCGACAAGAGAGACGTTGGGAAAATCAAGCCCCTTAGCCACCATCTGTGTACCGTAAAGGATATCGTACTGTACATTTCCGAAGGCGTTCAGGATCTCCTCATGCGAATTTTTTTCGCCGGTCGTGTCGGCATCCATGCGTATCGCCCGTGCCGTCGGAAACAGCTCCTCAAGCTCTTCGCCGAGTTTTTGCGTCCCGCAGCCGAAATATCCGATATGCGAGCCACCGCACGAAGGACAGGCGACCGGCTTCGGTATCATATATCCGCAATAATGGCATATCAGCTTGTTTGCTCTGTCAAAGCTGCCGTATGCATGATATGTCAGGGAAACGGAGCAGTTCGGACAGGTAAACACATACCCGCACGACTGGCACGAAAGATGTGAGCTGTAACCGCGGCGGCTTGCGAACAGTATAGCCTGCTTACCGTTGTCAATCGTTCTTTTAAGCTCCTCGGCAAGGCGTTTGCCGATATACTTCCCGTCTGTTATACGGCTATCTCCACGTATGTCTGCGAGCTCCACGTCGGGAAGCGAAAGTCCTCCGTAGCGGTTTTTGAGTGCCAAAAGAGTGTAAACTCCTTTTTCGGCTTTGAAGTAGCTCTCAACAGACGGAGTTGCCGAGCAAAGAAGCATCACCGCCTTATGATATCCGCATCTGAAACGCGCTATATCGCGGGCATGATATTTTGGTGACATATCAGAGCGGTATGTATGCTCCTGTTCCTCGTCTATCGCAATGAGTCCGATATTATCAAGAGGCGCAAACACGGCGCTCCTTGTGCCTATGATGATTTTTGCTTTTCCGCTTGCGGCGGCACGGTACGCATCTATACGTTCACCGTTTGAAAGCATGGAATGCACGACTGCCAGTCTGTCGCCGAAAACGGTTTTATATATACCCAGTGCCTGCGCAGTAAGTCCGATTTCGGGCAGCAGAACGATTGCGCTCCTATTTTCGGAAAGACATTTTTTGCAGGCTTCAATAATGACCTTTGTCTTTCCGCTTCCGGTCACGCCGAAAAGCAATGCCGCCTTTGCTTCCCCGCTGTCCATAAGTTCCGAAACAGCCGAAAACACATTTTTCTGTTCGTCGGACAGCTCATAATTCCGGTATTTTTCATCGCAGAGCGGAGTCAGCGGGTCACGGTCAATACGCACGGTATAACGTTCTATCACATTGTTTTTTTCAAGCGTTGTGAATACTGAACGACCGGCACCGTAAAGCTCTTCGCCGTCGGCAAATGACAAACTGCCTCCGCCGGAAAGAAAATCGACGATGTTTTTCTGCTTTTCGCTGCGGAATGATGCCGGATCGGGATATGTCCCGTCGGAGCTTTGCTTCAGCCTGAACATCGTAAGCGTTTTTTCATTGACGGTTTTCTTCACTTCGGTGATTTTTTCCGTCGCGCCTATCTCCTTCATCGCGCGGAGCAACGTCACGACCTCGTCTCCGAACTCGCATACCAGTTCGGTTTCCGAAACCCTGCCGCCGCAGACAAGCTTATCGTAAATAAACGACGCCTTGTCGTTGAGTCGGTCGCGTTCAAACGGGAGCGCCGACCAGAAGGTACTGCTGCGGATGCCTATACCGGGCGGGAGTATCGTCTTTACACAGGCACCGAAGGTACAGAAAAAGCGTTCCTTCATGAATGTGCAAAGTTCGATAAGCTCGGACGTCAGTCTTACAGGATATTCAAGCACCTCCGCGACCGGCTTAACCTGCGGATAGTCGACAGTTTCCGAGAATCCGACAACCACAGCCGTCTGACGGCGGTTGGAGTTGCCGAACGGAACAACGCAGAGGCTTCCGACCTCTATCGTTTCACGCTGTTCGGGCAGAACAAAGTACACATACCGTTTATCAATACGGTATGCGGCGTCAAGGATATAGACGTGGGCATATGTCCTTTGCATTCGGTTTGCTGTTATTTTGTGGGAGTTTCGGAAGGCACAATGATCTTGAATTCGTCATCAACGATTTTTCTGACAGCCTCGCTGACGGGCTTTTCGCATTCTCTTTCGAAAATGTCATCGCTCTTGCTGTCCTTGACAGGATTTGTTTCGCGAAGAAGCTCGGCTTCCTCGCGTTCACGGTTTTCCTTATCGACAAGATAGCGTGCACCCTTTGCGGTGGCAATGACTATGGTGTATCTGTTGACGTGTTTCTGGGATGTCAGTTCCTGTACTGTAGGATGAAGAAGCATTTTGTTTTCCTCCTGATTTGTCTTGAAAATCAATATATTTTAAGTATTTCTTATTTATTTTGCGCGAAAAATATGTCCGCAATTCTGTCTTTCATGCGTCTGCAGCGCTCTGCGGCGACAACCGACTGCACCGTCCCAGCGGCTTCAGCCGCTTTGCCGTCTCTGTTGATCACAAGGTAATCATAATCGGACGCAAGAGCGATCTCGCGTTTTGCCTTGTCAAGCCGCCTGAGTATTGTCTCCTCGTCCTCTGTCCCTCTGCCGCGCAGACGCGCTTCGAGTGTTGCGGCATCGGGCGGACATATGAAGATCATGACCGCTTCCGGCATAAGACGTTTTACCTGCATTGCTCCGCAGGTCTCTATTTCGAGAATCACATTCTTGCCTTCCGCAAGACGCTGTTTTACAAATTCACGCGGTGTGCCGTAATAATTCCCGACATATTCGGCATATTCGAGCATACCGCCGTTTGCAATCTTCTCTTCAAACTGTTCACGTGTCACGAAAAAATAGTTGACACCGTTTTTTTCACCCGAGCGCGGACTTCTTGTCGTCGCGGATACTGAGTAGGTATACCCATCGTCAAGCTTCATAAGCTCGCTTACAACAGTACCTTTTCCGGAACCGGCAGGTCCCGATATTATCAGAAGCATTCCTTCAGTCATTGCTGTTAAACCTCTCGAGCAACTCGTCAACACCGTCGGCGGAAAGGATTATATGCTCGCTGTCGGTCACTATGACAGCTTTGGTCTTTTTTCCGCAGGTCACGTCGATGACGCGGTTGATATTCTTTGCGTCCTGTACAAGACGCCTCACCGGGAGCGAATCCGGTGACACAACGCACACAACGCGGTCAGCATTGACGGTGTTGCCGAATCCGATATCGATAAGCCTCATGTTCGCCCTCCGTCACTCAATGTTCTGAATCTGCTCGCGTATCTTTTCAAGCTCGCTCTTCACCTCGACGACAATGTTGGCAATTTCAACGTCGCTCGATTTTGAACCGATGGTATTGATTTCGCGGTTTGTTTCCTGAAGCAGAAAATCTACGGTCTTGCCGATATTGTCGTCCTTTGAAAGAAGTTTTCTGAGCTGTGAAAAGTGGCTTCCCAAACGCACAAGTTCTTCGGTTATATCGGATTTATCCGCATATACGGCACATTCGGTGATAAGGCGTGCTTCGTCAAGCGGAACATTGCCGCAAAGCTCCTTTACACGCTCAAGCATACGCATTTTTGCCGCCGCGACAGAAGCGGGAGCCATCTTGGAAACAGCATTCCTCAGCTGTTCCAGCTTATCTATTCTTGAGAGGATATCGTCCTTAAGCTTTTCGCCTTCGGTACGGCGCATTGCAAAATAGCCTTCAAGCGCTTCCCTTGCGACAGGCTCGATCGCAGCCCAGACCGACTCCATATCCTCGTCCGATTTCTTTGTTATGAAAGTCTCCTGACGCGAAGCCACAAGGCTCACATCAACGTCACCGGCAAGCTCATATTCATTCTGAAGGCTTCTGAGCTGACGCACATAGCTGTCAACAAATTCACGGTTGACGGAAAGCTCCGTTTTGTCCCCTTCGATATTGTCAACGGTAAGATAAACGTCAACCTTGCCGCGCGTTGTATAGTTTCTGACGAGTTGTTTTATTCTGTCCTCAAGCGGATTATAAAGGCGGCTCATCTTGACTGTGAGATCAAGGAAACGATTGTTCACCGATTTGACTTCGAACGTTATATCACGTCCGCCAACAAGACTGCGGGCTCTGCCGTAGCCGGTCATGCTTTTTGCCATTACTGCACCTCTTTATTTGTTGTTATTGGTGTTTCTTTTTTTGAAGCGTCTGACGAATACATCGTACCGTGTTACGATGAGGGTCAGGAAGAAATCATATATTACGGAAGTGACAAGCCCGATCGCGTACAATACGGGCTCTGCAACTTCAAGGATATCGTCGGTTGCCACGGTGAAATACTCGCCGAGTTTTATCATGACAAAATACATTGCCATGAACGCCGCTATTTTCACAGTCCACTTGAGCGGTTTCATGCGTATGCGTTCGATATATTCCTTGAGAATCGGATACAATCCGTATTGACAAAGGAAGCATATTCCCGCAAAGCGGTTCGGCAGAAGAACGAGAGAGAGTATACCGGCAACAAGGTACACCGATATCGGCGCCGTGCGGTTTATTTCAAGACGGGCTACAATCACCACGATTCCCGCGATAAACGCGCTTGACATATCGAGCGAAGGCACGATGCTGCCTATCGACATGAATGCCACGGCGAGTGCCGACAGCATCCCGCCAAGAGCAACGGCACGTGCGTTTGAACGTGATTTCTGCATATATCCCATATCGGTTCCCCTGCGGCAACAGCCAAGGCACATATTTGCACAGCATAATCCGGCGCAAATATCGCAAGAAGAACATGTGTTTGAACCGTTATAGCGGTCGTAATCGTCAGAAGCCGCTCCGTTCATCCGTGCGAGAGCGGAAGCGTATTCGGGGTTTTCGGGTGCCATGCGGCAAGCGGTTTCAAGTGATGTACGTGCTTCAAACATGGAGCCTTTGTGATAGGCTATAACACCGTTCAGAAAATACCATTCGGCGGTGGAGCGCGCCGATTTATCGCTTGAAAGAACCACTTCCGCTTCGTTGTATCTGCCGAGATTTATCAGAGTGCGGACTCGTGCGTAAACAGAGCTCTGCGAGTATGCGCTGCCGTTATACGAATTGTATGACGAGCCTGAGTCATAGGATGAATTGTTGTATGTTGAACCGTTTTTCCTGGCATTCTGACGCTGTTTTGTTATCGTGTCATAAGCTTCGTTTATCTGCTTCATCTTATCGTCGGCGAGATCTTTGAGCGGATTGTCGCGATATGCATCGGGATGATACTTTTTTGCAAGCGAATAATACGCTTTTTTCACTTCTTCGTCGGTCGCATCCGGCGAAACGCCAAGCACCTTATAGGGGTCAGTCATTCGGATAATTTCCTTTCAGCACGTTCAAATGCGTCCTCACTTCCGAGACGTGCTATGTTGTATATCAGATTGCCGTAGCCGCATTCCTCGCAGAGCGCAAAAGCGCGGCACAGCGCCGTCATGCTGTCACGCAATGTCAGATGAACCGTATCAGCTGCCGAGACGGTTTTTGCGGCAGAGCCGAATTCTGCATTCAGGCAGTTGTATTCACCGTTTTTCTCGTCATCAATGCAATCCTCAAAAGCGTCGATGAGATAAATATATCTTCCGAGATGGTATCCGCATTCGTGGAGTATACGGTACTGAGTTCCGTCGATACCCTCAGCACAAAAATCCGCAACCAACGAAGCAAACGGCTCGGCAGCTTCATCGACAGTACAGCTTCCGTCCGCTTCAAGCGCAGAAAGACGTGCAAGATGCTTTGACGCTATCATTGTGAGAGATGGATACAGCTTTTCGGCACGACGTTTCATTAGCTTCAGATATGGCAATGCGAGACGCTTCAAAAAACGCTTCAAGCCCTTTGAATCTTTTACGTCGTCAATAAATTTTTCAAATGTCAGTATGGCAAACGCAGCGCAGGAATACGTCACACATTCGTTCTTCACAAGCACATTCCGCTTTGCGACATGAAAGGGGCAACGTTTTTTTGCGGTTTCAGGCTTGACACCTGTCACCGCCATGCGCAGCAGACAGAGGAACACGAAATCGTCATTCAGGAGAAAGCGCGTCAGGCGTGACACCTCCCTGCCGCCTTCAATGCAAAGGCCGCAATACGCGGATTTATAAAGTTCGTATTCCTTCACGAGAAGCTCACAGGCTCTCGGCTTCACATAGCCGAACAAACGATACGCCTCCCTTTTACCCTACTGTATCATGTTATTATAGCACGGCAACATTAAAAACGCAAGGTTTTTTCGTGAATTATTTTCATATTGCAAGCTGAATAATTATTGTATGAAAAAAGTTTTTTCGCAAAAAAGAGGAATCCGGTTTTTCTGTGCGTATATTATATTGTTAATGTATCTGTGTATACCCTTATCAGGCTTTTTGAGAGGAGTTTACGGCATGAAAGAGCTGACTTACCGCATAGAGCGTGAATATCTCCGCCCCGAAGCGTTTCTTTCTGAAAACACCCGCGGCAGACTGAAGCCCGTTGAACCCTGCCCCATACGAACGCCGTTTCAGCGCGATCGTGACAGAATCATTCATTCGAAATCCTTCCGCCGTCTCATGCATAAAATGCAGGTGTTTCTTGCACCTGAAGGGGATCACTACCGCACGCGCCTGACGCATACACTTGAGGTCGCGCAGATCGCACGCACGATCGCTCGTTCCATGCGCCTGAATGAAGATCTCGTCGAAGCGGCTGCTCTCGGGCATGACCTCGGACATACACCATTCGGTCATTCGGGCGAACGAGTTCTGAATCAGCTCTGCACATCGGGATTCAGGCACAACGAACAGAGCCTTCGCGTTGCCGACAAGCTGGAAAATCTGAACCTCACATATGAAGTCAGGGACGGTATGCTTCACCATACCGGAGCGGCAAAAGCCGAAACTCTTGAAGGACAGCTGATACGTTTTGCCGACCGCATCGCATACATAAATCACGACATAGACGACGCGATACGTGCAGGAATCCTTACGATCGACGCCCTGCCCTCGGAATGCACGGATATACTCGGCAAAACACACAGCGAGCGTATTTCGTCAATGGTCAACGCCGTGATAGATCACGACGCGAGAGACGGAATCGGTATGAACGAGCCGTATCTCACCGCCATGGAGGCGCTCAGGACATTTCTGTTTGACAGAGTATACTTCGGCTCGGAGGCAAAGAGCGAGGACGGCAAGGTCAGTGACATGCTGACGCACATTTACGAATATTACGCAAAACAGCCCGACAGATTACCGGAGGAATACCGCAGGAATATTGCCGAAGACGGGCTTTCACGCTCGGTATGCGATTACATCGCGTGCATGACCGACCGGTATGCGTTGGCACTTTATGAGGAGCTGTTCGTGCCGCGTGTATGGCAGCTCAAGTAAGAGAAAATGAGGTTTTCACAACAATTTATTGACGAAATAAAGGACAGGAATCCGATCGAAGAGGTTGTCAGCCGATATGTACCGCTGAAACGCGCGGGCAGCAACCTTGTTGGCATCTGTCCGTTCCACAACGAAAAATCACCGTCCTTCACTGTGTTTCCGGCAACGAAAAGCTATTACTGCTTCGGTTGCGGTGCCGGCGGAGATATATTCGGCTTTGTTATGCAGACGGAAGGGCTTGACTATCCTTCGGCAGTCGAAACGCTTGCCGAAAGAGCGGGGATCCCGATTGAGCAGGATCCGGCACAGGAAGAGTATACAAGAAAGCCGTCGGTCAGCCGCGAGCGCGTCATAGAAGTGACAAAAGCGGCGGGACGCTTCTTTTACGCCTGCCTTTATTCGGATATCGGCGAAAATGCACGTGCATACCTCGAAAAGCGCAAGATCACACCGGTCACAATAAAACGATTCGGAATCGGATATTCGCCTGACGGCTGGAGCAGCCTTTACGACCATCTGCGTTCCAAGGGCTTTTCAGACGAAGAAATGAAAACGGCGTTTCTCATAGGCATATCCAAAAACGGCAGACCGTTCGATATGTTCCGGAACCGCATCATGTTCCCCGTTTTTGACATAAACGGCGATTGCGTCGCATTTTCGGGACGCAGACTTAATGAACAGGACGAAAGAAAGTATATCAACACATCAGACACGCCGGCATTCAAGAAAAGCAAGGTGCTGTTCGGCATGAACATTGCAAAGCAAAACAACGACGGAACGCTGATAATGTGCGAGGGGGCGGTCGATGCAATAGCATTGCAGCAGGCGGGTTTTTCAAATGCGGTAGCAACGCTTGGCACTGCCATAACGTCGGAGCATGCCCGTATGATATCACGCTTTGTCAAGACCGTGTTTCTTGCATACGATATCGACAAGGCGGGGCGTAACGCGACCGACAAGGCGATACGCCTGCTGAATGAGGTTGGCGTTTCAGCGAAAATAATCGATCTCGGGAACGAGACAAAGGATCCCGACGAATTCATCAAAAAATTCGGCGCAGAAGCATTCAGGCGCAGGCTCAAAGGCTCTTCCGGGCAGGTTGACTACGCCATTGACCGCATAATCTCCCAAAACGACATATCGACGCCCGACGGTAAACTTCAGGCGGCATCTGCCCTGTATGCTTACATCGGCGGGATATGGGACAGGACGGAACGCGAAGTTTACGCCAGAAGAGCTGCAGAAAAGCTGGATCTCCCCGCGAAAATCGTAACCGAAGAGGTTGAGATCCGGTTCAGGCGCACGGAGCATAAGCAGAAAACGGAAAAGATCAAAAGCGAGCTCCGCGAAGCTGAGGGCTACGGCGACAAAGTCAACCGCGACAAAATACGTTTTTCCTCGGCTGCCGCAATGGAAGAGCGACTGCTCGGTATTCTGATGAACCGTCCGGACATCGCAAAGGAAATCGCGTCGGAGATTACGCCGGAACTGTTTGCGACGGGATTCGACAGAAAAATATATGAAATGTTCCGCGACGATTTTGTAAGCGGAAACGAAGTTACAATTTCAAAAAACGGAGAGCTTTCACCCGATGAAGCCGGAGCGGTCGCGCGTATGATCGCAAAACGCGCCAAGCTGACGGGCAATACCGTTAATGAGGCGAGAGCGCTTATTGCCGCTCTGAAGCAGGAGGAGCAAAAACGCCTTGCCGATGCGATGATAAAAGCCGACCCCATAAACGGGCTCACCGATTACATAAATTCACTCAGACAAAACAAAGCCGATCGGAAGGAATAAATCAAAATGCCAAAGAAAAAAGAAATGACACCCGAACAGACCGATAATACCGCGGCAGTTGCTGCGGCACCGTCGGACGATTTCCAGAGCGAACTGATCGAACGCAGCAAAATGAAGGGCACGATCACCGCAGCGGAGGTCCTTGACATCATCGATGACGGGGACTGCCCGGTGGACAAGCTGTTCAAAGCATACGAAACACTTGAATCGTCGGGTATCGAAGTAACAAACGATCTTGACAACACAGTCTTCGACATACCGGAGGACGAGATCTCCGAACTTGAGGAGGAGATCGACGAAAATCCCGAGGAAGTCGTCTCGTTCCTTGCACAGGAGGGCGTATCCATCGACGACCCGGTCAGGATGTATCTCAAGGAGATAGGCAAGGTTCCGCTGCTTTCCGCCGAAAAGGAGCTTGAGCTTGCCGAAAAAATGTCGCGGGGTGACGTCGCCGCAAAAAAGCAGCTCGTTGAAGCCAACCTGCGCCTCGTTGTCAGTATAGCAAAAAGATACGTCAACCGCGGTATGTTCTTCCTTGACCTCATTCAGGAGGGTAACCTCGGTCTTCTCAAAGCCGTTGACAAATTCGACTACGGCAAGGGATATAAATTCTCCACATATGCAACATGGTGGATACGGCAGGCAATTACCCGTGCCATTGCCGACCAGGCACGCACGATACGCATACCTGTCCATATGGTGGAAACCATCAATAAAGTTCTTCGTGTTTCGCGTCAGTTGCTTCAGGAGCTGGGGCGCGAGCCTACCGACGAGGAGATTGCAAAGGAAATGAATCTGCCTGTTGAAAAGGTGCGCGAGATCCTTAAAATCGCACAGGAGCCCGTTTCTCTTGAAATGCCTATCGGCGAAGAGGAAGACAGCCATCTCGGCGATTTCATTGCGGATGACAACGCTCCCGCACCTCAGGAGGCTGCATCATACAGTATGCTGCGCGAACAGCTTCTTGAAGTGCTTCACACTCTCACACCGCGCGAAGAAAATGTTCTGAAGCTTCGCTTCGGTCTCGAGGACGGTCGTCCCAAGACGCTTGAGGAAGTCGGCAAGGTGTTCAACATCACGCGTGAACGCATACGCCAGATCGAAGCAAAAGCGCTCCGAAAACTGCGCCATCCCAGCCGCTCCAAGCGTCTGAAGGATTATCTTGAATAAAACATTGGGGAAAAATATGATTGTATTGATTATCGGAGCGATGGAAAATGAGGTTGAAGCGCTCATTTCATCGTTCGGTGCAAAATCTTCGGACGGCAACGCGTTTTCCGTCGATAAAGGCGGAAACAGAATCGTTATTGCAAAATCCGGTGTCGGTAAGGTGAATGCCGCCGCTGCAACACAAAAGCTCATAGACACATACAAGCCCGACCGCATTATAAACACCGGTGTCGCGGGCGGTGTGGCAAACGACATTGAACTCGGAGAAATCGTAATCGCCTCAAAGCTGGCGTATCACGACTTTCACCCGCTTGAGATACTTGAACGCAATCCGCCGTTTTCAAGACTGTTTACTGCAGATGAAACGCTTGTTTCGCTTGCCGAGCGAGCCTGTGAAGCACTCGGTGCGAAATACCGTACCGGTGTTGTCGTTTCCGGCGACTGTTTTGTCAATGACAACGATGTGAAAAGACGTCTGAGAGAAGAATTCACGGCTGAATGCACCGAAATGGAGGGCGCAGCGGTCGCACATGTCTGCCTGATAAACGACGTTCCGTTTGCCGTGATACGTGCAGTATGCGATTTTGCGAACGCATCGGCAGAACTTATCAATGATTTTGAGCAGACTGCGGCTCATCACGCCGCGTCGATCACACAATATATCATCAATAATATTAAATAAGGAATACATCATGCTTAACAAACTGAAAGAAATCGAAGCAAATGCGGCAGCCGCCATTGCCGCGATGAAGGATGGTACGGCGCTTGAAGCCGCACGTGTCAAATATCTCGGCAAAAAGGGCGAGCTTACCGCAATCCTCAGAGGCATGGGCAGCCTTTCCGCAGATGAACGTCCCGTCATCGGCGCTGCTGCCAATGTCATACGTCAGAATATCGAAGCTGCAATAGAAAAAAAGGAAGCCGAGCTGAAGGAGCAGTTCATGAACACCCGCCTTGCTTCCGAAAAAATCGACGTAACACTTCCCGCAAAGGAAAAGCACATCGGTGTGCTCCATCCTCTGCGACAGACCGAAAACCAGATGAGAGAAATATTCATCGGTATGGGTTTTGATATTGTAGAAGGTCCCGAGGTGGAAAGCACACATAACAATTTCGACGCACTGAACGCTCCCGCCGACCACCCGTCACGCGATGAAACGGACACATTCTATCTCAGCGACGATGTCGTTCTCCGTACCCAGACATCTCCGGTTCAGATAAGAGCAATGCAAACCCGCCGTCCTCCGATACGCATCATATCTCCCGGCAGAGTTTATCGCTGCGACCCCGCGGACGCAACTCATTCACCCATGTTCCATCAGCTTGAAGGTCTTGTCATCGACAAACATATCACGCTCTGCGATCTTAAAGGCACGCTTGATCAGTTTGCGCGTTCCATGTTCGGCGAAGGAACAAAGACACGTTTCCGTCCCCACAACTTCCCTTTCACAGAACCTTCGGTTGAAGTCGACTTCTCATGCTTCGTATGCGGCGGCAAGGGCTGTCGTCTCTGCAAAGGTGAAGGATGGATCGAAATGCTGGGTGCGGGCATGGTGCATCCCAACGTGCTTGCCGGCTGTGATATCGACCCGGATGTATACAGCGGATTCGCGTTCGGCGTAGGTATCGAACGAGTCTGTATGCGTAAATACGGCATTGACGACCTCAGACTGCTTTACGAAAACGATGTACGTTTCCTTGAGCAGTTCTAAAATCACGAAATTTTGTAAAGGACATATATATCAATGAAAGTTTCATTAAACTGGATAAAAGACTACGCCGATATAAACGTAAGCACCCGCGACTATACCGAAGCCATGACCATGAGCGGGACAAAAGTCGAAGGCTATGAAAAACTGGGGGAAGATATTCAGAACGTCGTTGTCGGCAGGATTCTTTCAACGGAAAAACACCCGGATTCCGACCACCTCATCATATGCCAGCTCGATGTCGGTGAAGGAAAGCCGCTTCAGATCGTCACCGGTGCTCAGAACGTAAAGGCAGGCGACCTTGTCCCTGTATGCAAGAACGGCGCACTTCTGCCCGGCGGAAAGACAATAAAAACCGGAAAGCTCCGCAGTGTGCTTTCCGAAGGTATGCTCTGTTCTCTCGGCGAACTGGGTCTCGACAAACACGATTTCCCGTATGCAATAGAAGACGGCATATTCATTCTTGAAGAAGACTGCAAGCCCGGTGACGACATAAAAGACGTATGTATGCTTGACGACACAATCGTCGATTTTGAGCTTACCTTCAATCGTCCCGATTGCCTTGCGTTCACCGCGATAGCACGCGAAAGCGCCGCAGCTCTGAACGAAAAATTCAAATATACCGAGCCCGTATGCCCGAAGGGCGACGGAAAAGATGACATCTCCGATTATCTTTCCGTCAGAGTCGACGATCCGACGCTTTGCCCCAGATACTGCGCAAAAGCAGTCAAAAACGTAAAGATCGCTCCCTCTCCGCTCTGGCTGAGAGCCCGTCTCAGAGCCTGCGGAGTCAGACCTATAAACAACATCGTCGACATCACAAATTATGTCATGCTTGAATACGGTCAGCCGATGCATTCGTTTGACTATGACTTTATAAAGAGCAAAAGCATCATTGTTCGCCGTGCCGCAGAAAATGAATCGATAATCACCCTTGACGGAAACGAGCACAAGCTCGATTCATCGATGCTAGTCATCGCAGACGGTGAAAAGCCCATTGCGCTTGCCGGAGTTATGGGCGGCGAAAACAGCGAAATCAACGATGCAACCACAACGGTAATCTTTGAAAGCGCC